>JBOGDQ010000070.1:0-85484 GCA_050742975.1 Jatrophihabitantaceae bacterium
GGGACGAGATGAGCCAGGAGCAGCGCATCGAACTGTCCAAGCACGAGCTGGCCAGCATCGCCGGCACCGGTCTGTGGTTCGAGATCATCCTGATCCAGATGCTGGCCCGCTGGGCCTACCACCAGGACCCCCAGGATCCGCGCACCCAGTACGCGCTCACCGAGATCGGCGACGAGACCCGGCACGTGATCATGTTCGCCAAAGCGATCAACCGGATGGGCGTGCCCACTTACCGTCCGCCGGCGCTCGTCCACCAGCTCGCCCGGCTGTACAAGGCCACGGCGCGCGGGCCGGCGCTGTTTGCGCCCGTGCTCGTGGCTGAGGAGCTCACCGACCGGCTGCAGCGCGCGACGATGAACGACGAGGCGATCAACCCGCTGATCCGCATGGTCAACCGCATCCACGTGGTGGAGGAGGCCCGGCACGTCCGGTTCGCGCGCGAGGAGGTGGCCCGCACGATGCCCGGGCTCGGCCCGCTCGAGCGGCTCGTCGCCACCACGGTGTCGGCGGTGGTCGCGGCCGTCGTGGTCGGCGTGCTGATCAACCCGGACGTCTACGAGGCGGTCGGGCTGGACCGCAGGCGGGCGGCTCGCGAGGCCCGTCGCAATCCGAACAATCACGAGACCCGACGCTGGCTGGGCGAGAAGATCATGGCGTTCCTGGACGAGCAGGGCATGATCACGTGGAACGCCGAGCCGATCTACCGGCTCGCCCACCTCATCTGAACGTGATTGAGACATAGAGCGGCCCCCGAGTCCTGTCCGCCTGGGCGGGTCGGCTGGACGGGCCGACGACTCGGAGGCCGGGTAGCTGCCTGGGTAGTGCTCGCCGCCGCATCCGACGGCGCGGGCATTGCCACGCAGGTCCGTTGCTAGGAACAGCGGCTCTGCTTGCCGAGGCGCCTGGACCGACGGTCGGCGCGCCGCTGTACAGCGGCTAGCTGGCAGCCACCTCACGTGTCCTGAGAATATTCAACTCTGGACCACCTCCTTTCCCGTGTACGGCAAAGGTACGACGCCCGACCCGGCGCGGCAACGGCTTTGTGCAAAATCCACTCGCCGCCGAAATCGCGCCTGCCGTCAAAATCCACTCGCCGTCAGAATCCACAGAGCGCGCGGATCCCTGCGGTGCGCGCCTCGTCGCGCGGTCGCGGCCCGCCATCGATGGCGACGACGTCGACCGGCCCGCGCACGCTGCCGATCAGCCACAGCGAGTCCGCGTCGCGGACCTCGGCCACCGTCGCAAGCGCGTGCTTGGTGTGCCAGCCTGCGGCGGGCGCGCGTTCGAACAGCAGTTGCTGCGTGGTCCCGCCGAGGATGCCGGTACCGCCGAGCGGCGTGGTGTGCAGCGTCTGCCCGACCGTCCAGACGAGCGAGCTGGTCGGCGCTTCCAGGACCCAGCCGTCGGTGCTGACGAAGATGACGTCGTGCGCGTCGCGTCGGCAGGCCTCGCGCTGCGCGGCCATGTTCACCGCGTAGGACAGCGTCTTGACGCCGCCGAGCAGCCAGGGCGAGCCGGCGAACGCGTCCGCTGCGGTGCCCCGCGTCAGGGTGATCACCCGGACGCCGTCCCGACGCTGCTGCGAATAGCCGGCCGGCAGCGGGCTGATCGTGAGCAGGCCGGCCGGCCCGGCACCCGCCGGCCCGCGGGTGAGCAGTAGCTTCAGCGCGGCCTCGCCCGGCGCCGGCCAGGCGGCGAGCGCCTCGTCGACCAGCGCCCGCCACGCGGCGACGTCGAACGCGATCTCCAGCGCTGTTGCTGACCGCTGCATCCGGGCCAGGTGCGCATCGAGCTTGTCCACGGTGCTGTGACCGGCCGGGTCGGTGCGGATGCGGCAACCCTCGAAGCAGCCGTCGCCACGGGTCAGCCCCGCATCGTCGGCCTGGAGCACCGGTGCGGCCGGATCGACGAGTCCGACGCCGAGAACCGCGAGCAACCCGACCGTCACCGAGCCAGGCTACCGACCCGGCACGCCAGGACGGACAATGGTGCTGATGCATCCACACGAGAGCGACACGGCTAGCGGGCCCGACCTGGCGGCCCGGCTGCGTGCTCGCGGGCTGCGCATGACTCCCCAGCGCGAGCGGGTACTCGCCGCCGTCCGCGAACTGGGCCATGCGACGCCCGAGCAGCTCGGCGAGGCGGTGCCCGGTGTCGACGTCACCACCGTCTACCGGACCCTGGAGCTGCTCGAGGAGCTCGGCCTGGTCAAGCACACGCACCTCGGACACGGCGCGCCGTCGTACCGCCCGGCCGAGGACGACCACATCCACGTGGTGTGCCACCACTGCGGGTCGGTCGTCGACGCGCCGCCCGATCTCGTCGATGCGCTCGAGCGGCAGCTGCGCGACGATCGTGGATTCACGCTGGACCGCGGGCACTTCACGGTGTTCGGCACGTGCGTGAACTGCACGGAACAAACGCGGACGTGAGGACGATGACACTTCTATGAGCACCGAGACCGGCATAGCGGCTTCCGGCGTGGACGAGGGCGTGCCCTGGCACCACGGCGATCCGTTGCGCGAGCAGCGCGTCCTCGCGACCGGCGCGGGCGTGATCGACCGGTCCAACCGCGACGTCCTGGTCGTCCCGGGCGAGGATCGGCTGCCCTGGCTGCACTCGATCTGCTCGCAACACGTGGCCAACCTCGCGGACGGCGACTCGACCGAATCGCTCGTGCTGTCGCCGCACGGACACGTCGAGCAGCACTGGCAGCTGACCGAGCTGGGCGGGACGGTCTGGATCGACACCGAGCCGGGTGCGGCCTCGACGGTGCTGGACTACCTGCAGAAGATGCGGTTCCTCAAGCGGGTCGAGCCCGCCGACGTGTCGGCCGATTGGGCGCTCGTCTCGCTCGTCGGGCCGGGCAGCGCGGGAGTCCTCGCCGTCGCCGGCCTTCCGGCGCCGCCGACCGGTCGCGCCGAGTCGCTACCGGCCGGAGGCTTCGTCCGCGGCAATGCGTGGCCGGGGCCGGGCGCGTTCGACCTGCTCGTCCCGCGGACCGATCTGGTCGCGACCCTGCACGCACTCGAACTGGCCGGCGCCGAGCTGGCCGGCCTCTGGGCGTTCGAGGCGCTTCGGGTGGAGGCCCGGCGGCCGCGACTGGGCTTCGAGACCGACCACCGGACGATCCCGCACGAGGTGGGCTGGATCGGCCCAGCGGTACATCTGGAGAAGGGCTGCTACCGGGGGCAGGAGACCGTCGCCCGGGTGCAGAACCTCGGCAGGCCGCCGCGCCGGCTGGTCCTGGTCCACCTGTCCGGCGAGTCCGAGGAGCTGCCGCCGGCGGGCACGCCGGTGGAGCTGGCCGGGCGCGCCGTCGGCTTCCTGGGTACCGCGCTGCACCACCACGAGCTCGGCCCGATCGCGCTGGCGGTGATCAAGCGGTCGGTCCCGGACGACGCGGCCTTGGTCGTAGCCGGCGCGCCGGTCGCGATCGACGCCGGCTGATCGACACACCTCCAAGATCAGCTGCGACTTGCGGTTCGTGGGCAGCCACGACCCGCAGTTGATCAACGACTCGCCAGGCGTCGCCAACTCGCCACTCGCATCAGGGACTTCCGCCCATGCGGTTGATCAAGGCGTCATGCGTGATGCCGAGCGGCGCGAGTAACGCCTGCAGTCGGTTCAGATCGATCGGGAACTGGATCTGGTCCAAGATGACGGTGCGCCGATTCTTCGGCACTCCGACGCGCGTCAGAACCGAGTCGACGTGCTCCCTGTCGTATAGCGCGTTCACCAGCCGACCTCCCCTGCGGAGTCGCCAAATACTGTATCGAGGTTTTGCCCGGCACGAGCAAGCGTTCGATCGCGCCTACGGGATGGCGCACCGGACCTGGACAAGGGCGCGCTGGCCGGCTTTTACCGTGATCGACTGCGGTCCAGGTCCGCAAGAAGGCGAGGTCACCGAGTACTTGCCGGGCAGTACCGAGAAGCTGGCAACCCCGTCGCGACCAGTCTTGGCTGTCCAACTGCGCCCGGCGCCGTTCACGACGGTGACGCTCGCGTCGAACTGCGGGGCATCGGAGTCCGCCATGCCGCCATCGGAGAGTGCCGGCCCCCCGAAAAGTCCCACGTGCACTTTCAGCGCTGACAGCGGGGACGTGGACCCGTGGTGACCGCTGGTGCACGCGGCAAGAACGGCCGCCACGCTCGTCAACAGCACGAGCTTGCGCAACGACTGCTCCATGCCCGTTAGACGGGACGGCGAACCGTTCGCGTTGCAGGACCCGCACATCGGAAAGGCCGCACTCCCCCGCGGCCGGATCTGGTAGCTGGGCGGGAACCGATCCGGCTCAGTCGCTGGGCTGCTCGACCAGCTGGGCGATGTAGAGCGGCTCGCCCAGCGTGGCGAGCAGTTCAAGCTGCGTCTCGAGGTAGTCGATGTGCGACTCCTCGTCGGCCAGGATCTGCTCGAAAAGCCGGCAGCTGGTGATGTCACTGACGCTGCGCATGTACTCCGCGCCCCGACGCAGCCGCTCGACCGCATCGAGCTCCACGGCCAGGTCCGCCGCGAACATCTCCTTCAGGTTCTGCCCGATCCGCAGGCTGGACACCTTCTGGTAGTTCGGCAGCCCTTCGAGGAAAAGGATCCGGTCGGTGAGGATCTCCGCGTGCCGCATCTCGTCGATCGACTCGGCCCGCGTGTGGGCTGCGAGCTTGGGCCAGCCGAAGTTCTGCTGCATCTTCGCGTGCAGGAAGTACTGGTTGATCGCGGTCAACTCCGCGGTCAGCTGCTCGTTCAGGAACCCGATGACCCGCTCGTCGCCCTGCATGGCGCGAGCCTAGTGCGTGCGCTCAGGCGACCGCGAGAGACGCGAGCGGGCAGGACCGGCACCGCTCGTCGAGGATGTCCTCGAGATGGTCATGGCAGCAGTAGCAGTTCGTGCCCGCCCGGGTGGCGGCGCCGATCGCCTCGATCGAGTCGGCGCCCGAGTCGACGGCTGCACCGACCTCGTCCACGGTCACCGCGTGGCAGATGCAGGCGTACACGTCGCTCCTCGGTCAGCTTAGGTTTGCCTAACCATACCGTCCGGCGGGTGGCCATACCAGCCGACGCCCGATCGCGGCCGGTGGACCGGGTATGGCGGGCGCCGCCTGGACGCGGTAAACCGGACTGGTGACAGTTGCCGACACCGTTGCCCCCCTGGTGCATGCCGCGCTGGGCGAGAACGCACGAATCAGGGTCATCTGCTGGGACGGGAGCGAGTTCGGGCCGCTGGATGCCCCCGTCCAGCTGAACATCAGGCACCGCCGCGCGCTGCGTCGCCTGCTCTGGGCGCCGAACGAGCTCGGCTTCGCCCGGGCCTATGTCTCCGGCGACGTGGAGTTCCAGGGCGACCTGCTGGCCGGGATGGACGAGCTCGAGCGGGTCGCGAACCCGGACGAGGGACCCGGTGTGCTCATCGATGCCGGCACCAAGCGGGCCCTGGTCAGGGCCGCGATCAAGCTCGGGATCATCGGCCTGCCGCCCAAGCCGCCGGCCGAGGAGGCGCACCTCGTCGGCCACCGGCACAGCAAGCGCCGCGACGCCGACGCGATCGCGCACCACTACGACGTCGGCAACGACTTCTACCGCCTGGTGCTCGGCGACTCGATGACGTACTCGTGCGCGTACTGGAAGGAGCCGGGGTTCGGGCTCGAGGACGCGCAGTTCGCCAAGTGCGATCTGGTGGCCCGCAAGCTCGGGCTCCGTGACGCGGGCCAAGGCATGCGCGTGCTCGACGTCGGGTGTGGCTGGGGCACCTTCGCGCTGCACGCCGCCCGCACCTACGGCGCGCGGGTGGTCGGGGTGACGCTGTCGCACGAGCAGGCCGAGTTCGCGCAGAAGCGGATGGTCGAGGCCGGCGTGGACGACCTCGTCGAGATCCGGATCCAGGACTACCGCGATGTGCGCGACGGCCCGTACGACGCGATCTCCAGCATCGGCATGGCCGAGCACGTCGGCGCCACGATGTTGCCGGTATACGCGGCCGATGTGTTCGCCCTGCTGCGGCCCGGCGGCCGGCTGCTCAACCACGCGATCTCGCGCCGCCCCGGCCGGCCCGCGGCGTTCTCCAAGACCTCGTTCATCGACCGCTACGTGTTCCCGGACGGGGAGCTGGAGCCGATCGCGACCATGCTCGAGGCGATCGAGGGCGCCGGCTTCGAGGTGCGCGACGTCGAGTCGCTGCGCGAGCACTACGCGCTGACGCTGCGCGCCTGGGTCGCGAACCTGGAGCAGAACTGGGACGAGGCGGTCGCGGTCAGCAGTGCCGGCCGGGCCCGCATCTGGCGGCTTTACATGGCCGGCTCGGTACTGGCCTTCGAGGCGAACCGGATCGGGATCAACCAGGTCCTGGCCGTCAAGCCGGCGCCCGGCGGCGCCAGCGGCCTGCCGCGCACCCGCACCGCACTGCTGGGCCTGTCCGAGATGAGCTGACCGGACAACCCGGCAGACGCCGAGTGCCCGGTCAGTCCACGCTCAGACCTCCGCGAGTTCCTTCTCCGGCTCCTCGCCAGGCTCGGGCGTCCAGCCGTCGTCGGACGCTTCGACCGAGACCCGTGGCGTCGCCTTGTCCAGCCACTTCGGGAAGTACCAGTTGGCCTTTCCGATCGTGTGCATCAGCGACGGGACGAGGATGGTGCGCAGGACGAACGCATCGAGGAACACGGCGCTCGCCAGGCCGATGCCGAGCAGCTTCACCGTGCGGTTCGGGTCCAGGATGAAGCCCCCGAACACCGCGATCATGATGATGGCCGCGGCGGTGATGATCCCGCCGGTCTCCGCCTGTCCGACTCGGATCGCGCGCTTATTGTCGCGGGTGTGCACCCACTCCTCGTGCATCCGGCTGACCAGGAACACCTGGTAGTCCATGGACAACCCGAAGATGATCGCGAAGAACAGCACCGGGGCCCACGCCTCGATCGGGCCGCCCTTGCCGATACCGAGGGCGTCGGACAGCCAGCCCCACTGGAAGATCGCGACCACCACGCCGAACGACGCGCCCGCCGCGAGCAGGTTCATCAGGGCCGCGGTGAGCGGAATGACGAGGCTGCGGAACGCGATCAGCAGCAGCAGGAACGACAGCCCGACGACGGCACCGATGAACAGCGGCATCTTCGCGCTCAGCACGTGCGAGAAGTCGACGTAGATCGCCGTTTGCCCGAACACGTAGACGTGATCGCCGGTGCCGTCATACAGCGGGGGCAGCACGTCGTTACGCAGGTTGTGCACCAGGTCCGTCGTCTTCGAATCCTGCGGCGAGGTGAGCGACTTGAAGGAAACCAGGCTCAGCTCGGGCGTGAGCCCCTTCGGGGGGACGAACACGCTGCTCGGGTCGACGTCGTTCACCTTCGCCAGCGACGTGCCGACCTTGTGCGCCGTGGCCGCCGCGTCCGGTCCGTTCACGACCAGCGTCAGAGTGGAGTTGTACCCCGGACCGAAGCCCTTCGCGATCAGGTCGTAGCCCTTGCGGGTGGTCGTGCTCGCGCGATCGTTGCCCTGGTCCGCGTGGCCGAGCCGCATCGACAGGAACGGGATCGCGATGACGACGATCGCGATGCCGCCGGCTGTCGCCAGTGCGATGTGACGCTTGGTGACCAGCTTGGACCAGCGTGCCCAGAACCCGTCGCTGTGCGGGTCGTGGAAGATGCCGGCGCGGACCTCCCGCCGCTGCTTGCGGGTGAGCACCTTCAGGCCCAGGAAGCTCAGCAGCGCGGGCAGCAGTGTGAGCGACGCGAGCATGGTGAGGCTGACCGCGATCGCCACCCCGATCGCCATGCCGTAGAAGAAGCTCACGCCCAGCGCGATCAGTCCGAGCATCGCGATGCAGACCGTCGTGCCGGCGAACAGCACGGCGCGGCCCGAGGTGTCGATCGCGGAGCGGATCGAGTCGTTCACGCCCATCCCGCGTCGCAGGTTTCGGCGGTGCCTGGTGACGATGAACAGCGCGTAGTCGACGCCCACCCCGATGACCATCAGCTCGGTCAGTTGCGGCGTCACGTTCGAGACGTCCATCGCGTGGGTGAGCATGCCGATCAGGCCGAGCCCGCTGGTGAGCGCGGCGACCGCGCTGGCGAGCGGGAGGGCTGTCGCGCCGAAGGTTCGGAAGACGATGCCGAGGATGACGAGTGCGGCGATGAAGCCGAGCAGGAACGGCGGGATGCCGCTCTGCTTCTGGCCCTGACCCTGGAACGCGTCGCCGGTGAACTCCACCTGCAGGGTCGAGCTGTTGAGCGTCTTGAGATGGTCGTAGACGCCGTCGAACAGCTTCTGGTCGTACTTGGCCGACTTCCAGGTGACCTCGGCGATAGCGATCGTCTTGTCCTTGGACAGCAGGTCGGGCTGACCGGCCGCGGTGGTTGCGGTGCCGTTGGCGCACTTGACGTTCTGCCACGGCGTGGTCACCGCGACGACGGATAGGTTGTCCGCGCACAGCTGGGCGAACGCGGTCTCACTGCCGGCCGGGGCCGCGGCCAATGTCCCGGACTTCGCGTGCAGCACGACCTGGCCGGACAGTCCGTTCTGGTCGGACTGACCGGACTTGTCGAGCAGGTGGGTGACCGTGTCGGTCTCGGTGTGCGGGAGGCTGAACGTGTCCTTGTAGTTCGCGCCGCCGAGGCCGCTCGCGATCGCCTGGGTGAGCACGATGAACGCGATCCAGCCGACGATGACAAGCCAGCGCTTCTCGATGGCGAAGCGGGCGATCGTCCTCATGCAGAACTCCATTGGCTAGTTGGTGCGGTGATCATGTTGTGGTGGTGCACGCGCGCAGCGGCTGCCCGCGTGCACAACGTCGTGGCGACGCCTCCGGTTCCCGGCGGGCGTTCGGGAATCATGATCCGACGCGGACAGCCCGATTGTCATGGGGTTTTCCCCCCGGATAGACCCTGACATTTGTCCCTGGACCCTGACGTGCCGGCACGAATGCTCCGGTTCGAGGTACGGGCTGTCGAGCGGGATCGGTGTCGCTAGCCACTCGCTTGCATTTGCTAGCACTGATCGGTAAGACTGGGCAGGTGATAGCCGAACGGCCGAAAGAGACGGCCAAGCGAAGCAGCGCAGCGATCGGTGAGTTCATCCGGGAGCAGCGCGAGCAGGCCCAGGTTTCGCTGCGCCAACTCGCTCGGCTGGCTGGCGTCTCGAACCCGTACCTCTCGCAGATCGAGCGAGGCCTGCGCAAGCCGAGTGCCGACATCCTGCAGCAGATCGCGAAGGGCCTGCGGATCTCGGCCGAGCAGCTGTACGTGCGCGCCGGCATCCTCGAGTCGCGCACCGGTGATCCCGAGCTGGTGGCCGCGATCCTGTCCGACGAGGGACTCGGCGAGCGCCAGAAGCAGGTTCTCGTCGACATCTACGAGTCGTTCCGGCGAGAGAACGCACAACTGCACGACCACAACCACCGCAACACCGATCCCGAAGAAGGGGGATTTCGCAATGCCGATCACCAGTGACATCCGTTCCTACGCCGACACCGCCCTCAGCCAGGGCAAGCACGTGCTGGATGCGCGCCTTGCCGGTGCCCAGGCGCAGTTCAACGACGTGAGCGCGAAGGCCAACGACACCGTCAACGACCTGCGTGCGCAGGCCGAGAAGGCGGTCAACCTCGACGCCATCAAGGCCGCCGTCGAGCCTTACCTCACGCAGGCCAAGGGCTACTCCCACACCGTCACCGACCGGGCCGAGGCACTGCTCGGCACCGTCCTCGCCGACAAGCGCGTCGCCAGGCTGGTGAACACCGCCGAGTCGATGACCGGGGTCGTCGTCGCGACGGTCCAGGAGCGGGTCGTCAAGCCGGTCCAGTCGATGACCGGGCTCGGCGGCGGGGTCGCCACCACGCCCGCCCCGAAGCCCACCCCGGTCAAGGCCGCAGGCAAGCCCGCTGCACCCAGGACGGGCGCCGGCAAGGCCCCGGCCCGCAAGGCCCCGGCCCGCAAGGCGTCCGCCCGCAAGGCGGCCCCGAAGGCCGACCAGGCCTGAACCCGAGCCGTCCGCCGGCCCACCCTGCCCCGCCCCGATCCGATCGGGGCGGGGCAGTGCATTTCCCGCACCACGCCGCGCGTCGGCGTAGGTACGCTGAACGGCGTGGACGTCGTCAGCAAGCTCTACTACTGGACCGATGAGGTTCTGTTCTGGGCACTGGTCGCACTGCGGGCCTGGGCGTTCATCGACTGCGTCACCCGCAAGATCGCTGCGTTCCCCGCGGTGGACAAGCTGACCAAACCGGCGTGGCTGGCGATCCTGCTGCTCGCGGGGCTGTTCGGCACCTGGCTCTCGCCGTCGCCGATCGGTCCGGTCTCGCTGATCTCCGCCATCGTCGCCGCGGTCTACCTGGCCGACGTGCGGCCCGCGGTTCGCGAGATCAGCGGCGGCTCGGGTCACTGACAGCGCCGGGGAAGGACGCCGTCCAGATCGTCGCCAGCCCGGCGAGCAGTTGCTCGCCGTTCGGCACGTGTTCGGGGTCGAGCAGCCACTGCACCGATAGTCCGTCGCATACGGCGATCACGAACGACGCGATCGCCCGGCAGCGTTCGTCCTCGGCCGGCGTGCCGTCGTCCAACGACTGCGCCACCAGCGCTGCGACCCGTGCGCGCGCCCGGCGGTAGTGCTCGGCGAGCTGGGCCTGCAGGGCCGGCTCGCGCTGCGCCTGGGCCAGCGCGTCGACGTAGGCCTGCAGCATGGGCCGGCGTTCGGGCAGCGTGTCCAGGACGGTGATCCAGGTGGCCATCCCGCGCTCGATCGGCGTGGCCTGCGGGTCGGCCATGACGAGCGAGGCGAGCTGCTCGGCCCAGTCCTGGAAGGACGACTCGATCGCCGCATTGAGCAGCGCTGCCTTCGACCCGAAGTGGTAGCCGATGCTGGCCAGGTTGGTGCCCGATGCGGCGACCAGATCGCGTGCGGTGATGCGCGCATAGCCACGCTCCTCGAGCAGCCGCTTGGCCGCCTCCAGCAGCTGCGCACGGTGCCCCACGGGCGAAGCCTAACGCCGCCGGATAGACACCCGTCATATACGGATGTATAAATCGGGGAACCGATGCCGAGGGGTTCGAGTGAGCGAGCTTGCGAGCGAACCGACGGGTGCAGCTACGTCTCCGCGGCCGACGAAGGAGCCCGAGTGAGCCTCATCGAAGACTTCACCGTCGAACGGCCGGCACCGGGCGCGGCGAACCTGCCACCCGGGCCCAGGCTGCCGACGGCCCTGCAAACCGTGCTGTTCCTGGCCGCGCCGACGTGGGCCGGACCGCGCTGGCACCGGCGCTTCGGTGACGTGTACAGCGTGCACATCGCGCCGGGCGGACGCGGCGTCGTGCTGGCGAACCCGGACCACATCCGGGAGGTGTTCGCCGGCCAGCCGGACGTCTTCCACGCAGGCGAGGGCAACGCCATCCTCGGTCCGGTGATGGGCGAGCACTCGGTCCTGCTACTCGACGAGGACGCGCACCTGCAGGCCCGCAAGCGCGTGATGGCCGCCTTCCACGGCGAGACGCTGGGTGGCTGGGGGGAGCGGATCGAGCAGATCACCGCCGAGCAGCTGCGCCGCTGGCCGGCCGGTCGCGCCTTCTCGGTGCACCAGCGGATGAACGACATCAGCCTCGAGGTGATCTTGCAGATCGTCTTCGGGGTGAGCGACGAGCGTCGCCTGGACGAGCTGCGCCCGCTGCTGAACCGCCTGGTCAAGGTCGGGCCGATGGTCTTCCTCGGCTGGCTGTACCCGGGCCTGCAGCGCGTCGGTCCGTGGCGGCGGTTCGCTCTGCTCAAGGAGGCCACGGATGCGCTGATCTACGCCGAGATAGCTGATCGCCGCACTGCCGACGATCTCGGCTCACGGACCGACGTGCTGTCCAAGCTGCTCGTCGCCGCGCCCGAGCAGAGCGACGAGGAGCTCCGGGACCACCTGGTCACGCTGCTGCTGGCCGGTCACGAGACGACCGCATCGACCCTGGCCTGGGCGCTGCACGATCTGGCCCGCCTGCCCGAGGTGCTCACCCGGGTGCAGCGCGCGGCGGACGCGGACGAGGACGCTTACCTGGACGCGACGGTCAAGGAGGCGATGCGGCGGCGCCCGGTGATCCGCAACGTCGCGCGCCGGCTGGCCGCACCCGCGCGGGTGGCCGGATACGACCTGCCCGAGGGCGTCATCGTGCTGCCGTCGATCCTGCTCGTGCACCGGACGTCGCGGCTGTGGCCCTCGCCGGGCGAGTTCCGTCCGGAGCGCTTCCTGGACGGAAACCCGCCGCCCGCGACCTGGATCCCGTTCGGTGGCGGCATCCGGCGCTGCCTCGGCGCGGGCCTGGCAACGGTCGAGGCGAGGGCCGTCCTGAAGACGGTGCTGCGCAGCGTCGACATCTCACCGGTCGGCCGGCCCGAGTGGCCGAGGACCCGCAACATCACCACGGTGCCCGCGCGCGGTGCGCGCCTGCTCATCAGCCGACGGTGAGCCGCCGCTGGGCCTGGTGATGCAGGTACAGCGTCGGTAGCAGGACGATCGCGATCACGAGCAGGGTGACCAGCGTGACCGTGTCCGCCACTCGCGAACTGAAACCGGCCGGGATGAGCACGCACGCCGCGCAGCTCAGGGCAACCACCCAGTCGCGGCGCACCCCGACCGCGGCTGGAGCGAGGCACACCACCCCCCACAACAGGTACCACGGGTAGAGCACCGGGCTGAGCAGGCCGATCGCGAGCAGCGAGTACCCGATCGTGCGGTCCAGGGATCGGGCCCGCATCGTCACCAGCAGGTAGATCACGATGCCGACCGCGGCCACCACCACCGCGATGCGCCCGCCGACCGCGAGATCGTCGAACGACGCCGACGGCACGATCCACCGGATCATGTCGCTGACGATGCTGGCCGGTGCGAACGGGGTGTGCTCGCGGGTCACGCTGCTGAAGTTGTGCCGCCAGCCCAGACCGTCGGGGACGAGGAAGGAGAACGCGGCCAGGCAGGCGATCGCGATCGCGACGTCCCGCGCGGCGATGCGCCACGCGATGTGCGAGCGCTGGCCCAGGCAGTGCGCGAGCAGCACCGCGGGCACCGCAGCGATCGCCACCGGCTTGGTGGCCGCGGCCGCGCAGACGAGCACGAGCGCCAGCAGCCAGCGTCGCTGTGCCGACGCGATGAGGCTGCCGAGCAGCAGCGCCACGAGCACGCCGTCCAGGTGCGCCGAGGACACCACGTACAGCAGCAGGGCGGGGTTGAGCGCGGTCAGCGCGATCGCGGGGATCCGGTGCGGCCCGGCGAGCTCTCCCGCGAGCCGGCCGATGGCGAACAGGCAGGCGAGGCCCAGGACGCGCAGCACCAGGACCGTGCCGAAGGCGTCGCCGCCGGTGATTGCCACCGCAAGGTGCTCCAGCAGCGTGCCGAGTGGCCCCGACGTGCTCGGCACGCTGCGCCAGGTCGGGTCGATCGCGTTGACGATCGCGTGGTGGCCCAGTGCCGACGGCCCGTGCTTGTAAGGGTCGATCCCGGCTCGCTGCAGCAGTCCCTGGCCGGCGAAGGTGTAGATGTCGGTCGACAGCAGCGGCGGTCCGAGGACGAACGGCGCGGCCCAGGCGCCGACGAGCGTCCACAGCTGGCGCTCGCTGCACGCGTTCGGCCGCAGGCGCGCGACCGCGACGATCCAGAGCAGGAGCAGGGCGAGGATCCCGCCGAACATCACGGTCCCGGCTACCGCGTCCCCGGCCGTCCCGTTGTCGGGAAGCAGGCCGAACCAGCTCCTCAGCGGCGTGGCCGAGGCACTGGCGCCGATCTGCCCGCCGGCGACCATCGTGACCGTCGCCGCGAGGAAGCCACCGACGGTCAGCGACGCGACGGGGTGCCTGATGATCTGTTTGCGCGCCAGGTCGAGCCCGTGCAACGCCTGCTCGGCCAGGTCGTTCATGGTCCGGTCAGTATGCCGGTGCGCGATGTGCGGCCCGTACCTGATTCTGACAATTCCTTGGCCGCAGCCGTACCCGGCCGAGGCACGCTGGGGTGCGTCCGATCAGTTACCGAGCAGTGGGAGAGCAGCCATGTATCGAAAGATCGCGATCGCCGGAGCGACCGCAGCCGTCATCGTCGGCTCGGGCACGGCGGCCCTCGCCATGTCCGGCGACACCACAGCAGGAGCGCCCGCACCGGGTACGTCGGCCTCGCACTCCTCTGCGTCCCCGGGCCAGCACGGCAAGCGGCATCCCCTGCTGCGGCGTGCGGTGCACGGGCAGATCGTCACGCGCGACAAGGACGGCCGGTTCGTCACGCACGACCTGATTCGTGGCGAGGTCACCTCGGTCTCGGCCTCCGAGGTGAGCGTGAAGGCCGCGGACGGTACGTCGCAGCGGTACACGGTCATTTCCTCTACGAAGGTGCGGGTGCGCACCTCGGGCAAGGGTGCGCCGGGCAAGATCACCGATGTGCACGTCGGGGACACCGTGCTGGTGGCCGGCACCGGTACCGGCACGCTGACCGCGAAGCACCTGGTTGACATCAAGCGCTGAGCTCAGTGCCGGGGCAGGCGCACGGTGAAGCGCGCTCCGCCTTCGGGCGCGTGCCCGGCCTGGACCGTCCCGCCGAGCCGGGTGGTCAGGCCCTGCACGATCGCCAGTCCGAGCCCCGTTCCCACCTGGCGCACGCCGCGGTAGCGCTGGTAGAGCTCGGAGCGCTCGAACGCTACGGCGAGGTCCTCGTCGGACAGGCCCGGCCCGCCGTCGCGGACCTCGGCGATCGCCGCACCGGCCTCCGGGCGCACGGCAAGGATGATCGGCGCACCGGCAGGCGTCACCCGCAGCGCGTTCTCCAGCAGGCCGTCCAGCACCTGCCGCACCCGGGCCGCGTCGGTGTGCACGAGCAGCGGTCCCGGCGGCACTTGCAGGCCGAACGGGACCCCGGCCGCCGCGCAACGCGTGTGCCAGACCTGCCCGGCCGCGACGGCAAGCTCGTGCAGGTCGACGTCGGCGAACTCGACGCGGAAGTCGTGCGCGTCCAGGCGGGCCAGGTCGAGCAGGTCGGTGACCAGCCGGGCGAGCCGCTGCGACTCGGCGAGCAGCACGCCCCCGACGACCCTGGTCTGCTCGGCGGGTACGACGCCGTTGGCCAGCGACTCGGCGTAGCCCTTGATCGCCGTGAGCGGGGTTCGCAGGTCGTGCGAGACGGACAGGAGAAACTCGCGCTGGCGGGACTCCGAGTGCTTGAGCGCGGCCGCCAGCGTGTTCATGGCGTCGGCGACCTCCGCGACCTCGGCCGGGCCGTCGGGCGTGACAGTGACGTCGCGGCGCCCGGCGGCGAGGTCGTGCGCGGCCTGCGCGGCGCGGCGCAGCGGCCGGGCCAGCCGGCGCGCCACGACGACGCCGACGACCGCGGCCACGAGCACGCCGATAAGGATGGCCAGCAGGATCCGGTTGATCGCGCGGTTGCCGGCCGCGGTGGCATCACCGTGCCGCTCGGCCAGGACGATCCCGCCCCCGCCGGTGACCGGGCGAGCCTCGACGTACACGCCCGAGCCGCGCACGGTCGTGCTGGCCGATACCCGCCCGCCCGCCCGCACCTTCGCCAGCTGGGTGGCGGTCAGGGCGAAGCGCGCGATCGGCGCATCCGCAACGACCGGGCCGCTCGCGCCGAAGTGCCCGTAGCGCACCGCGATCACCTGCAGGGTGCGCCGCGTCCGGACCTGCGCGAGCGGGCTGTCGCTCGTCCGCGCCGCGGCATCTGCCAGGTGCGAGAGGGTGCTGCGCGCGCTCTTGGCGTCGGCGTTCCGGATCAGGCCGATCGCGAGCGCGCCGGCGAGCACGCCGGTGATGACGGCGATGCCTGTGCCCAGTGCTGCGATCCGGACGGCCAGACCGCCGCCGCGCCACCTCACCCGCCGGCCGCGCGCGCGTCGACCGAATAGCCGACGCCCCGGACGGTGCGGATCGGGCTGGCCGGCCCCAGCTTGCCGCGCAGCTGGGCGATGTGGACGTCGACCGTGCGGGTGCCCGCGACGGACGCGTAACCCCAGACCTCGCTGAGCAGTTGTTCGCGGGAGAACACCCGGCCGGGGCGGCGCATCAGGAACGCGAGCAGGTCGAACTCGGTCGCCGTGAGCGCCACCTCCTTGTCCTCGACGGCAACGCGGCGGTCTACAGCATCGAGCACCAGCCCTGCGATGCGCAGCGGTGGCGCCGTCTCGGGAACCCCACGGGTGCGGCGCAGCACGCTGGTCACGCGGGCGACGAGCTCCCGCGGCGAGAACGGCTTGGTGATGTAGTCGTCCGCGCCCAGCTCGAGGCCGACGATCCGGTCCACCTCGTCGTCACGCGCGGTCGCGAACAGGATGGGCGTCCAGTCGCCGGCGGTGCGCAGCCGCCGGCAGACCTCGATCCCGTCCAGGCCGGGCAGTCCGACGTCGAGCACGATCGCGGCCGGGCGGAGACTGCGGACGGCCGCCAGCCCGCCGTCACCGGTGCGCTCGACGTGGACGCCGTAACCGGCCGCCTGCAGGTTCAACCTGATGACGTCGGCGATCGCCGATTCGTCCTCGACGACCAGGATCAGGCCGCGCTGGTCGCCCTGTGCTGGCCCGTCGCCGTCAGGATGCACGCGGCGAACTCTAGTGCTGTCCGATCACGTAAGCGTCAGCTCGATGTTCGGGACAGGTCAGCGCCGTCAGGCAAAGAACGCATCGTCCCCCGGCAGGTCCGAGTGCAGCCCGAGCAGGCCCGTCGCTCGATCACCGAGGAAGGTGAACAGGATCGAGCCACGGCTGACCCGGGTCACCCCGTTGCGCGTCGCCGTCATCTGATGCAGCGCCGAGACGTGGCCCTGGCCGTCGCCCGACACCTCGACGAGGTGGGCCCGGAACCGCCCGTCGGTCAGTTCGGCCAGCTTTGCGTAGTAGCCGAGCACCGCATCGATTCCCTTGTAGGCCCCGGCGAGCTGGCTGCTTCCAGGCACGTGCTGGACGACGTCGAGCGGGTCGCGATGCTCGCGGTGGATCGGGACGTCAGACGCCGAGCGCGGCGGCGTCGATCTGGACGGGGTAGCCGGCCCTCAGCACGGCAACGCTGGACGGTGGCGTGATGACGCCGACCTCGCCGCGCGCCGGCCGCGGATGGGCCGCGACATAGCCCGCGTCCGTCCACTCGACGACCCGGCCGCCGACGAGGACCGCCGACCCGCCGAGGTGCTGTACGAACGTGCCGTCCGGCAGGTCGGACCACGCCATCGGATGCAGCCGGCGCCGGTGGGTCCCGCGGACGAGCCGCTCGCTGTGCAGCTGCCGGTTGATCTCGCGGGCGAGCGGCGGGACGTCGGCCGCAGCGGCCCACGCGTCGCGATAGGCGTTGTAGGCGGGCCGCCGGCACTCGGCGCACGGCCGGTGCCCGGCGGCCAGCGACACGGCCTCGTCGTGGAAGTACAGCCAGGTGAAGTGGTGTGGCCGCCACTGCTCGTGCCACCAGTCCTTGTAGCGCAGCGCGCAGGTGATCCAGAGGTCGCTCACGTGGAAGCGGACGATCTGCTCGCCGCGGTGCAGGATGCCGCGGTTGCCGGTCCAGGCACCGCGCAGGGGGATCGCGACCACCTCGCCCAGTGGCGTGACGCGGTTGCGGCTGGGAGTCACGGCCGATCCTTCGGGGGCGGCGCGCCCAACCAGCGGACCAGACCGCTCGCCTCCGACGGTCGCCAGCCGCGCCCGACCGGCAGCTGCCAGCCCCGCCATCGGGCCAGCAGGCAGAGTGCCGCCCCGACGACGGTCGCGGTGATCAGCCCGGCGGTCGGGTGGCCCGATCGCTCCAGCCCGACCATCACCCCGCTGGCAGCGAGCGCGCACGTCGCGTACAACGTGTTGCCGCCGAAGATGCCGGGGACCCGGCGCAGCACCACGTCGCGCACGAATCCCCCGCCGACCGCGGTGATCGTGCCGAGCAGGACGGCCGGCAGCCAGCCCAGGCCGAGCGAGAGCGTCTTCTGCGCGCCGGCCGCGGCCCAGCAGCCGAGCGCGATCGCGTCGACGACGGGGAACAGCCGGTCCCACACGCGTCCCTCGATCCGCAGCAGGAAGGCGAGGGCCGCGCCACCCAGCGCGGTAAGCAGGTAGGCATAGTCGGTGAGCGCGACGGGGGTTCCGCGTTGCAGGAGCGTGTCCCGGATCATGCCGCCGCCGAGGCCGGACAGGATCGCCAGGGTCGCGAAGCCAACCGGGTCGAAGCGCATGCTCCGCGCGATCACCCCGCCGAGCAGGGCGTTCGCGAAGACGCCCGTCAGGTCGAGAGCGCGGAACAGATCGGTGAGATGAGCCTCGGCCGCCACCTGGTCATCGTCCTACAGCGAACGCCCCGCGGCGCTGGACCCGCTGGTGTGTGTCGCCCGGTAAACACAACCTCGTGAATACACCCGCGTATCGAATACATTCAGGTATCGAAAGCGATGATCATCGATGACGCCTGTACGCCTACAGCGAGGAGGCCGATCGTGAGTGAACAAGCCGACGTCATCGTGGTGGGGGCCGGTCTCGCCGGGCTGGTGGTGACCTACGAGCTGGCCCGCGCCGGCCGGCGCGTTCTCGTGCTCGAGCAGGAGAACGAGAACAACCTGGGCGGGCAGGCGTTCTGGTCGCTCGGCGGGCTGTTCCTCATCGACAGCCCCGAGCAGCGCCGGATGGGTATCAGGGACTCGCGCGAGCTCGCACTGCACGACTGGCTCGGCTCGGCGCAGTTCGACCGTGAGCGCGAGGACCGCTGGCCCCGGCAGTGGGCCGAGGCCTACGTCGACTTCGCCGCCGGCTACAAGCGGCAGTACCTGCACGAGCTGGGGCTGCGGGTGATGCCGACGGTGGGCTGGGCCGAGCGTGGCGACGGGACCGCGACCGGCCACGGGAACTCGGTGCCGCGCTTCCACCTGACCTGGGGCACCGGCCCCGAGGTGGTGCGCGTGTTCCGCGAGCCGGTGCTGGATGCTGCTCGCCGCGGTCTCGTCACGTTCCGGTACCGCCACCAGGTCGACGGTCTCATCGTCGAGGGCGGCGCAGTCGTCGGCGTGCGGGGCACGGCGCTCGAACAGTCAGCCGCATCCCGCGGGGTGCAATCGTCCCGCGAAGCCGTCGGCGAGTTCGAGCTGCGCGCGCAGGCGGTCGTCGTCACTTCCGGCGGGATCGGCGGGAACCCCGATCTGGTAAGGAAGAACTGGCCGACCGAGCGGGTCGGCCCGGCTCCACGCTCGATGATTCGCGGCGTCCCGGCCCACGTCGACGGGCGCATGCTGGAGATCACCGAGAGCGCGGGCGGCAACATCGTCAACCGCGACCGCATGTGGCACTACACCGAAGGCATCAAGAACTGGGATCCGATCTGGCCCGAGCATGCGATCCGGATCATCCCCGGCCCCTCGTCGCTGTGGCTGGACGCGACCGGCCGGCGGCTGCCCGCCCCGCTGTTCCCCGGACACGACACGCACGGCACGCTGCAACACATCATCCGGAGCGGACACGAGCACACCTGGTTCGTGCTGACCCGTGCGATCGTCGAGAAGGAGTTCGCGCTGTCCGGCTCGGAGCAGAACCCGGACATCACCGGCAAGGACCTCAAGCTCGTCCTGTCCCGGGTGAAGAAGGGCGCCCCCGGTCCGGTGCAGGCCTTCCTCGAGCACGGCGAGGACTTCGTCGTGCGGGACACGCTGCGCGCACTCGTCGACGGGATGAACGCGATCTCGCCCGGACCGCAGCTGGACTTCGCGCAGGTCGAGCGGGAGGTGCTTGCGCGTGATCGACAGGTAGCGAACCCCTTCGCCAAGGACCTGCAGCTGATGGCGATTCGCAATGCGCGCGCATACAAGCCGGACCGGATCATGCGGGTGGCCAAGCCGCACCGACTGCTGGACCCCGCGCACGGACCGCTGATCGCCGTCCGGCTGCACCTGCTCACCCGCAAGACGCTGGGGGGCCTGGAGACAGATCTGGACTCTCAGGTCATCCGTCCCGACGGCTCAACCTTCGACGGGCTGTACGCCGCCGGCGAGGTCGCCGGCTTCGGTGGTGGTGGGGTGCACGGCTACAACGCGCTGGAGGGGACGTTCCTCGGCGGCTGCATCTTCTCCGGACGGGCTGCCGGGCGCGCCCTGGCCCGCAGCCTCGGCCGTCCGCGATCGTCCTGACGAGCTAGCGCGATTCTCGCGGCACGCTCAGCCGCGGCACGCCGCCGAGGCCGAGGTTGTAACGGACATTCTCGGAGTACTCGGCCAGCTTGTCCCACAGCGCGGCGTGCGCGGGCCACGGGATCGGTTCGTCGCCGTTGAGCCAGCTGTCGCCGAAGGTGATCCACACCAAGGTCCAGTCGGCGGCGAGCGCCCACCTGCCGTTGCTCCAGTCGATCAGTGAGCGGCGGATCTGGAATGCGAGCCGCGGGGCGTCCGGGAAGTTCGGGGCGGTGTGCACGGTCCAGACCCGGAAGTCGTGCGACATCAGCTCGAGTTCGAGATCGGTGAGCACGGCGGGGTGCACCAGCACCGTCGCCACGTTCTCGAATCCGGACTCACGCATCACTCGATTGTCCACCCGCCCTCCGACTACGCCGGTGGCGTGGGCTCAGTTGCGGCAAAACGGCCAGGTCACTCAAGAATGTCTCGCTTCAGCCGATCTTGCTACGAAGTTCATGAGGGATCCGGAGGGTCTGGTGATAGCCGAGTGGCCGCGGTTGGTGCGATTCGCGTCGCGCTGGCCGCGTCGCGTACGCCGGATCGTCGCTGTCGCGCTCGTCATCAACGTCGCGCTCGGAATGGCGTTCAGCATCATCGGCCTGCGCCGTCAGGGCGACGCGCGCTCCGGTGTGCAGGTGCAGCTCACCCAGCGGGTAGCGGCCGCGAACGACATCCGCGCCGACGTCTGGCGCTCCGTCGCGCGAGGCTCGGTGTCACCGCTGCTCGCTCGGGCCGACCTCACCACGGTCGCGAGCTGGACCGCCGGGACGCAGCACGCCGGCAGCGCGGCTGGCCACGACACGGGCGCGGCATTCGCGGCATCAGTGCAGTCGGTGCGCACCGCACTGGCCGCCGGTGACCTTGCCCGTGCGCGCGCCGACGCGCTCGTGATCGACGCCGATCTCGTCACGCTGCGGCAAGCCTTGACCTCGGCGTCGGCAGCGCACCTGCGCTCCTCCGAGCGGGCCGGCACGACCGCCGACATCGAGACGATCGTGCTCATGCTCTTCGCGGCGCTGATGGGGCTGGTTCTCTTCCAGCGCACGGCTGCCGCCCGCATCAACGGCGACCTGCGTGCCGCGCGGGAGCGGGCCCGGGCCGAGGCCAGGTTCGGCTCGCTGGTCCGGCACTCCTCGGACCTGATCTCGATCGTCGACATCGACTTCACCATTGCCTACCAGACGCCGTCCCTGGAGTCCGTGCTCGGCTACGCGGCGGGGGAACTGGTCGGCACCAGGCTGCTCGAGCTCGTCCACCCGGCCGATGCCCTCCACCTGGTCGCGGCGCACGACGCGCTGCTCGACGGCGCGGATCCGCTGCCGACAACCGTGCGGGTGCAGGCGGCAGACGGCACCTGGCGCCACATCGAGAACGTGCACAACGACATGCGCGATGACGAGACGGTGGCCGGCATCGTGGTCACGTCGCGGGACGTCAGCGAGCGGGTCGCGCTGGAGGAGCAGTTGCGGCACAGCGCGTTGCACGACGACCTGACCGGATTGGCCAACCGCGTCCTGTTCGCGGACCGCGTCGAGCACGCGATGAGCCGGCGCGTGGGTGTCACGACCACGCCTGCGGTCATCTTCCTCGACCTCGACGACTTCAAGGCCGTCAACGACGCGCTCGGCCATCGTGTCGGCGACGAGCTGCTGGTCGTCGTGGCCCAGCGACTGAGTGCGGGCGTCCGGGACAGCGACACCGTCGCCCGGCTGGGCGGCGACGAGTTCGCGGTGCTGGTCGAGGACCTGGACGCCGCGTCCTGTGCACGCATGCTGCAGCGGGTGCAGGAGTCGTTGCGCCGTCCGGTGGAACTCGACGGTCGCGAGCTGACCGTTCGGGCGAGCCTCGGCATCGCCCGCGCCGTCACCGCCACGGACGCGGGCAGCCTGCTGGCCAATGCCGACCTCGCGATGTATGCGGCGAAGGCGGCCGGAAAGGACACCTTGCTCGAGTTCACCGCGGACCTGGGCGAGGACGCCCTGCGGCGCCTGCAGATCAAGACCGAGCTGCAGCAGGCGCTGCGCGTCGGGGAGATCCGCACGTACTTCCAGCCGACGGTCACCCTCGCGACCGGTGAGCTCAGCGGGTTCGAGGCACTGGTCCGGTGGGAGCATCCGCGCCGCGGGACCGTCGCGCCGCTGGAGTTCATCCCGCTCGCCGAGCAGACGGGGCAGATCGTCCAGATCGGCCGGCACGTCTTGCGCGATGCGTGCCAGTCACTCGCCGGATGGCACCGGGCGCACCCGCAGTACGCGCACCTGACGGTCGCGGTGAACCTGTCCGCCCGCGAGCTGCAGGAGCCCGACCTGGTGCAGGCCGTCACGGCGGAACTGAGCCGGTCCGGTCTCGCGCCGGACAAGCTGACGCTCGAGGTCACCGAGAGCCTGTTCATGACCGACACGGTGCAGGCGAAGCGTCAACTGGCCGCGCTGCGCAGCATCGGCGTCCTCGTTGCGATCGACGACTTCGGCACCGGGTACTCGTCGCTGAGCTACCTCGAAGAGCTGCCGGCCGACATCGTCAAGATCGACAAGTCGTTCGTGGACCGGCTCACCACCGGCCAGCCGAACGTGCTCGTCGAGACGATCACCCAGCTCGGCGCAGCGCTCGGGCTGCGTACGGTCGCAGAGGGGATCGAGCACAACTCGCAGGCCGAGATCCTGCGCGAGCTGGGCTGCGACCTCGGCCAGGGTTACCTCTACTCGCGTCCGGTGCCCCCCCACGAGATCGACGCACTGCTCGGCATCCGACGTCCGATGGCGCGACGACGCGTCCCCACCGGCGCCGTCCGCGTCGCCTGACGACCCACGATCACAAGGAGATCACCCATGTACCGGTTCAGTCGCTCGCCGGCGAGCATCTTCGCCGTCGTCTTCGGCATCGCCTACCTCGCCACGGGCATCGCGGGATTCGCGGTCACCGGGTTCAGCGGCTTCGCGAGCATGGACGGCCCCCGCTTGCTGGGCCTGTTCATGGTGAACCCGCTGCATAACCTCGTGCACATCGCGATCGCCGCGGTGTGGCTCGTGACCGCTCCGTGGCACCAGGCCGCGCGCATCGCGAACCTGGCCATCGGCACCACTCTCGGGCTGGTGACCGTGCTGGGGTTCGCGCACGTGCTGACCTTCCTCAGCATTCACAGCCTCGGCGATCCGGACAATTTCCTGCACCTCATGTCGGCCACGCTCGCGCTGTACTTCGGCTCCATCGGCGCCGAGCGGCTCGCCACCGATCCGGTCGCGCACGCGGATCTCGGCGTCTGAACCGGCCGACGCCGGCTGCGCATTCATTACCGCGAGGTCGTGGCCATGACCCACGGACTCGGGCTCGCGTGTAGTGCCTTCGGGCAACGTGGGTCGTCCTGAGTTGTATTACGCCCGTAAGACAGTTCGCACATTGCATCCTCTCGTCCCCGCCGGATTCCGGTCGCAGTGAGAGTTCCCTGCTTCGTCCCGGCCAGCCTCGTGGTCGATCTGGGTCGCCGTTCGACGTCGACGACGAAATTGGCCCACCCTTGCCATATGCGAACATTTGTTCGACTATGGTCGTGTGCTTGATGTTGTCATCCGCCGAGTCGACGGCGTGCCCGTCCCGGTCCGCGCCGGGCCGCGGCTACTGCCGGTCCATCCCGCGCTGCTGGACGCGTTCGACGTGGTGGCGGTCCGGCCACCACGGCAACTGACCGCGGCGGCCATGCACCAGCTAGCGGCCCGAGTCCGGCTGCGCGAGGTGGTGCTCGTGCCCTACCTCGCTGGAGTGGCGGACTGGTCCGGGACCGACGTCCGGTTGACGGTGAGCGATGGGCGGTGGTTCGGCACCGAGGACGGGTACGGGCGGTTGCGACAGCGGCGGGGTGTGATGTGACCGCACCTCGCATGATCGCGGTGTGGTGTCCGGACTGGCCGGTGACCGCCGCCGGCGCGGACCCTGCGGAGCCGGTCGCGGTGTTCGTCGCCAACCGGGTAGTGGCCTGCTCGCATCCGGCACGGGCCGAGGGAGTGCGCCGCGGTCAGCGGCGCCGGGAGGCGCAGGCTCGCTGCCCGCAGCTGCGGGTCCTGGCCCGGGACGAGGCGGCCGAAGCGCGCGCGTTCGAGCCGGTCGTGGTCGCCCTGGAGTCGATCGCTCCCGGGGTCGAAATCGTCCGGCCGGGGCTCGCGCTGATCGGCGCCCGCGGGCCGACGCGGTACTTCGGCAGCGAGGACGGCGTCCTAGTCGCGTTGTCCCGTGCGATCGCCGCCTGGGCGTCCGATGTGCAGCTCGGGGTGGCCGACGGCGCGTTCGCCGCCGAGCAGGCGGCGCGGCAGGGCGTGGTCGTGGCGGCGGGCGGGTCGCCGGAGTTCCTCGCCGGCCTGCCGATCGCCGCGCTCGGCCGGCCGGTGCTGGCCGACCTGTTGCGCCGGCTCGGCATCGGCACGCTCGGCGACTTCGCCGCGTTGCCCGCGCGGGACGTGCTGGCCCGGTTCGGCCCGGACGGTTCCCGGGCACACCGGCACGCGGCCGCGCGCGAGGACAGGCCGGTCGCCGCCCGGCGACCACCGGCCGAGCTCGACGCCGTTCTCGACCTGGACGCGGCGATCGACCGGGTCGACACGATGGCGTTCACCGCGCGCGGCACGGTCGAACGGTTCATCGACACGCTCGCCGCGCACGGACTGGCGTGCAGCTGCTTCGAGTTGCAGCTGTGCACCGACCGCGGCGAACAGACCGTCCGCCGCTGGCGGCACACCGGCGTGCTCACCCCGGTCGACGTCGTCGACCGGTTGCGCTGGCAGCTCGAAGCGTGGCAGCCGGGCAGCGAGGTGACCCGGCTGCGGCTGATCCCGGTGGAGACGGTCCCGGTCGGCGCGCACCAGCAGGGACTGTGGGGTGGCGCGGGCGACGGGGACGAGCGGGCGCGTCGCGCGCTGTCCAGGGTGCAGACGCTGCTCGGCCCGGGCTCGGTGCTGGTTCCGATCGTCCAGGGCGGACGCACGCCAGCCGAGCGCACCCGCTACGTCCCGTGGGGGGACGACCCGGCGCCTCGCCGGTCACCGGTCGAGCCCTGGCCCGGACGGCTGCCCGCACCGGCGCCGTCGGTGCTGCTCGACCCGCCCCGTCCGGTCCAGGTGCTGGACGCGGCCGGAATCCCGGTCCGGGTCACCGACACCGGAGCGGTTCCCGCCGCACCGACCCGGCTGGTGGACGGCGCGCAGCGGCCCGTGCCGATCACGTCCTGGGCCGGGCCGTGGCCGCTCGACGAACGGTGGTGGGACGCCGCCGCCACGACCCGGGTCGCGCTGCTCCAACTCGTCGACGTCCGGGGCCGGGCCTACCTCGCGAGCTACCGACTCGACGGAGGTGGCCGGTGGACCCTCGACGCGGTGTACGACTGAGTTCGCCGAGCCAGGCGTAGGTACCGATGGGCTGGCACAACCCCGACGTCACGTGGCGGGAACTGGAGCGGCGGCTGTCCGGCCGGCCGATCGAGGACCGCGGCCCGGTCTCGCGCAAGCGGGTACCACCACCAGCTCCGTCTACCCGCCGCCGAGTCAAGGCGCCACGCTATGCCGAACTGCATGCCCACTCGTCGTTCAGCCACCTGGACGGCGCGTCCACCCCGGAGGAGCTGGCCGCGGCCGCCGCCGAACTCGGCCTGTCCGCACTAGCGATCACCGACCACGACGGCATGTACGGCGCGCCCCGGTTCGCCGCCGCCGCGGCACAGCAACAACCGCCGCTGCCGACGATCTTCGGCGCCGAGCTCTCCTGCGATCTCCTCCCACCCGTCACCACAACCGGCCGACTTGTCGGCGCCCGGTCCGCGATGCCCGACCCACCCGGCCGGCACCTGCTCGTGCTCGCCCGCGACCCGACTGGGTACGCGAGCCTGTGCCGGGGCATCAGCCGGGCTCAACTGCGTGGCGGCGCCAAGGGTCACCCGGTCTACGACTGGGACGAGTTCGCCGATCTCGCCGACGGTCACTGGCTGGTGCTGACCGGCTGTCGCAAGGGCCCGGTGCGCCAAGCCCTCGACGTCGGTCAATACGGCACGTTCGCCCTCGATCCCGCCCGCCGGGCGCTGGCCGAGCTGGTCGACCGGTTCGGCCGCGACAACGTCGCGGTGGAGTTGACCTACGCCCGCGAGCCGCTGGCCGACGAGCGCTACGACGTGCTGGCCCAGCTGGCCGGCGAAGCCGGCCTGCCGATCGTGGCGACAACCGGCGCGCACTACCACACCCCGGCCCGCCGCCGGCTGGCCACCGCGCTGGCCGCGGTACGAGCACGCTGCAGCCTGGACGAGCTGGACGGCTGGCTGCCGGCCTGGGCCGACGCCCGGCTGCGGTCAGGAGCCGAGCTGGCCGAGCGATTCGCCCGCTGGCCCGGCGCGGTCGAGCACGCCGCCCGGCTGGGCGACGAACTCGCCTTCGACCTGCGACTGGTCGCCCCCAACCTGCCGCCGTTCCCCGTCCCGGGGGGATTCGCCGACGAGATGGCCTACCTGCGCCACCTCACCTACGCCGGTGCCGCCGAGCGGTACGGCACGCCGCTCGACGAGAAGGTCCGTGCTCGGCTCGAACACGAGCTGGCTGTCATCGCCGACCGCGACTTTCCCGGCTACTTCCTCGTCGTCTGGGACATCACGAAGTTCTGCCGGGACAACGGCATCCTCTGCCAAGGCCGCGGCTCGGCGGCCGGCTCGGCAGTCTGCTACGCGCTGGAGGTCACCGCAATCGACCCGGTCGGCTTCGACCTGCTCTTCGAGCGCTTTCTCGCTCCCGACCGTACCGAAGCCCCGGACATCGACATTGACATCGAGTCCGGGCAACCGCGAGAGGATGTCATCCAGTACGTCTACCGCAAGCACGGCCGGGAGTACGCCGCGCAGGTGGCGAACGCGATCACCTACCGCCCCAAGATCGCCGTCCGGGACATCGCCCGCGCGCTGGGCTACTCGCCGGGACAGCAGGACGCGTGGAGCAAGCAGATCGAGCAGGGTTACTGGACCGATGATGCCGCGCCGAGCACCGGCTGCCCGGACGGCGACATCCCTCCGCTCGTTCGCGAACTGGCCACCGAGCTGACGGTCACCGGCCAGCCGCGACACCTCGGCATCCACTCCGGTGGCATGGTCATCTGCGACCGGCCGATCATCGACGTCTGCCCGGTCGAGTGGGCCCGGATGCCGGACCGCAGCGTGCTGCAGTGGGACAAGGACGACTGCGAGTACGCCGGGCTGGTGAAGTTCGACCTGCTCGGTCTCGGCATGCTCAGCGCGCTGCGGCAGTGTTTCGAGCTGATCGAGTCCTGGCACGGCGAGCACTACGAACTCGCCACGATCCCGAAGGAGCAGCCGTGTGTCTACGAGATCCTCGGCCGGGCAGACACCGTGGGGGTGTTCCAGGTCGAGTCCCGAGCCCAGATGCAGGCGCTGCCCCGGCTGCGCCCCAAGAAGTTCTACGAACTGGCGATTCAGGTCGCGATGATCCGCCCCGGCCCCATCCAGGGTGGCGCGGTGCATCCGTACATCCGCCGTAAGAACAGCCAAGAAGACATCACCTACCCGCACCCACTGCTGAAACCCGCGCTGGAGCGCACCCTCGGTGTGCCGCTGTTCCAGGAGCAGTTGATGGAGATCGCTGTCCACGGTGCCGGCTTCAGCCCGGCCGAGGCCGACCAACTGCGCCGGGCGATGGGCTCCAAGCGCGGCGTCGAACGCATCGACGCGATGGAGGCGCGGCTGTACGACGGCCTCGCCGACCATGGCATCACCGACGCGGTCGCCGGCGACATCGTCAACCGGGTCAAGGCCTTCGCCTCGTTCGGGTTCGCGGAGAGCCACGCACTGTCGTTCGCGCTACTCGTCTACGCCTCGGCCTGGCTGAAGCGGCACTACCCGGCCGCGTTCCTTGCCGCGTTGCTCAACTCCCAGCCGATGGGCTTCTACTCACCGCAGACGCTCGTGCACGACGCCAAGCGACACGGCATCGAGGTGCATCGCCCCGACGTCAACCGCTCCGCCACGAGAGCGGCGCTGGAGACGGGCACCGGCTCGCGGCAGTGCGCCTGCGAGCACGGCAACGTCATCCAACCTGCGGTACGTCTGGGGCTGTCCGGCGTGCGCACCGTCGACACCGAGGTCGCCGACCGGATCGTCGCCGAACGCGAGGCCCGCGGCCCGTTCACCTCGATCACCGACCTCGCCCGCCGCGCCGGGGTGTCCGGCGGACAGCTCGAGGCGCTGGCCACCGCAGGGGCGTTCGACGGCCTCGGCCTGCAGCGCCGGACCGCCCTGTGGATCGCAGGCGGCGCCGCCGACACCGGCCCCGACCAACTCGCCCTGTGTGCCGATCCGGACGTCCCGACGCTGACACCGATGACCGAACCCGAACAACTCATCGCCGACATGTGGGCCACGAGCATCACCCCTGACCGCTACCCCACCGCGCTCATCCGCGGCCGGCTCGACGCGCTCGGCGTCACCGTCGCCGCGAGGCTGCGCGAGATCCCCGACCGCACCCGAGTCACCGTCGGCGGAGTGGTCACCCACCGACAGCGACCCTCCACCGCCGGCGGCGTCACCTTCCTCAACTTGGAAGACGAAACCGGCATGGTCAACGTCATCTGCCCGTCCGCCGTGTGGGACCGGCACCGCCGAATTGCCCGCGACTCCGGCGGCCTGCTCATCCGTGGCCGGCTCGAACGCGCCGGCGACATCGCCAATGTCCTGGCCGAGCGGATCGCCAAGCTCCCGCTGGGCCTGCGCACCCGCTCCCGCGACTTCCGCTAGACCTCGATCCGTGGAGGGCAACCGATTCGCGTGGGCCCCGTGGGGCTCGAACCCACAACCTACGGATCAAAAGTCCTCGGGTCGGCCAGCATCACCGCGCGCCAGACAGCCCAAACCCCTGTATTCATGGGACTCCCTCTGACTAGCGCATAGGTGCGTGTCGGTCGCTGTCGCTACCGAATGGGTGCCAAATGGGTGCCGCGCTGGCGGCACTTCTGGTGTAGGAGCTGCACGGCACGGCTGACGCCTGCCGGGTCTCCGACGATCGAGGGGCCGCAGCTAGGCGGTCGCCCCATCCCAACGCGGGCGCTCGGCAACACCGACCATGCCGTCGGCATTACGCCGAAGGCGATCTCCATCTTGGTACCCCAGACTTTCCTCCTGGTCCGCGAATCCTCAACGACGCCAAGGAAGTTCGGGCCGTCCGATGTCCAGGCTTGCTGGCAGGCTGCGGGCGCCACGTGCAGGCAGCGGCGCGGGGCGGGTCCGGCCGGCCTTGCGCAGCTGCCGGTAGCGCAACGGTTCGCCACCGACGGCCTGGCGTAGCAGCGTGCGGAACAGCAGGCCTCGGCTGCGTGAGTGGCGATGGTTGAAACGGAACACCCACTCGTCGAAATAGGGCTGCAGATGCTCGGCGCTGACCGAGCCTTGCACGGTGCCCATCAGCCACCGCTTGACCAGCGAGAAGATCCGATGCACCGCGGGTAGCACCTCGTGCGCGGCCAGCCCGGACGCGGCCACCGACGTTCCAAGGTGACGATAGTTCTCCCGCGTCGCAGCAGGGTAGGCCGACCAGCCCTCGGTGATCACTCGCGAACCGGGCTCGACGTTGTCGGCCAAGAACCCGTTCAACTCCTGCGCGCTCGCGTCCGCGATGATCCCGAGACGCGCCCGGCCGAAGCCGCCCTCGTCGCGCTCCACGGCGCCAGCGAACAGCACTTTCCCTCGCGCTCCACGCCCAGGCATCCCCGCTCAGGGCCGCCGAGAAACGACTCGTCGACCTCGACGTCACCGCGCAGCCGATCATGTCCTGGGCGCACCATCACCGACCGGTACCGGTGCAGCGTCGCCCACGCGGTCTGGTATGAGCCGAACTCCGTCTCCCGCTGCAACTGCATCGCCGAGATCCCGATCTTGTCGCCGACCATGCGTCACCCAGCAGCGAACCACACCGTCAGCGGCGTGCGCGTCTTGTCGAAGATCGTGCCCGTCGTGGCTGACACCTTCCGCTGGCAGCCGCCGCACTTGTTGTGTCCATCCGCGAGCCGCCAACCGACACCGCTGCCGCAGCCCGGGCAAACGAACCCATCGCGCCAGCGCAGCCACTCCAGGTAGTCGGTGCACTTCCCGTCCTCATCGAACCAGGCCCGCAGTTGCGCGTACGACCTCGGATAGTCGCGCCCAGCAACGATCTTGGACCCCACCGAAGAAGGGTATCAATGGAGACCCCCTTTACGCCGATTAGGCGCCTGGATTAGCCGCTTTGTCTTGTCTGCAAGCTCGACGTTCTGCGCCGCACTCGCCCTCAGTCCCTTCGTTCCTCCCGGGTGCGCGCGCGGGTCCGGGCCACGCGTTCAGCTCCGCTTCGTAGCTCAGCCGCACAGAGCGTCGCTCTCATGAGCCGGCCGGCGCTCGTTCAAGTGCACCCGAGGGCTACGGGGCCGAGCTACCCTCCGAGCGTGAGACCTGCGACCGTGCCGGTACCTGCCCGCTGCGAACATCTGGCCTACGACGCGCGCGGGTTCCCGATCATCTCCGTCGTATCGAACAACGGCAGCGAGGTGAGCTTCGGTGCGATCTCGGAGAAACGCAAGCTGGTGTTGGCGACGTTCGACTTGTGCGCAGTCTGCGGCAAACCGTTCCGTGACGAGTTGCGTTGGCAGGTCGCCTTCGGCGACGAACTGCCTGCCCCCGACGATTCTCCGATCGGCTTCAACGAAGCTCCCGTACACGAGATCTGCGCTTTGCTCGCCGCGCAGGTGTGCCCGTTCGTCTCCTCCCCCTATGCGCGGCACGGCGACGAGTACCGCAAAGGGCAGCAACGCGAAAAGACGCTACTGCTGGCAGGGTTTGAGCACACCGCAGAGGTCTGGGGGCACGAATCGGCACTGCAACCGGGCGAGTGGATCCTCAGCTTCGCTATGGACAGGATTGGGCCGGTGCGCCAGCTCACTAGCGCCGAGGACGCGGCCCGGGCGTATCGCGACGCGCTTGCCGCCGAAGCGCCGCTGGTTCTCGACGACGACGAGCAAGCCATCCTGGACGTGCTCTGCTCCCCCACCCCGGACAACGAGGACTCCGGCGGCGTCCTGGCCGGTGCGGCCTGGATGATTGGCGCGGCGTTCTGCCCGGACATCGACAGAGTGCAGGGCATGTCCATCTACACCAAGCGTGATACCTATCTGGGGATAGCGATGGGCTCTCTCATCGAACCCGACAAGCTCGTCGCGTTCGAAAAATCGCGCGACCCGTCCACGGTGGCGGCGATGCGGTGGTTCCTCCATCACCGCGACCGCCTGCCACCAGTACTCGCCGAATGGAGGACCGCGGCGATGGACGGAATGCACGCCCGAGAGCGGGCGCGTAATCGCCGACCCGATCCGGCCACTGCGGCACGACGTCGCGCCGCGGAGGTAGCCCGACGCAGGAAGAAGCGCAGCTGACGCAGCACCGCCCGGGCCAGCCGCACTGTGCTCGAGCAAGGCTCGGTCTTGCCGTGCCGTGTACACAATCGTCCCATCTGCGCGATGGTTGGCGACCAGGACAGCGACGGCGAGCCACGCAGACGGCTCTGGCGTGTCTTCGATGCCCGGGACCTGACACCGATGCGGTATGGCATGTGATCATTTGCGCCTGACGGGGCGGGTTGGCATCGTTGACAGCGGCTGGTCGCGCTTGTGCGCTGGTGGCGTCTGCGTTGGCGGTGGGCGGCTATCACTCAGTTCGGCGAGCTGCGACTGCGGTGAGTAGGTCGGCTGATAGTGCTGCGCTTGCCTGTGCGGCGATTTCGGGTTCGCCGACGCCCTGTTCGGTGCGCGCGGCCATCTGTGAGCCGAGCGCTTCGGCGCCGTCTGCGAACAGTTCTTGCAGGTAGGTGAGCGCTTGGGCTGTGATCTCGCCGGCCAGTTCGTCGTCGAGCAGGCGTATCAGGGTCTCGGCGAGTTGGTCGGTGCTAATGGCGACCAGCAAGCGGTAGATGTCGTGGGCGTCCTTGTCCAGCAGACGGTCTGGATTCGTGCGCCGCTCGGCGATCTTGTGGAGTTTCGCGATGAGCAGCGCGGCCGGTCCGGCGACCTTGGCGGTGAGGTGGCGCTGATCGCGGGGCGACAATGCTGTGATCGGCATTTCGTGGTGGTCGACTACGGCGGCTTCCAGACCGACGGCGCGGCGCATTGCCCGTTTGCCGTGTGGCGGATGGATCACGCTGCGTCGGCTATTTCCGCCGGCGATCGCTTCGGGGACCATCAGGTCGACCGGGATCCCGTTCGGGCTCATCCAGGCGCCCGGCTGCCCGGCGATCGGGTCGAGGAAGAACCCGGCGCGCTCCATCGCCGCGTCGATCAGCGGGTCTTGCCGTAGGGCTCGCACATCGACGGCGAGGTCGCTGTCTTTGGTGGTTTCGGCGACGGCGATCGGTGCCGCGCCGGTGTGCAGGTACACGGCTTGGGCGCCGATGACGATAACGGAGTCGCGATGCTCGGCCAGGGCGGTGAGTGCGTCCAGCAGCACCGATCGGGCGCGTACGAACAGGTTGTCACTGTTGCCAGCGGTCAACGTTGGCCTCCATCCAGTCAAGAAGTGCCTCGCCTTCGGCCGGGTTACGTCCAGGGCCGGTGATCAGGTCGACGGCGGCCTGACTCGGCGCCACCGTCACGACCCCCTCGAGCGTGTCTGCGCGGTCATAGACCACCTCGTAGGCGGGCTGGGCCAGCAGCACGTTCCCTCCGCTGTCCACCGGTCGCAGATCTAGCTGGTTGGCGAGTTGCGCTGAGTCGTCGCAGTAGATCATCGCAGCTCGGGCCGGAGCGTAGGGCGCCCAGTTCTGAGCGGCCAACGAGCCGGTCACGGCGTAGCGCAGCCCATTCTGGTTGGGCAGTTCGGCTAGCCCGCTCGATAGGACCGGCAGTCCGCGCGGGGCCAGGAAGTTGGTGACGGCGTGGGTGCGGAGGAACCCGTAGTCCTGGGACCAGCGGCGCAATAACTCCACCCACCGCACCTGCTTGATCGGACCGCGGACGGCTCGCTCCAGCACGGCCTGTTCGGCGAGGAAGTCCACCACCCGGTAGGTCGGACCGGTAGAGGCGCCGGACAACTCCACCAAGCGCGGCACGGAGTACGGCGGTGCGTAGTCGGCCAGCGCCCGCACCACCCGCGCCGCCGGCTCGCCGGTCAGATTGCCCTTCGGTCGTCCCGGCCCCCGCCACGGGTCCCTGGTTGCGCCCACGTCCCGCACGAACAGTGCCGGTCGATCCAGCGCTACGCGCAGATTTCCGGTCGCGTCACAGTAGGCGACGTTGCGCTCGGTCAGCCAGCGCTGCAGCGGCGTCGACAGGTATCGTGACGCGATCAGAGGCAGCGCGCCCGGTGTGCCGCGCCGTGCCGGGAAGGTCGCCGCGATGTAGCCATTGAGCTGCTCGAGCATGCCCGGAAGATCCCGGGTGACCAGGCTGCTCTTCACCTCGACAACCAACACCGTAGCCGGACCCTGCGGCGGAACCAGAGAGAGGACTGCATCCGCACGTCGCCGGTCCATAGGCCCGTCGTACGGCTCCAGGCGCCACCCCTGCGGGATCCGGGCCCGGATCTGCTCAAGCGCCGCGCCCAGGACATCCCGCTCACGCGACAGAGGTGCTGGCGCCGCGGCCACGTCCATCGCAGATCCCCCTTGTCTCGTTCACCTACAGTCGTATTCCTGTAATGCTAACACTCCGTTGTCAGCGGAGGCTAGATATTCCCAGAAAATTGGACGGCAGATGACCGGGAGGGGGCCCCGGCACACGGTGACGAAAGGGTGCAGCCCGAGACGGCCGGCGTGTCGTGGTCCGAGCTCCGATCCGTCCAGGAGCTTCCTGCCGGCAGCCCGTCGGTTTGTCAGGCACAAGCGTCTGATCCGTCAAGCTGCGGAATTTGTCCGCAGAACATCTGCCCATCGACGCTTGCCGGGACACATCGACAAATGGGTGCCAGACGACGGAAATGGGTGCCAGAAGCCGCTGCGTCGACCATGTCGTTGGCCGCGCAAAACCCGTTAATCACCTCGTATATAAGGGATTCATGCCGTGGGCCCCGTGGGGCTCGAACCCACAACCTACGGATTAAAAGTCCGCAGCTCTGCCAATTGAGCTAGAGGCCCGGCGTACTCCTGAAGGGTAGACGGGAGCCACGAGCGACAGAGACACGCGGACTGGCCGCTCACGCAGGCGGTTGCCGCAGCAGGCGGGGGAAATGCCGGGCTCCCGCGCCACCTGCCGCGAGCGCGTCGTCGGGATTGGAGATCGCGCAGCGCTTGAGCGACAGGCAGCCGCAGCCGATGCACGAGTCCAGGCCGTCGCGCAGCTTGGTCAGCGCAGCGATTTGGTCGTTCAACCGACCGCGCCAGGAGTGCGACAGGCGCGACCAGTCCGCCCTGGTCGGCGCGCGGCCGTCCGGCAGCGTCGCCAGCGCGGCAGCGACCTCGTCCAGGCCCAGCCCGACGTTGCGCGCTGCCCGGATGAATGCCAGCCGCCGCAGCACGTTGCGCTCGTAGCGACGCTGGCCGCCTGACGTGCGCGTCGCGCTCACCAGACCCTCGCGCTCGTAGAAGCGCAATGCCGACGCCGCGAAGCCGCTGCGCCGAGCGACCTCGCTGACTGTAAGCAGGTCCGTCGTCCGCATCGTCCGATCCCCTCGTTTGACTTGAAGTTGACTTCAACTATAACGATGGACGGCATGACACCGACAACCTCGCACCAACGACCCACCGCTCTGGTCACCGGCGCATCGCGCGGGTTCGGCCGAGCCGTGGCCCTGGCCCTCGCCGATCGAGGCTGGCGCCTCGTACTCGACGCGCGCAGCCGCGCTGACCTCGACACCGTCGTTGCGCTGGCTCCCGGCTCTGTCACGGTGGCCGGCGACGTCACGTCGCCGATCCATCGCGAGGCGCTGACCGCAGCCGTCGAGGTACTCGGAGGCCTGGACCTGCTAGTCAACAACGCCAGCGAGCTCGGCCCCAGCCCGCTGCCGACGCTCGCGGCCTACCCGCTGGACGCGCTGCGGCGGGTCTACGAGACGAACGTCCTCGCGCCGCTGGCGCTGACGCAACTGCTGCTTCCGACGCTGACGGCATCCGCCGGGACCGTGGTGAACGTGAGCTCCGACGCCGCCGTCGAGGCCTACGAGGGGTGGGGCGGGTACGGGTCCAGCAAGGCGGCGCTCGATCACCTGGGCCGGGTGCTCGCCGCCGAGAACGCGTCCGTGCGCGTGTACGGATTCGACCCGGGCGACATGCGGACCGACATGCACCAGCGCGCGTTCCCCGGCGAGGACATCTCCGATCGTCCGCTGCCCGAGACCGTGGTGCCGGCACTGCTGCGGCTGCTGGACGAGCGACCCCTCAGCGGGCGTTACCGCGCCAGCGATCTCTCCGCCCCGGCGGGCACGCCGTGACCGCGCTCGAGTTCGCCCTTCCGCCCGACCTCGAGGCGAGCGCGCCGCCACGGGAGCGAGACGACGTCCGACTGCTCGTCGCCGCGCCCGACGGCATGCGGCACGAGCGGTTCGCCGACTTCGCGCGATTCCTGCAGCCGGGCGATCTGCTCGTCGTGAACACCTCGGCCACCCTGGCCGCCGAGGTCGACGGCCGTCGGCTCGGCGGGGCACCGGTCGCCGTCCACTTCGCCTCCGCACTCGACGACGGAAGCTGGGTCGTGGAGCTCCGCCCACCCTGGCCCGCCACCGGCCCGGTGCGCGACGTGCGACCAGGTGAGCACATCGAAATGCCCGACGGCATAACGCTTTCCGCGATCGAACCGCACCCTGACGGTCAGCGCCGGCTCTGGCGCGCGTCGGTCGCGGTGGACGGCGGCGTGCGGCGGTACCTCGCGCGGCACGGACGCCCGATCCGTTACGCCTACGTGCCCGCGCCGCACCCGCTCACGGCCTACCAGACCGTCTTCGCCGACGATCCGGGCAGCGCGGAGATGCCCAGCGCGGGACGGCCGTTCACCACCGGGATCGTCACCGACCTGGCGGTCCACGGAGTCGCGGTCGCACCCGTCACGCTGCACACCGGCGTCTCGTCGCCGGAGGCCGGCGAGCCACCGCAGCCGGAGCCCTACCGGGTCCCGTCGCCGACCGCCCGCCTGGTGAACAGCACGCGCGATGCGGGCGGGCGGATCGTCGCCGTCGGCACCACCGTCACGCGGGCGCTGGAGAGCGCGGCCGACGTCCGCGGCACGGTTACCGGATCGGCCGGCTGGACAGACCTCGTCCTCGGGCCGGACCGTCCCGCTCGGGTGGTCAACGGGCTGGTCACCGGGTGGCATGCTCCTGGCGCGTCCCATCTGAGCCTGCTCGAGGCCGTAGCCGGTGGCGAGCTCGTCGCTTCGGCGTACGCCGAAGCGCTTCGCGAGCGGTACCGGTGGCACGAGTTCGGAGACAGCTGCCTGCTCCTTCCACCGGCGTAAACACCCTTCCGCTCCGGGCGGATGGTCAATGGTGGACAACTTCGGTGCGGAACAGGGAGCTGCCGCTACGGTGAGTCGGTGACGACCTCGGTTGCGCCCGAGGACGATGCGCTCGCGCAGTGGGAAGCGATCAGCCGGAGGGTGCAGAGCACGCAGCAGCGACTGGTCACCCGCATCGAGAAGTCGGGCGTTCCCAGCCAGTGGTTCGCCGTCCTGCACCTGCTGCTGCACGCCGACCAGCGGCGGATGCCGATGACCCGACTGGCCGACGAGCTGTCGATGACGTCCGGCGGGTTCACCAAGCTCGCCGACCGGATGGGCCAGGAGGGCCTGATCGATCGCCGCAACTCGTCCGGCGATCGCCGGGTGGTCTACGCGGGCCTGACCGGCGAGGGCCTGCGCCTAGCCCGGCAGACCGAGCGGATGTATCGCGACGCGGTCCAGGAGCACGTCCTGGAGGTGCTCACCTCTGAGAAGCTCACGCTGCTCGCTGCGGAGTCCGAGCCGCTCGATCGGAGCGCCGGCGAGGACGGTGCCGACGACGCCAGCGACGCACTGTCCCGGGATCCGGCGCTGCCCGACCGGCGCACCCGCTGAGACGGGCGCGTCGGTCACGCCGGCGCGACGGCGCCGCGGACCAGGGTAGCCTCGCGGTCCGTGCCCGCCGTCCTCGCCGATCTGACCACCCTCCGCCTCGGAGGACCGGCCGCGCGCACGGTCTCCGCGTCGTCCGCCGACGAGCTCGTCGACGCCGTCCGGGCGGCCGATGCGTCCGGCGAAGCGGTCCTGATCCTCGGCGGCGGCAGCAATCTGGTCGTCGCTGACGAGGGGTGGCCGGGCGTGGCCGTCCTCGTGCGGACCGGCGCGATCGAGATCGCGCAGCCGACGTCGACCGCCGTGCGCATCACCACGCAGGCGGGCGTCGTGTGGGACGAGCTCGTCGAGCTGTCGGTCCGGGAAGGGCTCTCGGGGCTGGCGCCGATGTCGGGAATTCCCGGCCTGGCCGGCGCAACACCGGTGCAGAACGTCGGCGCGTACGGCAGCGAGGTTTCGGACGTCATCACCGGGCTGAGCGTGCTGGACAGGCAGACGGGCGCGATCGAGGCATGGGCGCCCGAGCGGTGCGGCTTCGGTTTCCGCACCAGCGCCTTCAAGCACACCGACCGCTTCGTGGTGCTCGACGTGACGTTCGAGCTGCAGCGCAGCGAGCTGAGCGCCCCGGTCCGGTACCTCGAGGTGGCGCGCCAGCTCGGGATCGAGCCGGGCGAGCGGGCGCCGTCGGAACGGGTGCGCGAGGTGGTCCTGAAGCTGCGGCGGAGCAAGGGGATGCTGCTCGACGCGGCCGACCACGACACCTGGAGCGTCGGCTCGTTCTTCGTCAACCCGTTCGTCGCGCCGGAGCAGGTTCCCGACGGCTGCCCCAACTTCCTCGTCGACGGTCAGGTCAAGCTGTCCGCCGCGTGGCTGATCGAGAACGCCGGGTTCGGTAAGGGGTTCACCGGTTCGCACGGCAACGGAACCGTCTCGGTATCGACGAAGCACACCCTGGCCCTCACGAACCGCGGCGGGGCGACGACGGCCGAGCTGCTCGAGCTCGCGGCGGAGATCCGCGCCGGTGTCGAGGCGCGGTTCGGCATCCGGCTGCGGCCCGAGGCTCACCTTGCAGGCGTGGAGTTCTGACCTGCTGTCAGCTGCGGGCGACCTTGTGCGGAGCCGCCTGCGCCAGCGGCTTGACCACCAGCAGGTCGACGTTCACGTGCGCCGGTCGCGTGACGGCGAACGCGATGCAGTCGGCGATGTCCTCGGCCGTCAGCGGATGCTCGACACCCTCGTAGACCCGGTCCGCCGCCACCTGGTCGCCGCGCAGCCGGACGAGCGAGAACCCCTGCGTGTGCACCATGCCCGGCGCGATCTCGGTGACCCGGACCGGCCGCCCGTTCAGCTCCAGGCGCAGTGTCTCGACCAGCGCGGCCGCACCGTGCTTGGCCGCCGTGTACCCCGCGCCGCCCTCGTAGACCAGGTGCCCGGCGATCGACCCGGTGACCACGACGTGCCCGCCCGCTCCACCCTCGAGCGCCGGCAGCAGCGCCTGGGTCACCCGCAGCACGCCGAGCACGTTGGTGTCGTACATCGCCTGCCAGTCCGCGGGATCGGCCCGTTCGATCGGCTCGACCCCGATCGCGCCGCCGGCGTTGTTCACCAGGACCGCGACGTCATCGAGCGCGTCGGCGAGTGAGTCGACCGACTCGGGGGAGGTCACGTCCAGCGTCACTGCTCGGATGCCGGGCAGCGACGCGGCCAACTCGTCCAGCCGATCGCGACGCCGCGCGGCGGCCACGACCTGGTACCCCTCGGCCGCGAGACGCCGGGCAGTGGCGGCCCCGATCCCGCTGCTCGCTCCGGTGACGACGGCTATGCCCCTGGTCTCGCTCATGCACCGATTCTGCTGGGCCGGCCGTTCGGGCATGATCGGAGGGGTCGGTGTGTTACCACCTGGAACGGACGGACGACGAGAGGGGCGGCGAGTGCACGGCAGCGCGCGCGCGCAAGCTCCCCGACGCGTGGCCATGCTGAGCGTGCACACGTCCCCCCTGGACGCCCCCGGCGGCGGTGACGCGGGTGGGATGAACGTGTACATCGTCGAAACGGCCAAGCGCCTCGCGGCGGCTGGGGTCGAGGTCGAGATCTTCACGCGGGCCACGTCCAGCGAGCAGCCGCCGCGGGTCGAGTTGGAGCCGGGAGTGCTCGTCCGGCACGTCACCGCCGGCCCGTTCGAGGGACTGGCGAAGGGCGATCTGCCCGCGCAGCTGTGCGCTTTCAGTGCCGGCGTCATGCGCGCCGAGGCGTTCCAGGAGCCGGGCTTCTACGACGTCATCCACTCCCACTACTGGCTGTCCGGGCAGGTCGGCTGGCTGGCCCGCGAGCGGTGGGGCGTCCCGCTCGTGCACTCCGCGCACACCCTGGCCAAGGTGAAGAACGCGCTGCTGGCCGACGGCGATGTGCCCGAACCGATGGCCCGGGTGATCGGCGAGGAGCAGGTGGTCGCCGAGGCAGACCGGCTGATCGCGTCCACCGCCGAGGAGGCCGACGAGCTGATCGGACTGTACGGCGCCGAGCCGTCCCGCGTGCGGACGATCGCGCCGGGCGTGGATCTCGAGACGTTCACGCCGGGGGACGTGGTGGCCGCGCGGCGCCGCGTCGGCCTGCCCGAGACCGCGCCGACCCTGCTGTTCGTCGGGCGCATCCAGCCGCTGAAGGCGCCCGACGTGCTGCTTCGCGCCGCGGCGGTACTGCGCGCGGACCATCCCGATCTTCAGGTCGTGGTGCTCGGTGCACCCAGCGGCACCGGCCTGGCCGACACGCACTGGCTGGCCGGCCTGGCCGGTTCGCTGGAGCTGGCCGACACGGTCCGGTTCGTACCACCCGCCGCCCGCGATGTGGTCGCGCAGTACTACCGCGCCGCCGACCTCACCGTCGTCCCCAGCTACAACGAGTCGTTCGGCCTGGTGGCGCTCGAGTCGCAGGCCTGCGGAACGCCCGTCGTCGCCGCTGCCGTCGGCGGTCTCACCACAGCCGTTGCGGACGGCGACTCGGGAGTCCTCGTCGACGGCCACGATCCAGACCTGTGGGCAAAGGTCATCGGCGACCTGCTGCGCCCGCCCAGCCCGCTCACGCGGCTGGCCGCGGGCGCGCGCCCGCACGCGGAGCAGTTCTCGTGGGAGCGGACGACCGGCGGGCTGCTCGCCGCATACACCGAGGCGATGGCGGCCGTGACGGGCACACCGCGATGAGCGCGGTGGAGATCATCGCTGCCTCGCTCGCCGAGCAGGAGCTCGAGCACGAGCGGCTGGACGGCGCGACGTTCGCGGTTGCCCTGCCGGGCGAGAAACGGCTCAAGACCGCATGCGTGCTGACGGTCGGCGCACACGCGCTGGAGATCGAGGCGTTCGTCATGCGCCGGCCGGACGAGAATCGCGAGCAGGTCTACGCGTTCCTGCTCCAGCGCAACGCCCGGATGTACGCGGTGTCCTGGGCGATCGACAGCACCGGTGACGTGTACCTGAGCGGTCGGGTCGCGCTCACGTCCGTCACGCCGGACGAGATCGACCGCATCCTCGGCTGCGTGCTCGAGTACGCCGACGGCACGTTCAACACCCTGCTGGAGCTGGGCTTCGCGTCGTCCATCCGCCGTGAGTGGGCGTGGCGGGTGAAGCGGGGCGAATCGCTCGCGAACCTGGCGGCGTTCAAGGCGTTCGCCGAGCGCGAGCCTGAGTAGACGCCTTGCCTGCCCGGCGCCCTGATCCGGCAGGATGAGGGTGTGCCGACACTGATCCTGCTCCGCCACGGTGAGAGCGATTGGAACGCCAAGAACCTGTTCACCGGTTGGGTGGACGTCGACCTCACCCCGGCCGGTGAGGCGCAGGGTCGCCGCGGTGGTGAGCTGCTGCGCGAGCACGGCCTGGTGCCGGCCGTGGTGCACACGTCGGTGCTGCGCCGGGCGATCCGCACCGCGAACATCGCGCTGGACGTCGCCGACCTGCACTGGCTGCCGGTGCGTCGCTCGTGGCGGCTCAACGAGCGGCACTACGGCGCGTTGCAGGGCAAGGACAAGGCGGCCGTCCGCGCGGAGTTCGGCGACAAGCAGTTCATGCTCTGGCGCCGCTCCTACGACACCCCGCCCCCACCGCTGGCCGACGACGACGAGTTCAGCCAGGTCGGCGATCCCCGGTACGCCGACCTGCTCGAGACGGTGCCGCGTACCGAGTGCCTGGCCGACGTCGTCGACCGCCTGCTGCCGTACTGGTACGACGCGATCGTGCCGGACCTGCGCAACGGCACGGTGCTGATCGTCGCGCACGGCAACTCGCTGCGCGGGCTGATCAAGCACCTGGACAAGCTGTCCGACGAGGCGGTGGTCGCGCTGAATGTCCCGACCGGCATCCCGCTGCGCTACCAGCTCGACCCCGCCACGCTCCTGCCGACGCGGCCGGGGGAGTACCTGGACCCGCAAGCGGCCGCGGTCGCGATCGAGGCCGTCGCCAACCAGGGCAAGAAGTAGCCCGTACGATCGGCCCCGTGCTGGGGTTCGCGATCTCGTTCGGTCTGCTCACCCTGGTTCTCGGCGTGTTCGTCGGGTCTCGGTCCCGGGCGCGGGGCGTCCCGCGGCCAGCACAGCAGGAGAACGCCGAGCGGCCCCGGCTCGTCGCCCACCTGCCCGCGCTGTCCTCGCTCGTCGTCGAGGCGCTCGACGGCGCGGTGATCGTCGTGGACGCCGAGGAGCGGGTCGTGCTGGTGAATCCGGCCGCCCGCGCGATGGACATCGTCAAGCTCGACCAGCTCGCATTCGAGCCGCTGAGCGAGGTGGCCCGCCGTGCGCGCGAGAGCGGGCGGCGGGTCACGGAGGCGGTGGACCTGCCGATCGGGCGCCTGGGCCGTGAGCCGATCGGCGTCGCGGTGACCGCAGTGCCGATCAGCGACGGTGAGAGTCCGGACGCCGTCGCCCTGCTGCTCACCGACATCAGCGAGCAGCGCCGACTGGACGCCGTCCGGCGCGACTTCGTGGCCAACGTCTCGCACGAGCTGAAGACTCCGGTCGGCGCGCTCACCCTGCTCGCCGAGGCCGTGCAGGACGCGGCGGGCGATGCCGACGCCGTGGCCCGCTTCGCCGGGCGCATGGAGCACGAGGGCAAGCGCCTCGTCCGGCTGGTGAGCGAGCTGATGGAGCTGTCCCGCGTGCAGGGCGTCGACCCGATGCCCGGCGCCACCGAGGTGGACGTGGCCGGCCTGGTGAGCGACGCCGTCGACCGTGAGCGGCTCGTCGCCGAGAAGGCGTCCATCGCCATCGACGTGCACAGCGAGCCCGGGCTGACGGTGCGGGGCAACGCGGCCCAACTAGCCACCGCGGTCACCAACCTGGTCGACAACGCGGTCGCGTACAGCGGCGACAACACCCGGATCTCCGTGACGGCCCGGGCGTCCAGCGATCACCAGGCCCGTCCGATCGTGGACATCTCGATCACCGATCAGGGCCTGGGCATCTCCGAGGTCGAACAGGACCGGATCTTCGAACGCTTCTATCGGGTCGACCCGGCGCGCTCGCGTGCTACCGGCGGCACCGGACTCGGCCTGGCGATCGTCAAGAACATCGTCACCAACCACCTCGGCCGGGTGTCGGTTCGCAGCACCGTCGGCGAGGGTTCGACGTTCACCATCCGGTTACCCCGCGTTCATTCAGCTGGTAGATCGTCGGCGGCAGAACCCGGCGACGGTGCTGCCCTGCCGTCCTGATCGAAGGAGAACCGGTGACGCGGGTACTGGTGGTCGAGGACGAGGAGTCGTTCTCGGACGCGCTGTCGTTCCAGCTGCAGCGCGAGGGGTTCGAGGTCGAGGTCGCGGCGAACGGCAACGATGCCCTGACCGCGTTCGACCGCAACGGGGCGGACATCGTGCTGCTCGACCTGATGCTCCCGGGCCTGTCGGGAACCGAGGTCTGCCGCGCCTTACGGTCGAAGTCCACCGTGCCGATCATCATGGTCACCGCGCGCGACGCCGAGGTGGACAAGGTCGTCGGCCTCGAGCTCGGCGCTGACGATTACGTGACCAAGCCGTTCTCCTCGCGCGAGCTCATCGCCCGCATCCGGGCCGTGCTTCGTCGCGGCAGCGAGCCGGACGAGTTGCTGACCGCCACCGTCGAGGCAGGCCCGGTGCGGATGGACGTCGAGCGGCACGTGGTGTCGGTCGACGGTTCGCAGGTTGCCATGCCGCTCAAGGAGTTCGACCTGCTGGAGATGCTGCTGCGCAATGCCGGTCGGGTGCTGACGCGCGGGCAGCTGATCGATCGGGTCTGGGGCTCGGACTACGTCGGTGACACCAAGACGCTCGACGTGCACGTGAAGCGGTTGCGCGCGAAGATCGAGCCCGACCCGGGCAATCCGAAGTACCTCGTCACGGTTCGCGGCCTGGGCTACAAGTTCGAGGCCTGAGTACGTACTTGCCCGGATCTGTTTGATCAGCTCACTTCCAGCGGAAGTGGACGAAGACGCGGCCGAAGTTGTCGGAGTCCTTCTCGACCCGGTGGTACAGCGCCTTGATCTCCTTGCGGTCCAGGAACCGCAGCACCCGCTTCTTCAGCTGACCGGATCCCTTGCCGGGGATGATCTCGACGAGCGGCGCCTTCTTGGCCACCGCCTCGTCGATCACCGCACGCAACGCGCGCTCGATCTCGTCGCCGCGGTTGTAGATGTCATGCAGATCCAGCTTGAGCTTCATCGACGAGACCTAGCTGCGACGCTGGGCGCGGGCCTCGGTCGTGGCGGGGTGGACGGCGACCAGCCCGAGCTTGAGCCGGTCGCCGCAGACCCGCGCCAGCTCGTCGTACGCGTCCTGGCCGAGCAGCGCGACCAGCTCGGCAGCGTAGGACAGGTACATCGCCTCGCCACCGACGTGCGCCTCGGGCGAGGACGTGCAGTACCAGTCCAGGTCGTGGCCACCCTCGCCCCAGCTGCGGCGGTCGAACTCGGCGACGGTGGACTGCAGGATCCGGGTGCCATCCGGCCGATCCACCCACTCCTGCTCGCGGCGCACCGGCAGCTGCCAGCACACCTCGGGCTTGGTCTCCAGCGGGTTCACGCCGTTCTGCAACGCGAGCGCGTGCAGCGCGCAGCCGATCCCACCGGCGAAGCCCTCACGGTTGGCGAAGATGCACGCACCGTCGACGACCCGGGTCTTCTTGCGCAGCTCGCCGTCGAGCTCCTCGCGCACGAAGACGTCCAGCTTCTTCCGGTCCGCGCGGACGGCGTGATCGCGCAGCTGCCACAGCTCAGGCGTCAGTTCGTTGACGAACGCCCGCACCCGCTTCTCGTCGGCCCGGTCGGAGAAGTACGCGCCGTGGTTGCAGCACCCGGTGCTGCCCTGCCCGGCGAGGGTTCCGTGGCAGCCGCGTCCGAAGATGCACGTCCACCGCGAGCACAGCCAGGTGAGGTCGGCCCGGATCAGGTGCGCGGGATCGGCCGGGTCGTAGAACTCGATCCACTCACGCGGGAAGTCGAGCGACACTTCATCGTTGAGGGCAGGCACACCGATGAGGGTAATAGTCTGAAGGTCATGCGACTCGGTGTGCTGGACGTCGGTTCCAACACCGTCCACCTGCTCGTGGTCGACGCACACCGCGGCGCCGAGCCGACACCGCAGCTCTCGCACAAGAGCGAGCTGTGCCTGTCCGAGCTGATCGACAAGCGCGGCGACCTCGCGAAGGGCGGTGCCGACGCACTGGTCGAGGCCGTGCGCAGTGCGCGGAAGGAGGCCGACGAGCTCGACTGCGACGAGCTGATCGCGTTCGCGACGTCGGCGGTGCGCGACGCCCGCAACAGCGCCGAGGTCCTCGCGCGGGTGGCGAGGGAGAGCGGCGTCGAGCTCGAGGTACTGCCCGGCGAGGACGAGGCGCGGCTGACGTTCCTCGCGGTACGCCGCTGGTACGGCTGGAGCGCGGGCAACCTGATCTGCGTGGACATCGGCGGCGGATCGCTCGAACTCGGGGCCGGAAGTGACGAGGACCCGGACGTCGCCGTCTCGCTCCCGCTCGGCTCCGCGCGACTGACCCGCGACTGGTTCACGGCCGACCCCGCGAGCAAGGACGAGATCGCGAGGCTGCGCGCGTACGTCGACGCGCAGCTCGCCGAGCCTGCGGCCAAGTTGCTGTCCGGCGGCAACCCCGACCGCGTCGTCGCGACCTCCAAGACGTTCCGCACGCTGGCCCGGCTCGCCGGTGCGGCGCCCAGCTCGGCCGGCCCGCGTGCCCGTCGGCCGCTGAGCCGGATCGGGCTGGGTCAGGTGAGCGCGTTCATCTCGCGGATGGCGTCCGGGGACCTGGCAGAGCTGGACGGCGTGAGCGAGGGGCGGGCCCACCAGGTGCTCGCCGGCTCGGTCGTCGCCGCCGCCACCATGGACGCCCTCGGCGTGGACGAGCTCGAGCTCTGCCCGTGGGCGCTGCGCGAGGGTGTGATCCTGCGCCGCCTGGACTGGCTCACCGGCACGTGATCGAACTGCAGCGGCTAGCCTCCCGGCCATGACCGACACCTCGCCGCCCCCGCGCGTCAAGGTGGGCCTGTCGACGGCGTCGGTGTATCCCGAGGGAACCGCGGTGGCCTTCGAGCTGGCGGCCCGGCTGGGCTATGACGGCGTCGAGGTGATGGTCTGGACCGACCCGACCAGCCAGGACCCGTACGCACTGCTCCGCCTGTCGCAGCATTACCAGGTACCGATCCTCGCGATCCACGCCCCGTGCCTGATCATCACCCAGCGCGTCTGGACGACCGATCCGTGGGTCAAGCTGCAGAAGGCACAGTTCGCGGCCGAGCTGCTCGGCGCGCAGACGGTGGTGGTGCACCCGCCGTTCCGCTGGCAGCGCGAGTACGCCCGGCACTTCCGCTCCGGCATCGAGAAGCTGGCCGACGAGACGCCGGTTCGCTTCGCGGTGGAGAACATGTTCCCGCTGCGGGTGCGGGGCCGCGAGGTGTCGGCGTACCAGCCGACGTGGGACGTCGCGTCCGGCGGCACTTCTGACACCGAGCCGTACCGCGACTACACGCTCGACCTGTCCCACTCGGCCGTGTCCCAGTCGGACGCGCTGGCGATGCTGACCGCGATGGGGGACCGGCTGCGCCACCTGCACCTCGCCGACGGCACCGGCCTGACCAAGGACGAGCACCTGATCCCCGGCCGTGGCGACCAGCCGTGCGTCGAGGTCCTGCAGACTCTGGCCAGCCGTAGGTTCGACGGGCACGTGATCGTCGAGGTGAACACCCGCAAGGCGCTGGACCGCGCCGAACGCGAGGCCGACCTGGCGGAGGCACTAGCGTTCTGCCGCCTCCACCTGGCCGCCTCGCCGGCTGCTCAGGCCGGCACGTAGGACGCTCAGGCCGGCACGTAGGTCGCGACGATCACGCCGCTGCCCGTGGTCTGCGTCTTCGCCAGAGTCAGCTCGCTGCCGACGCCGTTGCCGAACAGTCGGTTCCCGCTTCCCGCGATCAGCGGGTAGATCATCAGCCGGTACTCGTCGATCAGGTTGCGCGCCCGCAGCGTCTCGACCAGCTTCGCGCTACCGGCGATCATCAGCGACTGACCGGACTCCTTGAGCGTGGCGACCGCCGCGGTCACATCGCCCTCGAGCAGCGTTGCGTTCCATTCGGGCGAGGTCAGGGTCGTCGACGCGACGTACTTGCCGATGCTGTTCATCCGCTTACCGAAGTCGCCGGTCTCGGCCTCCATCTTCGGCCACGCGTCGGCGAACCCCTCGTAGGTGACGCGGCCGAGCAGCAGCCCGTCGCACTCGAGCAGGTTGTCGGCCTGGAAACTCTGCAGCTGCTCGTCGAAGTAGGGGCCGCTCCACCGGCCCGGCTCGTCGAAGACGCCGTCCAGGGTGAGGTACTCCACCGCGAAGATCTTGCCCATGACTTTCTCCTTATGCAGTAGGGGTTACGCCGCTGCGAGTAGCGCGTCGAGCTTGGTGAACGAGCTACCCCAACCCTCGCGGGCGTTGCCGGCGAAGTCCTCGCGGTACGGGCCCTGGACGAGCACCAGCCGGGTCTTGCCGCCCTCGTCGTGGAACTCGATGCGCAGGCTCAGCCGTGAGGTTCCGAACATCTCGGCCATCTCGGTCTCGAGGTCTTCGTGGCCGACCAGCAGTTCGTTCTCGATGACCTCGTCGAACGTGGCGTTGACCTGACCGGCCGGCGGCAGGCTGTCGTTGTCCGGAACCATCGTGAAGCGTTGGTGTCCGCCGACCCGGACGTCCACTTCGACGCTGTCGCGCGGAACGGTGTAGCCCACCGGGCCGAACCAGGCGGCGATCTGGTCGGGGTCGGTGAACGCCCTGTAGACGAGCTCTCGGGGCGCGTCGAAGGTGCGCTCGATGCGCAGTTCGGTGGTGCCGTTCATGATGCGGTCCCTTCGGTTGTGTGCGGCTGCTTCATCCGGTCCAGATGTGCGTCGAGGCGGTCGAAGTTGACGTCCCAGAACTTGCGGTAGGGCTCCATCCACGCGGTGACCTCGCGCAGCGGCTCGGCCTGCAGCGCGCTCGAGCGCCACTGCGCCGACCGGGCCCGCGCGATCAGGCCGGCCTGCTCGAGCACCTTCAGGTGCCGAGAGATCGCGGGCAGGCTGATAGGGAACGGCTCGGCCAGTTCGGAGACGGTGGCCTCGCCCTCGGTGAGCCGGGCGAGGATCGCCCGGCGCGTGGGGTCGGCCAGTGCCGCGAAGATGGTGCTCAGCCGGTCCGTCACGTATTTAACGTACCAGTTACATAACGAAGGGCTCAAGTACGCTCCGCCACGCGATGAACACCCCCTTCACCGCGCTGGGGCGAGATGAAGGGGGTGTTCATCGGGTCTCGGTAGGGTCAACCCATGCTGCGTTCGGCGATCCTGGCTGCCTCCCGAAGCCCCCGCGTGGAGGGCCTGATCACCCATGCCCCGCTGTCCCGGGGCGTGGTCCACCGCTTCGTCGGCGGCCCCGACACCGCGTCGGCGGTGGCCACCTCCAGGGCCTTGGTCGATGCCGGGCTGACACTCACGCTGGACCATCTAGGCGAGGACACCACCGACCGCGAGCAGGCGGCCGCCGTGGTCACGGCCTACACCGACCTGCTGAGCGAGCTGGCCGCGGCCGGGCTGGCCGAGCGGCTCGGCCCGCTGACCTGCCGGGCCGACGTCAGCGTCAAGCTCAGCGCGATCGGCCAGGCCCTGCCCGGCGACGGCGAGAAGCTCGCGCTCGAGCATGCCCGGACGATCTGCCTGGCCGCCAGGAGCGTCGGCGCCAGCGTCACGCTCGACATGGAGGACCACACCACCACCGACTCGACGCTCGGCATCCTGCAAGAGCTGCGCGCGGACTTCCCCGACACGGCCGCGGTGCTGCAGGCGTACCTGCACCGCACCGAGGGCGACTGCCGCGACCTCGCGACTGCCGGCAGCCGGGTCCGGCTGTGCAAGGGCGCGTACAAGCAGCCGGCGTCGGTGGCCTACCAGAAGCGCCTGGACGTCGACCTGTCCTACGTCCGCTGCCTGAACGCCTTGATGGCCGGTGACGGCTACCCGATGCTCGCCACCCACGACCCGCGACTGATCGAGATCGGCGCGGAGCGGGCCAAGTTTCACGGGAAGGTCGACTTCGAGTTCCAGCTGCTATACGGCATCCGGCCCGAGGAACAGCACCGGCTCGCGGAAGCGGGCCACACGGTCCGCGTCTACATCCCCTACGGTGCGCAGTGGTACGGCTACCTGATGCGCCGCCTGGCGGAACGACCGGCCAACCTGGCGTTCTTCGGCCGCGCACTCGTCACGAAGGGTTGAGCATGGACGGACTCGCGATCCTCGGCGGCGGCAAGATCGGCGAGGCGCTGCTCTCCGGCCTGCTGCGCGGGGAGCGGACTGCGGCCGACATCGTGGTGTCGGAGAAGCACGCCGCGCGCGCCGACTACCTGGCCCGGACGCACGGCGTGAAGACGCTGGACGTCGCGGCCTCGGCAGCCGTGGCCAGCACGATCGTGCTGGCCGTCAAGCCCCAGGACATCGACGCGCTGCTCGCCGAGCTGCACGACGTGGTAGGCCCGCAGCACCTGGTCGTGTCGGTCGCGGCCGGCGTGACCACGGCGCACATCGAGGCCGCGCTCCCCGACGGCGTCCCGGTCGTGCGCTGCATGCCGAACACGCCGGCGCTGGTCGATCAGGCGATGACCGCGGTCTCGGCCGGGGCGCATGCGGACGAGCGGCACCTGACCGTCGCCGAGTCGTTGCTGCGAGCCGTCGGCAAGGTCGTCCGGGTGCCCGAGTCCCAGCTCGACGCGGTCACCGCGCTGTCGGGCTCGGGTCCGGCGTACTTCTTCTTCCTGGTCGAGGCGATGATCGACGCCGGGATCCTGCTCGGCCTGCCCCGGGCCCTGGCCGCAGACCTGATCGTGCAGACGGCGATCGGGTCGGCAGTGATGCTGCGCGACTCGGGCGAGCACCCGGTGCAGCTGCGCGAGGCGGTCACCAGCCCCGGTGGCACCACCATCGCGGCCATCCGCGAACTCGAGGTGCACGGCGTGCGCGCCGCACTGCTCGCGGCCATCGAGGCGGCCTGCCTGCGCAGCCGGGAGCTGGGTGCGGGCCCCCAAGCATGATCAGTGGGGAACAGCTATCGCTTCTGCACCACCTGTACCGCTAGTCTCATCCCAGCACGTGCGTGTCCCGTTCGCCGGTGGGGAAGCCGACGCACTGACACGTGCCGAAAGAACCGGTGAAACATGAGCACGTCAGACAAGCGTGGTTCGGACGAGCCCGCAGAGCCTGCGAAGGCGCAGGGGTCGTCCGAGGTACATCCGATCGACCCCGCGCTCGCCGACGTCAAGTTCTTGACGGTGGCCGAGGTCGCTGCCGTCATGCGGGTATCGAAGATGACGGTGTACCGCATGGTGCACAGCGGCGACCTGCCCGCAGTCCGGGTGGGCCGCTCCTTCCGGGTCCCCGAGCAGGCGGTGCACGAGTACCTGCGCGCGGCGTTCATCGAGGCCGGTTGAGCCCCGGACGAGGCATGCGGTACCGGCAGGTAGGCTGAGCCCCTGATACGTACGCCCGGCGGGCTCGCCCCGGGCGGATCACCAACTGCGTCCGGCAGCGTGCCGGGCATTCGATGAGGTTTACGCATGGGTTCAGTCATCAAGAAGCGGCGCAAGCGGATGGCCAAGAAGAAGCACCGCAAGCTGCTGAAGAAGACGCGCGTTCAGCGCCGCAACAAGAAGTAGCCGCGCGCGACCGGGCGGCGCCTGCCCCGCAGCGACCCCTGCCTGAGCGCGACGGCGGCCGCAACACCACCGCCGATCGCGCCGACACCGAGCGCCACCGGAACGCCCACCCTGACCACTTTGCGGCCGGTCCGGAAGTCACGGATCTCCCACCCGCGCGTCCTGGCCTCGGCGCGTAGCGCGGAGTCGGGGTTCACCGCGACGGCGTGGCCGACCAGCGACAGCATCGGGATGTCGTTGATCGAATCGGAGTACGCCGAGCACCGGGACAGGTCTAGGTACTCGCGCTCGGCCAGCCGCCGCACCGCGCGTGCCTTCGCCTCGCCGTGCAGCACGTCGCCGACGAGCGCGCCGGTGTACACGCCCTCGACGGTCTCGGACACGGTGCCGAGCGCGCCGGTCAGTTCGAGCCGCGTTGCGATGATCGTCGCCAGCTCGACCGGGGTCGCCGTGACCAGCCAGACCTGTTCGCCGGAGTCCAGGTGCCGCCGGGCCAGCGCGTGCGTGCCCGACCAGATCCGGCCGGCCAGCTCCTCGTCGTAGATCTGTTCGCCGAGCGCGACGATCTCGCTGACCTTTTTGCCGGCGACGAAGGCCAGCGCCGAGTCCCGCGTGGTGTGCATGTCGCCGACGGTCTCGCCCTTGAGCCGCAGCCGCACCTGGCGCAGCGCGAAGGTGACCAGATCGCGCGAGCTGATGAACCTCCGGCTCGCCATCCCCTTGGCGAAGTGGAAGATCGACGCGCCGACCATCATCGTGTTGTCCACGTCGAAGAACGCCGCCGCGCCCGGCCCGCCGTCCTTCCAGGCGGGACCCGGGGGGCCGGTCGACGTCATCCGCCCAGCGTATCGGCGCAGGTAACGGCAGGGTCTCGCGCGTCAGATGTGCAGGTGAATGCCGCACGTGCCGATGCCGATCGGCCCGAGTGTCAGTCCGTCGCAGCTGCCTGCGCTGCCGGGCGGCGTGCTCGGCAGCGGCAGGGACGGCAGCGGCAGCAGCGTCGACGGGAGCGGCAGCGTGGGCAGGACCGCCGTCGGAAGCGGGCCGCCCGGCGTCGGTGAGGCGGTCGGTGCGGGCGTCGGCGCGCCGGTCGGCCCCCGCGGGTTCGACGCACCGGTCGAGGTCCGATTGCGCGCGCTGCCCGAGGGGTTCGGGCCGCTGCCCGGCCGGTTCGGGTTGTTCGCCGAGCCGGGGTTGCCGGGCTGGTTCGGGTGCTGCCGCGCCGTCGACGTCGAGCACACCCGGCACGGGACCGGGCCGAGCGAGTCGGTGGGCGCGTCGCCCAGGCAGCTGCACCCCAGCACCGACTTGAGCGCCTGCGCCCGGGTGTACGCCGCGCTGAGCAGCTTCGCCGAGGACATGACCCGGTCGCGGATCGAGCCGGTCGGGGTGCGGGAGACCACGGTGCCCAGCCGCGACATCTGCGCCGGTGCCCAGTTGATCATCACGGTCAGCGGCGACGCGGACCGGTCGTGGACGGCCTGCGACCCGAACAGCTGCGAGGCCTGCCGGACGTCGCCGTCAGCAGAGTTGAGCGTGCTCGTGACCAGTGCGGCGGTGTGGCTGTCGATGGCTCCGCCGGCCTGGATGCCCACGCCCGAGGCCGTCGTCTTCGACAGCAGATCGGTGACCTCGTCCACGCGTGTCTTGGCGAAGGACAGCAGTTCCTTGCCGCGGGGCACGTTGCCCGAGGTCAGCGAGAACTGCGCGTTCTCGCTGGCCCGCTTGAGGCCGTAGAGCGTCTCGCCCGGCAGCGCACTGCGGCTGAGCCAGACGGCGCCGCTGAGAGCCAGTGCGAGCACGGTGAGCGCGGCGACGACGAAGCGGACCGGACGGCCGATTCGCAGGCGCGGGAGGCGGGAGGCGACCGTGCGCGCGCGCGACGGCTGGGCCGCGTCGACCGTCTCGGGCGCATGCCGGACCAGCTCGGCCGGTCCTTCGGACACCAGCCGCGGGGCGACGGCGACCAGCTGCGACCGGAGCTCGGCGCGGAAGTGCGCGCGCGGCGGCGGCGCCACCTCGAGGGTGGCCAGCGCGGTGACGAGCTCACGGATGCGCGGATCGCTCGAGCGCGACGGGTCCGTGCGTCGGTGCAACGCGGCCCCCAGCACCGGTACCCGATGCTCAGCCATATCCGTAGTCCCCCCAGGTCACAAGATCGTTCACCGAGAGCAACGAGCGGGCAGGCAGTGCGTTACTGGCCCGAAATGGCTGCCTCACATACTCGCGAGTAGTCATCGGAGATCGGTTCCGACGAGCTCGGCCAGCTTGCGCACGGCCCGGTGCTGCAGTGCCTTGATGGCGCCGTCGTTCTTGCCCATGACGCTCGCGGTCTCGCTGACCGAGAAGCCCTGGATGAACCGCAGCATCACGCACTCGCGCTGCTCGTCGCCGAGCTGGTTCACCGCTGCCATCAGCCGCTCGTTGGTCAGCGATTCGATCACCGCCGCCTCCGGCCCCGCGGCTCGGTCGTGGCCCTCCGGAGTGTCGGCGGTCGTGACCTCCAGTCGGTGCCGTGCCGACTTCACGTGATCGAGCACGATGTTGCGGGCGATCGTGACGAACCACGCGCCGATGTCGCGGCCCTGGTAGCTGATGCTGCCGATGCGGCGCAGCGCGCGCAGGAACGTCTCGCTGGTGAAGTCCTCGGCCAGTGCCCGGTCGTTCACGCGGTAGTAGATGTAGCGGTACACCGAGTCGACGTACCGGTCGTAGAGCCGGCCGAACGCCTCCCCGTCGCCGGACTGCGCCAGGGTGACCTGCTGCCAGACCTCGGCGTGCTCTTCGTCCACGCCGTCGGCATCGGACCGCGAGCCCGAGCCTGTGCCCGAATCCGTGCCGGCGCGACCGGGGGCACCGCTCGCGCCGCGACGGCCGGCCCGCTGCAGGGCCGAGGAGACGTCGACGGCCATCTGTGCCGCGAGCGGCCCGGCCGGTTCGGGTAGTCCCGCCGATCCGGAAGTTCCGGCCGGCCCGGCGACCGCCAGCGCGGGCTGCGCACCGATCGCCAGCAGTGCCTCGTTGACCAGTCGGGCCAGTACGCGCAGGCCGTGCTCGGGGTCTTCTGAACCTCGGTACGGGCTTGCAGCGCGCGGCATGCGTGCACCTCTCCACGGCGGCGAAAGGTGGGGGATCCGTCGGGTACGTGAAACTCGCACTAACGGTACCTTTGATCCGCACTCCTGAACACCGGCCTGACTAAAGGCCGCCGGGGAGGTCCCCCGTCCCGCGCTGCGAGAGGACCAGATGAACACACCAGTCGGACCGTCCGATCTGGTCCGGCAGCATGCGGGGAGCAGGCCGGACGCGCTCGCCCTGGTGGACACCGGCGTGCGGCTGACCTGGGCCGAACTCGACAGCCAGAGCACCCGAGCCGCGCTGGCCCTGCTGGCCGCCGGGGCGCAGCCGGGCGACCGGGTCGCGCTGAGCCTGCGCACCGGTGCGCAGTTCGCTATCGCCTACCTGGGCGCGCTGCGGGCCGGCCTGATCGCGGTTCCGATCAACCCGTCCAGCACCGAGCGCGAGGTCGAACACATCGTCGGCGACAGCGGGGCTCGACTGCACCTCACCGCAGACGCCGTGGCGCAGCTTGCGGCGAGCGCTCCGGCGGGCGAGGACCCGCACGCCGACCGCACGGGCGAGGCGACGGCGGTGCTCCTGTACACCGGCGGCACCGGCGGGCAGGCGCGCGGGGCGATGCTCTCGGCACGGGCGCTGATGGCGAACCTCGACCAGCTGGCCGCGATCGAGCCGCCCCTGCTCGTGGCCGGCGACGTGCTGTTCGTGCCGCTCCCGCTCTCGCACGTCTTCGGGCTCAACGCAGGGCTGGGCATGGCCCTGCGGGTCGGCGCCACTGCCGTCCTCGCCGACCGGTTCGACCCCGCGGCCACGCTCGCCACGATGGCGGCCGAGCACGTCACCGCCGTCGTCGGCGTCCCGGGCCAGTACGCGGCCTGGCTGAGCCGGCCTGACGTCGCGGAATCGTTCGCGTCGGTCCGCTTCGCGATGTCCGGGTCGGCGACGTTGACCCGGGCGACGGTCGACGGATTCCGCGCCCTGGGCGTGGTCCTGCACGACGGCTACGGGCTGACCGAGGCGGCGCCGGTGGTCGCGGTGAACGCGATCGGCGCGGCCCGGGAGCGTCCGAGGCCCGGCTCGGTCGGCTGCCCGATCCCCGGCGTCGAGGTGCAGTTGCGCGACGGCGACGGTGCGGTGGACGAGGCCGGCGACCCGGGGCGGGTGTTCGTCCGCGGCGCCAACCTGTTCTCCGGGTACTGGCCGCTGGGCGACGACGGGCCGGTCGCCGACGGCTGGTTCGGCACCGGGGACCTCGCCGTGCAGGACGCCGACGGGGCCCTGCACCTGGTCGGCCGCAGCGCCGAGCTCGTCGTCGTGAACGGGTTCAACGTCTACCCGGCCGAGGTCGAGGCGGTGCTCGCCGCCGAACCCGGCGTCGCCGAGGTCGCCGTCGTCGGCGTGCCGGACGAGCGGGCGGGCGAGGCGGTGCGCGCCTACGTCGTCCCGACCGCGGGAACCGTGCTCGATCCGGACGAGCTGCTCGCTGCGGCGACGCGCTCGCTGGCCCGGTTCAAGTTGCCGGGCACGATCGAGCTGGTCAGCTCGCTGCCGCACACCGTGACCGGCAGGGTGATGAAGTGGGCGCTCGGGTCCGAGGAGGGTGAGCGTGGCCGCGACTGACCACCGCGTCACGCTGATCACCCGGGTCGGCTGCCACCTGTGCCAGGACGCCGAGACGGTGCTGCGGCGGCTCAGCGGTGAGCTCGGGTTCGGCTACGCGGAGCTGGACGTCGACGCCGAGCCGGCCCGTCGGGCGGAGTACTCCGACCGGGTCCCGGTGATCCTTATCGACGGCCGGGAGCACGGCTACTGGCGGGTCGAGGAGGCCCGGTTCCGCAAGGCGATAGCTCGCTGAGGCGGCCTATAACACAGCCCTGCTCGATTTGGGAAAAGATTCACGAGCGGCGTAGCTTCGACGGCGTCCCAGCAGTCCCTACCACACCGATCCGGGCCGTAGTTCGGCGCCCGTCTGGAGCCGGTGTACCGAGGTGTCGATGACCATCGAGCGCAGTGTCGGCGCTGATGTGCGCACGGTGCCGGAGGCGACGGTGGCCCGGCTGGCGACCTACCTGCGCGTGCTCGGGGCGCTCGGCGAACGGGCCATCACAACCGTGTCGTCGGAGGAGCTGGCCGTCGCGGCCGGGGTGAACTCGGCCAAGCTGCGCAAGGACCTGTCCCACCTGGGCTCGTACGGGATCCGCGGCGTGGGCTACGACGTCGGCACCCTCACTGACGAGATCGCGCGCACGCTCGGCGTCACCGTGCGCCGCTCGGTCGCCCTGATCGGCGTCGGCAACCTGGGCCAGGCGCTCGCCGGCTACGACGGGTTCGCCTCGCGCGGGTTCCGGATCGCCGCCCTGCTCGACGCGGCTCCGGCGCGCATCGGCAGCACGATCCGCGGCCTGGTCGTGCGTGACATCCGCGCGCTCGCCGACATCGTCGCCGAGCAGGAGATCGCGATCGCCGTGCTGGCCACCCCCGCATCGGTGGCGCAGGACGTATGCGACCAGGTCGTCGCCGCAGGTGTCACCAGCATCCTCAACTTCGCGCCGGTCGTGCTGTCGGTTCCCGCGCACGTCGACCTGCGCAAGGTCGACCTCGCGGCCGAGCTGCAGATCCTGTCCTTCCACGAGAGCCGCAAGGCTGCGGCCCTGATCGCGGCGGGGGTGCAGGCATGACGCTGCTCGTTGTCGGCCTGTCGCACCGCACGGCACCGGTGTCCCTGCTGGAGAAGATCGTGGTACCGGTCGACGACCTGCGCAAGACGCTCGACGAGCTGTACCGCACCGAGACGATCAGCGAGGTGCTGCTGCTGTCGACGTGCAACCGCGTCGAGGTCTACGCCGACGTAGCACGGTTCCACCCGGCCGTCGCCGAGGTGAGCACCGTGCTGTCGCGGCACTCGGGTGTCCAGGGCGGCGACCTGTCCGAGCACCTGTACGTGCACTTCGCCGAGGCCGCGGTCGAGCACCTGTTCTCCGTCGCGTCCGGCCTGGACTCGATGGTCGTCGGCGAGTCGCAGATCCTCGGCCAGCTGAGGTCGGCGTACGCGCTGGGCGGCGAGGTCGGCTCGATCGGCAGCGTCCTGCACGACCTGGCGCAGACCGCGCTGCGCGTCGGTAAGCGGGTGCACTCGGAGACCGGCATCGACCAGGCCGGTGCCTCGGTGGTCTCGGTCGCGCTCGACCGGGCGGTGGACGTCCTCGGCGATCTAGCCGGACGCCGCGCGCTGATCGTCGGCGCCGGGTCGATGGGCGCGCTGGCCGGTGCCTCGCTCCGCCGCCGCGGGGTTACCGACCTCGTCGTGGCGAACCGATCCCTGGCCCGCGCCGAGCGGCTGGCCGACTCGCTCGGCGGCCGGGCCGTCGCACTGTCGCAGATCGGCGAGGAGATCATCGGCGCGGACCTGCTCGTCTCGTCCACCGGGGCCACCGGGCTGGTCGTCGACAGCGCCGCGATCGGGCCCCGCGCCGACCGACCGCTGGTCGTGCTCGACCTCGCCCTGCCGCGTGACGTGTCGCCGCTGGTCGCCGATCAGCCCGGCGTGACGTACGTCGACATCGACTCGCTGCGCGACAGCGGCGCCATGGTCAGCGACACGGACGTGCGCGAGGCGACCGCGATCGTGACCGACGAGCTGGGGCGCTACCTCGCCGAGCAGCAGAAGCTGGCCGTCGCGCCGACGGTCACCGCGCTGCGGGCGCGCGCGAACCAGGTCATCGACGGTGAGCTGGCGCGGCTCGACGGCCGGCTGCCGGGCCTTGCCCCGGACGTGCGCCGCGAGCTGGGCGACGCGGTCCGCCGCGCGGTGGAGAAGGTGCTGCACGCGCCGACGGTCCGGGTCAAGGAGCTCGCGTCCACGCCGGGCGGGGACCAGTACGCGAGTGCCCTGCGCGAGCTGTTCGACCTCGATCCGGCCACCGCGGAGTCCGTCGCCGCGGTGAAGAAGGATCCGGGGGTGAGCCGATGACCGTGACCCGCACGCTTCGAATCGGTACCCGCAGGAGCGCGCTCGCCCGCGCCCAGACGCAGCACATCGTCGAGGCGCTCGGCGTCCCGATCGAGATCGTGCCGATCGTGACCCAGGGCGACCGCTCGACCGAGGCGCTGGCGCAGCTGGGAGGCACGGGTGTGTTCGTGTCCGCGCTGCGGTCGGCGCTGCTCACGGGCGAGATCGACGCCGCCGTCCACTCGTTCAAGGATCTGCCGACCGCGGCCGCCGACGGCATCGTGGTCGGAGCCGTCCCGCCTCGCGAGGACGCGCGGGACGCGCTCGTGGCCCGGTCCGGGTTGACGCTCGCCGAGCTGCCGCAGGGCGCACGGATCGGTACCGGCTCGCCGCGGCGAGCGGCCCAGCTGCGCGCCCTCGGCCTCGGGCTGGAGATCATCGAGATCCGCGGCAACGTCGACACCCGGCTCGGCAAGGTCGCGTCCGGCGAGCTCGACGGCGTCGTTCTCGCGCTGGCCGGACTGCGACGGCTGGGCCGGGACAGCGAGGCCACCGAAGTCCTCGACCCGATCCAGGTGCTGCCCGCAGCGGCACAGGGCGCGCTGGCCGTCGAGTGCCGCGCGTCGTCCGAGGAGGTTCGCGCCACGCTCGCCGGGCTCGAGCACGCCGACACGCGCATTGCGGTCACCGCCGAGCGCGCGTTGCTGGCGGCGCTGGAGGCCGGCTGCTCGGCGCCGGTAGGTGCTATCGCTGAGGTCGTCGAGGGCGACTACGGCACCGACTGTAAGTCCAGGCGCCCGGCGTCCGGCGACGAAAGGAGCCGGCGCGATGGGTGCGGCACCGAAGTGTTCCTTCGGGCATCGGTGACGGCGATCGACGGCAGCGCTGCCGTTCGACTGTCCGCCACCGGCCCGACCACCGATGCCGAGGGCGTGGGACGACGGCTCGCCGCCGAACTCCTCGCCGACGGTGCAGATCGAATGATGGGGAGCTCGTCATGACCCGCGTGCGCAAGATCGTCGGCCGTATCACCTTCGTGGGTGCCGGTCCCGGCGACCCGGGACTGCTCGCCGTACACGCCACCGACGCGCTGAGCCGGGCGGACATCGTCTATGCCGACGAGTCCGTCAACCCGGCGGTCAAGGCGCTCGCCCGCGGCGAGGTTCGTGCCGCGGACACGGTGCCGGCGGAGACGGCCAAGCTGATGCTGGCCGAGGCCCGCAACGGCCTGTCGGTCACCCGCCTCGTCGCAGGCGACCCGATGTCCGACGACCGCGTCGTGAAGGAGGCGCTCGCGGTAGCCAGGACCGTCGTGCCGTTCGACGTCGTCCCGGGCGTCGGAACCGGAGTCGGCGCGGCGACCTACGCCGGCGTCCCCTACGGCTCGATCCGCACCGAGGCCGACGTCACCGACGCCGAGACGCTCGATTACGAGGCACTGGCCGCGGCGCCCGGCACGCTCGTGCTGACCGCCGAGGCCGCCGACGTGCGGCTGCTCGGCGAGCAGCTGGTCGCGAACGGGCTCAAGCCCGACACCGCCGTCACGGTCAGCTGCGGCGCCACGTCCACCGGCCAGCAGACGATCGCCGGCACGCTCGGCGACCTCGAGCTGGCCGCGGTCGGCATGACCGGCACCCTGGTCGTCACCGTCGGCAAGGCCGCCACCCAGCGCGAGAGGCTGGCGTGGTGGGAGGCGCGCGCGCTCTACGGCTGGAAGGTCCTCGTCCCGCGGACGAAGGAGCAGGCCGGGGCGATGAGCGAGCGGCTGCGTTCGTACGGCGCGGTGCCGGTCGAGGTTCCGACGATCGCGGTCGAGCCGCCGCGCACGCCGACGCAGATGGAGCGCGCGATCAAGGGCCTGGTCACCGGCCGGTACGAGTGGATCGTGTTCACCTCGACCAACGCGGTGCGGGCGGTGCGCGAGAAGTTCGAGGAGTACGGCCTGGACGCGCGCGCGTTCGCCGGCGTGAAGATCGCCTGCGTGGGTGAGGCCACTGCGGACGCGGTGCGCGCGTTCGGCATCAACCCCGAGCTGGTGCCGTCGGGCGAGCAGTCGTCCGAGGGCCTGCTGCTCGACTTCCCGCCGTACGACGACGTGCTCGACCCGATCGACCGGGTGCTGCTGCCGCGCGCGGACATCGCGACCGAGACGCTGGCCGCCGGGTTGCGCGAGCGGGGCTGGGAGATCGACGACGTAACGGCGTACCGCACGGTGCGTGCCGCGCCGCCGGCGGCCGAGATCCGCGACGCAATCAAGTCCGGCGGCTTCCAGGCGGTGTGCTTCACCTCGTCCTCGACCGTGCGGAACCTGGTCGGCATCGCCGGCAAGCCGCACGCGCGGACGGTCGTGGCCTGCATCGGACCGCAGACCGCGGCCACGGCCAAGGAGTTCGGCCTGCGGGTGGACGTCCAGCCCGAGTCGGCGACGATCCCGGCGCTGGTCGACGCGCTGGCCGCGCACGCGGCGGCGAAGGCGATCGAGGAGCGGGAGAAGGCCGCCGCCGCGGCCGCGAAGAAGGCCGCCCGCTCGTCCTCGCGCCGAGCCGTCCGCTGAGCTTCGCCCGATTGTGCAACTCTCGGCGGTCTGACACCGCCGGAGGTTGCACAATCGGGTAGGAACGGGGTTGTGATGTTGCCTGAGCTGCCGCCGTTCCCGGTCTCCCGTCCACGCCGGCTGCGGCGCACGCCCGCGCTGCGCCGACTGATGTCCGACGTGGCCGTGCGGCCGTCCGATCTGGTGCTGCCGATGTTCGTGCGCGAGTCGATCTCCGAGCCGACGCCGATCTCGTCCATGCCGGGGGTCGTCCAGCACACGCAAGATTCGCTGGTCAAGGCTGCCGTCGAGGCAGTCGAGGCGGGTGTCGGCGGGCTGATGCTGTTCGGCATCCCGGTGCGCAAGGACGCGCAGGGCTCGGGCGCCGACGACCCGGACGGTGTGCTCAACGTGGCCCTGCGCCGGCTGCGCGCCGAGGTGGGCGGCGACACGGTGCTGATGGCCGACCTGTGCCTGGACGAGTTCACCGACCATGGCCACTGCGGCGTGCTCGCCGGGGACGGCTCCGTCGACAACGACGCGACGCTGCACCTGTACGCGTCGATGGGTCTCGCGCAGGCCGAGGCGGGGGCGCACCTGCTCGGAACCAGCGGGATGATGGACGGCCAGGTCGGCGCGGTGCGGGCTGCCCTCGACGCAGCCGGCCACGTCGACACCGGCATCCTGGGCTACGCGCCGAAGTACGCGTCCGGCTTCTATGGCCCGTTCCGCGAGGCGGTGAGCTCCTCGCTCACCGGCGATCGCAAGAGCTACCAGCAGGACAACGCCCGCTCGGTGGCCGAGGCGCTGGCCGAGGTGGCGCTGGACGTCGCGGAGGGTGCCGACCTGGTCATGGTCAAGCCGGCGCTGCCGTACCTGGACGTGCTGCGCGCGGTCGCGGACGCCTCGCCGGTGCCCGTCGCGGCGTACCAAATCAGCGGCGAGTACGCGATGGTCGAGGCGGCGACCGAGCGCGGCTGGCTCGATCGCGATCGCGTCGTCGTCGAGACGCTGACCTCGATCAAGCGCGCCGGTGCGTCCTTGATCCTCACCTACTGGGCGACGAGATTTGCTAACGGCGAGTTTACTTAATATGTGAGCGGGCTTGCGAGCGAACCAATCGGTAGAGGTACGCCTCCGCGGCCGACGAGGGAGGCCGAGTGAGCGTTGCGCGGCCGATCTACGCCGAGCCGGGGCGAAGCTACATGTCCTCAGCCGTGCTGCTCGTCGTGCTCGTCGCCGGCTTCGTGGGGGACCTGCTGCTCGGCGGCGGGCGCGCGCACCTGATCGGCTGGCTGATCGCGGTGATCGTGGTCGTAGGCATCGACACACTCACCGTGCGCTCCGCGCGCACCCTGCGCTCGGTCACGCTGACCGAGCACGAGCTGCGCGTCGGCGAGGAGGTGATCGAGCGCGATGACATCGTCGCCGTCGATCACGAGTTCGACCCGCTGACGCCGATCGTCGGCCGGTCCGTGGCCGACGGGCTGCCGCGAGGCTGGAGCGGGCTGGCGCTGCACCTGGCCGACGGCCGGTACGTGGTAGCCCCGACCCGGCACCCGGACCGGCTCGGGTCGGCGCTGGAGCTAGCGCTCGACGTCCCTGACGTGCGGGCGGCCGAGCCGGAGGAGCTGCCGCTGCTGGCCGAGATCGACGAGCGGGCCGAGTCGCTGTTCCGGGTGGCCGGCCTGGAACTGCCCGCTATCGCGTTCCCGATCGACGAGCTGCACGACGCCAAGGCGGTGTTCGTGGTCGGCCGCCCGCCGGTCGGGTTCGTCCGGGTGGAGGAGGTCGACGGCCTCGCGCACATCGAGGAGCTCGCCGTGCTGCCCGGGCGCATGCGGCGCGGCCTGGGCACGTCGTTGCTGGAGGCGGCCTGCACCTGGGCCAAGGCGCACGACTACCCGGCGATCACGCTCATCACCTACGCCGACGTGACGTGGAACGGGCCGTTCTACGCGGCCCGCCAGTTCGTCGAGGTGGCAGAGCCGACTCCCGAGCTGGTCGAGCTGCGCGACTGGGAGACGACGATGGGGCTGGACCGCATCGGCCGCCGCATCGTCATGCGCCGCGAGCTCGGCTCCTCCTGATTTCCCGCGGGCTCAGCGCGGCGCCATGCGGATCGCGCCGTCGAGGCGGATGACCTCGCCGTTGAGCATCGGGTTGCCGACAATGTGCTCGACCAGCGCGGCGTACTCGGACGGGTCACCGAGCCGGCTCGGGTGCGGTACCTGGGCGCCGAGCGAGTCCTGCGCCTCCTGCGGCAACCCCTCGAGCATCGGCGTCTTGAACAGGCCGGGCGCGATCGTCATGACGCGGATCTGCCTGTCGGCAAGGTCGCGCGCGATCGCCAGCGTCATCCCCACGACGCCGCCCTTCGACGCGGAGTAGGCCGCCTGCCCGACCTGGCCGTCGAACGCCGCGACGGACGCGGTGTTGACGATGACGCCGCGCTCGCCGTCGACCGGTTCGGTGGCCGCAATCCGTTCTGCGGCAAGGCGAATCACGTTGAAGGTGCCGATCAGGTTGACCGTGACGACGCGGGCGAACTGCTCAAGCGGCAGCACCACCCCCTTTCCGCTGATAACCCGGCCCGGTGTGCCGATGCCCGCGCAGTTGACCGCGATGCGGATCGGGCCGAGAGCGGCGGCGGCGTCGAGTGCAGCGGCCACCTGGGCCTCGTCCGTGACGTCGGCCGGGGCGAAGCTGGCCTGCGTCCCGATCGACTCCACGGCCTTTTCACCCGGCGCGGACGGGAGGTCCACCAGCACCACCCGGGCCCCGGCCGTGGCCAGGCGCCGCGCCGTAGCCTGGCCGAGCCCGGACGCGCCGCCGGTGATGACCGCGACGCTGCCTTCGATGTTCATTCACTTGCCCTTTCGAGTCCGGGATCGGGGTCGATCCTGCACCACGGGCAGCGGGCGCAGCGGTACCGGGGTGGTGACCACGATCGACGTCACGGTCTGGCCGTACAGCAGGAACCGGTCCAGGACGGACTCCAGTTCGGCGATCGTCGGCGCGTGGACGCGGACCAGGAAGCAGTCCTCGCCGGTGATGCGGTGGCACTCGGTCACCTCGCGCAGCGACCTCGCCAGGTCCGCGATCTTCGCGAGCTGTCCCGCGGCCGGGCGGATCCGGGTGAACGCGGTGACCGGCATCCCGAGCGCAGCCGGATCGACGTCGAGGTGGTAGCCACCGATGACGCCGGACCGCTCCATCCGCTGCCGTGCTCAGTGAGCGGATCTTCCTGCGCCAGCCGTCACCGGCACTACCCGGCGCAGGAAGATCGCGCGGCGCAGGTGAAGTGCCCGGCGCAGGAAGATCGCGCGGCCGGCAACTGGTGTCGCGGCTGCCACCCACGTCGTTCTTCCTGACCAGCGCGATCTTCCACTACCTCGGACCGTCGCTGGCCGTGCTGCTGTTCGCGCACGTCGCGGCGCTGGGTGTGGCCTGGCTGCGCATCCTGTCGGCGGCGGTGGTCTTCGCGCTCTGGCGTCGTCCGTGGCGGCTGCTGCGGTCGATGACGCGTTCGCAGCGACGGCTGTTGTTGGCGCTGGGCGTGGTGCTGGCGGGGATGAACTCGCTGTTCTACCTCGCCGTCGCCCGGCTGCCGCTGGCGACGGTCGGCGCGATCGAGTTCCTCGGCACGGTCGTGCTCGCGAGCCTCGGTGCGCGGACGACCCGCAACGTGCTGGCGCTGCTGCTCGCGGTCGGCGGGGTGGCTGTCCTGACCGACGTGCGGATCGCCCATGACCTGACCGGCTTCGTGTTCGCGTTCGCCAACTGCGTCGGGTTCATGCTGTACGTAGTGCTGGCACACCGGGTGGCCAGCGAGGGCGCTTCGCGGGGCCAGCTGGGCGGGATCGACCAGCTCGGCGCGGCGATGCTCGTCGCGGCGTTCGCGTCCGCACCGCTCGGGCTCGCCGACGCGCTGCCCGCGTTCGCCCACCCGCTCTGGTTGCTGTGGGGCGTCGGCGTCGGGGTGTGCTCGTCGGTCATCCCGTACGTCACCGACCAACTGGCGATGGCGCGGCTGCCGCGGGCGACGTTTGCGCTGATGCTCGCGCTGCTGCCAGCGGCGGCGACGCTGATCGGGCTGGTCGTGCTCGGCCAGGTGCCGACCCGGCCGGACATCGCCGGCATCGTCCTGGTGATTGCCGGCCTGGCCGTGCACCGCGAGTCGGAGGTGCCCACGTCCCTGGGAGAATGACCGGCGTGAGCACCGATGCCCCGATCTCGGCCGAACTGTTTGCTCGCGCGCAGCGTGTGACCCCGGGGGGCGTGAACTCGCCTGTGCGAGCGTTTCACGCGGTCGGCGGCACGCCCCGGTTCATGGTCAGCGGGACCGGTGCGTACCTGACCGATGCGGACGGCCGGCAGTACGTCGACCTGGTCTCGTCGTGGGGGCCGATGATCCTCGGGCACGCGCATCCTGCCGTCGTCGCCGCCGCTCAGGCCGCCGCCGCCGGTGGGCTGTCGTTCGGCGCGCCCACGATCGGTGAGGTCGAGCTCGCGGAGACGATCGTCGAACGGGTCGCCTCGCCGTCGCTGCAGCAGGTCCGGCTCGTCAACTCCGGTACCGAGGCGACCATGTCGGCGATCCGGCTGGCCCGCGGCGTCACCGGCCGGCACCGGGTGGTGAAGTTCGCCGGGTGCTATCACGGGCACGTCGACGCGCTGCTGGCCGCGGCCGGTTCGGGCGTCGTGACGTTCGCGCTGCCGGACACGCCCGGAGTGACCGGGGCGCAGACCGCCGAGACGATCGTGCTGCCGTACAACGATCTCGCTGCCGTCGAGGTGTGCTTCGCCGAGTTCGGCGCGGACATCGCCTGCGTGATCACCGAGGCGGCGGCCGGGAACATGGGCGCCGTGCCGCCGGCGGCCGGTTTCAACGCCGGTCTGCGGGAGATCACGTTCAAGCACGGTGCGCTGCTGATCATGGACGAGGTGATGACCGGGTTCCGCGTGTCGGCGTCCGGCTGGTACGGCCTCGATCCGGTCGAGGCGGACCTGTTCACGTTCGGGAAGGTGATGAGCGGCGGGCTGCCGGCGGCCGCGTTCGGGGGTCGCGAGGACGCGATGGCCCGGCTCGCTCCGTCCGGGCCGGTCTACCAGGCCGGGACGCTGTCGGGGAATCCGGTCGCGGTCGCGGCCGGGCTGGCGACGCTGCGCGCGGCGGACGCGCGCGTGTACGCGGCCCTCGACGCGAACGCCAGCACCGTCGGCCGGCTGGTGTCGACGGCGCTGGCCGAGTCCGGTGTGGCGCACCAGGTGCAGTTTGCGGGCAACCTGTTCTCGGTGTTCTTCGGCGCCGAACCCGTCGTCGACTTCGCCGGCGCGCAGGCCGCCGAAACCTGGCGGTACCCCCCGTTCTTCCACGCGATGCTGGACGCCGGCGTGTACCTGCCACCGAGCGCGTTCGAGGCCTGGTTCGTCAATGCCGCTATGGACGACGGCGCCCTGGCCCGGATCGCCGACGCCCTCCCGGCCGCCGCCCGCGCCGCGGCCGCCGCGGCGGAACGCCCGAACTGATGGCCGAAGGTGGATCTTCCTGCTCCGAGCGCACCGGGTGACGGCTGGCGCAGGAAGATCGAGTCGGTTTGGGAGGATGGGCGCGTGATCACCGTTCACCTGCTGCGTCACGGCGAGGTCTTCAACCCCGACCGGATCCTGTACGGGCGGCTACCCGGCTACCGGCTCTCGGACCTCGGGATCGCACAGGCCAAGCTCGCGGCCGAGTACCTGGCGCAGCGGCCGATCGGCTACCTGGTCTGCTCCCCGCTGGAGCGCGCACAGCAGACTGCGCAGCCGCTGGCCGAGGCCCTCGGGCTGCCGATCGCCGTCGACGAACGCCTGCTCGAGGCCGACAACCATCTCGAGGGACGCCAGGTCGCGGGCGGGAAGGGCCTGCTCACCGACTGGCGTAGCTACCGGTACTACTGGAACCCGTTCCGTCCGTCGTGGGGTGAGCCGTACGCCGAGATCGCGACGCGGGTGCTGGCCGCCGCCCGCAGCGCGCGTGACGCCGCCCGTAACGCCGCCGCCAACGACGCCGCCGACGTCGGCGCGCAGGCCGAGGCCGTGTGCGTCACTCACCAACTGCCGATCGTCGCAGCTCGACGACAGGCCGAGGGCAAGGTGCTGTTCCACGACCCGCGCCGGCGCGAGTGCGGCCTGGCGTCGGTCACCTCGTTCACGTTCGACGGGGACCGGATCGCCGACATCACGTACGCCGAGCCGGCCGCCGCGCTGCCGTCCGGACACGGAGCCGGTGCGTGACGCCGATTGTGCAACTCTGGGCGGCGTGAGACCGCCGAAAGTTGCACAATCCGGTCTGGAGCCGGCCTGCATCACAGCGGGCTGAGCCGACTGCGGGCGCGCGGACCGGGTAACGCACACTGGACGTCGATGAAACTCCGCCTGCTCGCTGTCCTGTCGATCGCCGCCGCGCTCGTGCTGTCCGGCTGCACCGGCAAGGACGCGGTCGTCCAGGGCGACGGCGGGAACAACTTCCACTTCGTCGGCGGCACGTCGCTGGGCAAGTCGTACCCGATCGCCGATCGCAAGAAGGCGGGCAACTTCACCGGCGACCTGCTCGACGGAGGCAAGCTCAGCCTGTCCCAGTTCGCCGGCAAGGTCGTCGTCATCAATTTCTGGGCGACCTGGTGCGGTCCGTGCCAGACCGAGACGCCGCAGTTCGACAGTGTCTACCGCAAGTACAAGGCCAAGGGCGTCGCGTTCATCGGGATCGACACCAAGAACAGCCCTAGCAGCAAGGCCAAGTCGTTCGTCAAGGACAACGACATCAGCTACCCGATGGTCTACGACCAGACCGGCGAGACCGCGCTGCGGCTGGGCAAGATCCCCGCGCTGTCACTGCCGTTCACGGTGATCGTCGACAAGCACGGCCGGGTCGCCGTCGTCTACCTGAACGAGATGACGGCCAAGGATCTCGAGCCGCTGCTCGACAAGCTGCTCGCGGAGTCGTAGATGCTGCTCGCCGATCCCGGCTTCACGCATGCGGTCAATGACGGCCCGCTGCTCGTCGCCGCGGGGGTGGCCGCGCTGGTCGGCCTGGTCGGCTTCCTGTCGCCGTGCGTGCTGCCGCTCGTGCCGGGCTATTTGTCCTATGTGGCCGGGCTGTCCGGGTCGGACGAGCGGCCTACGCAGCGGCGCATGTTCGGCGGAGCGCTGCTGTTCGTGCTCGGCTTCACCGTCATCTTCGTGCTCGAGGGCGTGCTGTTCGGCAGCCTCGGCGCCGCCATCCGCGACCACACGCTGGGGATCGAACGGGTGCTCGGCGTCGTCACCATCGTGATGGGCGTGGTCTTCCTCGGCGGCATCGGGTTCCTGCAACGCGAGCGGCGCATCCACCGGCTGCCGGCGCCGGGACTGGTCGGTGCACCGCTGCTCGGTGCGGCGTTCGGGCTGGCCTGGGCGCCCTGCCTCACCCCGACGTTCGGCGCGGTGTACTCGCTCGCGTTCCAGGAGGGCACTGCCGGCCGGGGTGCGTTCCTGATGTTCTGCTACTGCCTCGGCCTCGGCGTGCCGTTCGTGCTGGTGGCGCTGGGCTTCGGCTGGGTGTCCGGCGCGCTCGGCTTCGTGCGGCGGCACGTCCGCGCCGTCAGCCGGGTGGGCGGCGTGCTGCTGATCGTCATCGGCGTCCTGCTCGTCACCGGCGAGTGGAACTCCTGGATGGACCAGTTGCGGACGTCCGTGGGAACCGGCACGGGCATCGGCGGCGGGCTGTGAAAACCGCACGAAACCGCTCCGCACAAAGCACTCCGCACTTTCGCGGGGGCCTCGCATGATCACGACGGTCCTTCGTCCGGTGCGGATGACCTGGCGCCGGCTGACCAGCATGCGGACGGCGCTGATCCTGCTGTTCCTGCTCGCAGTCGCCGCAGTGCCCGGCTCGATCCTGCCCCAGCGCCCGCTCAACCCGACCAAGACCTCGTCGTACATCGCCTCGCACGGCGGCTGGGGCACGTTCCTGGATCGCATCGGCATGTTCGACGTCTTCGGCTCGGTCTGGTTCGCGGCCATCTACCTGCTGCTGTTCGTCTCGCTCGTCGGCTGCCTGATCCCGCGCATCCGGCTGCACGCCCGCGCGATCGCCCGCAAGCCGCTGGCCGCGCCGCGGAACCTGAACCGGCTGCCGGAGAGCGGCGCCGTCGAGGTGGCGGACACGGCCGAGCAGTACGCGGTTGCCGCGCGCCGCACGCTCGGCCGGCGGTGGCGCGTGACCCGACGCGAGGAACCCTCCGGCGCGATCACGCTGTCCGCCGAGAAGGGCTACAGCCGCGAGACGGGAAACCTGCTGTTCCACGTCGCACTGCTCAGCGCGCTGATCCTGATCGCCGTCGGCAAGCTGTATAGCTACCAGGGAACGCTGATCGTCAACCAGGGCGACGGCTTCTGCAACACTGTCTCGCAGTACGACTCGTGGAAGCCCGGACGGCTCGCCTCCGACGGCAAGATCTCCCCCGCGCCGTTCTGCATCACCAAGCTGGACAAGTTCACCGCGACCTACACCGCGTCCGGCGAGCCGTCCAAGTTCGCGGCCGACGTGACGTACAAGCCGAACGTCGATGCCGCGTCGAGGAAGACGGCGATCACCGTCAACCATCCGCTGCGGCTCGAGGGCGACCGGGTGTACCTGATCAACCATGGCTTCGCGCCCCAGGTGACGATCCGCATGCCGGACGGTTCGGTCGTGCACGACACCCAGTCGTTCGTGCCGACCAACGCGACGACCTTCCTGTCCGAGGGCGCCTTCAAGGAGCAGGGCCGGCCGGGCGCCAAGCAGGACGTCGGCCTCTCCGGGCTGTTCGCGCCGACGCCGCAGGACGAGGGCAACGGCGTCATCACCTCGACGTCACCGCAGGTGCACAACCCCGTGCTCGCGGTCTTCGTCTATGTCGGCGACCTGAACTACAACGGGATGCCACAGTCGGTGTACTCGCTGGACACGTCGAAGATGACCAAGATCGGCGCGGTGAACCTGGCGGTGGGGCAGACCAAGACGTTCGCCCACGGAGTTTCGGTGACGTTCGACGGCTGGGTCCCGTGGGTCAGCTTCCAGGTCAGCCACGACCCGACGCAGGGCTATCTGCTGATCGCGGTTGTCGCCATGGTGCTTGGGCTGATCGGCTCGCTGAGCATCCGGCGGCGGCGAGTGTGGCTGCGCATCACCCCTCCGGCGGACCCCCTGGACGGGTCGCCTACCGTTGTCTCCGTCGGCGGCCTGGCCCGCAGCGACTCGGGCAACTTCAGTACCGAGTTCACGGCGCTGCTGGACCGGCTGCGCGGGGCCGGCAGGCCGGCACGGGAGAGCGTCCCGGCAGGAAGGGAGTGACGGTGGCTGGCATCGACGGTTCCATGGCCCACCTGTCCGACTCGTTGTTCACGACCTCGATCGCGATCTACGCGGTCGCGATGGTCGGGTACACGGCCGAATACGCCTTCGGGCGCCGGGGACGGATCGCAGCCACGGTGCCGGTCGCCGCGCGCGAGCTCGTGGGCGCCAGGGGGGGTCCCCCCGCCAATTGGGGCGTAACCGGCGGGGGAGGGCCGCCGTCCGTCGAGTCGATACCCCCTGCGCCGTCTCCTACGCGACCATCGGCCGCCGAGCGCATCGGTCGCTTCTCCTTCGCCATCACCGTGCTGGGCGCGCTGTTCCACACGGCATCCATCGCGGTTCGTGCCACGGCCGTCGACGCGGTGCCGTGGAGCAACATGTACGAGTTCGCATCGGTCGCGGGTCTCGTCGGTGTCATCGCGTTCATCGCCCTGCTCTGGCGGCTGCCCGCGATCCGGCACCTCGGCGGGCTGATCCTGCTGCCGGTCATCCTGCTGATGTTCCTGGCCGGGACGGTGTTCTACTCCAGGGCCCAGCCGCTCGTTCCCGCGCTGCAGTCGTACTGGCTGGCCATCCACGTCACGCTGGTCTCGATCGCCGAGGGCGCGCTGATGACCAGCGCGGTGCTGACCGTGCTGTTCCTGGCCAAGCAGCGCTACGACCGGATCAGCGTGCGGCCCGGCTTCAAGCCCGGCTCGCTGGCCACGCTTGCCTCGCGGCTGCCGGACGCGACCACCCTGGACAAGGCCGCGTACCGGATCGTCGCGTTCTCCTTCCCGCTGTACACGGTCGCGATCATCTGCGGTGCCATCTGGGCGGAGGCCGCCTGGGGGCGGTACTGGGGCTGGGACCCGAAGGAGACCTGGGCGTTCATCGTCTGGGTTATCTACGCCTGCTACCTGCATGCGCGCGCGACCGCCGGCTGGAAGGGCCGCGCTGCGGCCTGGGTGAACCTGGCCGGGTTCGGTGCGATCATCTTCAACTTCGTGATCGTCAACGTGGTCATCTCCGGGCTGCACTCCTACGCCGGCCTCAGCTGACCCGCCCGCTGCTGCTGCAGCGCTCCGGCGTCCGAGGCCATGATCAAAGTAGCGGTTGCGACCAGATACGACAGGATCGGTGCTTCGGTCGGCGTGGCTGCGGCAGCCACGCCGACCGCGCCCTGTTCGCGGCGGACGGCACCGCTGCAGGACAGCTCCGGTTGCCTTGGCTATCGGATCTGCCCTTGTCCGGCGACGGATAGTGATGGTGCGGGGTGTATTACGCGCGTCATACAGCTTGGGGAGGCATGGTTCCAGGCAGCCGCGCTCTGCCGCCGATCTGGAGGTCCTGGGTTGTTGAGCGGTCACATATTGATCAACGAGCCGAGGGCGCTCAGCTCGGGCTCGCGTTGGCTTATCGAGTAAGCGACAACCTCGCCGTCTGGGTGCAGCCAGATACCAGTGAGGTGCTCGCCGGTGTGAGGCGCGAAGCCTTTCGGGCGCCGTGGGGCTACAAATGACCCTCGACCGGTGATGACGACAACAGGCCTGTTCGCGACAGGGTGATTCGCGTGTGTACGGGCTCCATAGACCGCGGTATCGGCAATCTGAAAGGTACTGAAAACGTACTTGAGATCGGTCGGTTTGGGCTCTCCACAGCCCGACGCCAGGCGCCGGAACTCGGCGCGGAGTTGTTCAGCCGGTGCGTCGTCCATCATCTCAGCATGCACCGACCGGGTCCTCGGGTCGCCCGCCGACGGTCGGACAAGGCCTCAGGAAGCACCAGGTATCTCGACCACACCGGGCGGCTGACTGCGCCGCCGACCGTCAGCAGCGTGATGCCCGGCTCGTGCCTGGTTCCGGTGTCCGCGAACCGGCGCGAGCCTAGCCGGACCAGTACGGCGAGCTGCGCGAACGTCGTCAGCAGCGCCAGCGCGGCCAGCCCGGCGCCTCGCATCGTGAACCAGACCGTCATGCCGACACCGCCAGCGGATTCTGCTGCGGCCAGCCGCCGACGGTCGTGACCACACCGTCCACGGCAACGAAGCGGGCGGCCAGGTTCCGAGCGGCGAACCAGCCGAGCGCATCGGCGCCCAACACGATTCCCGCCGTGCTCGCCGTGTTGGCCGCCAGCGCGCACGGCGCGTAGACGGAGACGGTGCGCCACGGACCGGCCGCGGGCCGTCCGGTGCGCGGGTCGACGATGTGGTGCACGGCTGCGCCGCCACGACGCCACCGGCGGATCACCGTGGTGGACGTGGCCATTCCGCCGTGCCGCACGAGCACGTGCTGACCGGTGTCACCGGCGCGCTCGGCGACGTCGATGCACCAGCCCTGCGGCCGGTTGCCGGCGACGGCGAGGTCACCGCCGAGCTCGACGAGCACCGCGGTGCCGTAACGCTGCGCGAGGGCGTGCGCGGCGTGATCGGCCAGGTAGGACTTCGCAGTCGCGCCGAGGTCCAGCGCTGCACCGGGCGGCACGGTCAGCAGCCCGGCGTCGCGGTCCAGCCGCACGTCCCGCCAGGTGCGCACCGCCGCCGACGGCGCCGCGGGACCGTCAGCCGAGACCGCCGCGATGTCCCGGTCGTAGCCGAGCCGGCCGAGCGTCGTCCCCACGGTGGGATCGACCAGGCCGCCGGTCGTGTCTGCGGCGTCGAGGGCGACGGCGACGAGATCGACGAGCAGGCGCGGCACCGGGACGGGTCGGCCGGCGCTCGAGTTCGCCTTCGACAGCGCGGAGTCCGGACGGAAGCGGCTCGCCGCGGCGTCGACCCGGGCGAGCAGCGCGGCCAGGTCGGCGGCGGCTGGACGGATCGCGCGCTCGTCGTCGACCACGAGCCGGACCGTGCAGCTCCACGCCCGCATCACCTGAGTGGCGCTCATCGCGACACCGCCGTCGCCCGGCCGGCAGCAAGGCTTCTCATGAGCCGTTGCTCCCGCCGGCGGGAGCCTGATCCTGCGTCGAGCTGGACAGGCCGCCGGTCGAGTCCGATCCGCTGTCCGTGCTGTTCGACGTCGTGGACGTCGTGCCGGTGGTGGTGGACGTCGTCCCGTGCGTGGTCGTCGTGGCCGCGGTGCTGTGCGAGACCCCGACGGTCAGCGCCGCGGTGAGCGCGACTCCGGCCGCCGCGGTGCCGCCGCCGGCGAGGACGGCCAGGCGGACCAGGCGCTTCGGGTTGCTGTTCTCGGTCATGCCGTTCACGATCGGGCCCAGCGCATCAGCGCCGCCTCACGCGAACGTCAAGGCCGTCCTAAGTTCGGCTTTGACCAGGTGAAGTCAGCCCGCCGGCCACGCCGGATCGCGCCCGCAGAGGCCGATCAGCCGATCCAGCGGCGGCGCCGATGCGGGTACCTCGACGACCGGGCCGAACGGGCCGTCCACCGGACGCAGATCGGCCGAGGCCTCCGCGAGCCTGATGCACTCCTGGACCAGGCCCGGGTCGGCCGCGAACGGCTGGCCACTGGCCCGGCTGACGTCCCAGCCGTGGACGACCAACTCGTTGACCGCCACCAGTCCCGCGACCTCGCCGGGCAGCGTGATGCCGCCGACCTCGGTCATCCCGTCCCAGGCGTCCGGCAGGGTCCACGCTCGCGCGAGAGCGCGCAGCTGCACCGGGATCTGCTCGCGCCAGCCGTCGGCGAGCCGGCTCGCGTCGCCCGACGGGGCCGCCGAACCACCGGGTGGCTGCTCCTTGTTCGCCGCGAACGTGAACGCAAGCGAGAGTCCGTTGACGTGCTCGATCAGGTCACCGAGCATGTAGTTCGGGCACGGCGTCGGCGCGCCGAGCTGGTCGTCGGTCACCGCGCCGAGCGCGCCGATCAGCCCTTCGGCCGCGGGGGTCAGGTAGAGCATGGTCGGGGTGTCCTTTCACGGTTGCGTCGTCTCACCAGTCAAGCGTCGTTGCACCAGTGAAGCGTCGTCTCACCAGTCAAGCCCAGTGGAGCAGCAACGTGATCAGCGCGCCCCCTGCTGCGCTTCGTCCGAGCGTCATCGTGCCGCCGCTGCCCTCAGCGCACCGGCGGGCGATGTCCAGGCCCAGCCCGGTCGAGCCGCGGTCGCTGCGGCCGCGGACCAGGGCGTCCTCCGGCAGCCCCGGCCCGGCGTCGGAGACTTCCAGCACCGCGCCCTCGTCGGATGCGACGAGCCGCACGCTGAACGCCGTCCCCTCCGGGGTGTGCGCGATGACGTTCTCCAGCAGCGCGTCGACGGTTGCGGCCAGATCCTCGGCCGATGTCCTGACCGGCAAAGGGGATTCGGGCAGGTTGACCTCGGTCGGGCGCTCCTGCTCGTCGGCCAGTGCGGACCAGAACGACACCCGCTCGCCGACGACGGAGGTGGCGTCGCTGGCGGGCATCCGACCCTCGCGCTGCGGACGCCGCGCAGCGTGGATGATCGCGGTGAGCATCCGCTCCAGCGTGCTCACGTGGTTGCCGACGCGCTCGGCGTCCTCCGGATCGCGCAGCGCCTCGGCGTCCAGGCGCAGCGCGGTCAGCGGGGTGCGCAGCCGGTGCGAGAGGTCCGCGACGGTCTCGCGCTCCTCGGCGATCAGCTCGTCGATCCGATCGGCCAGCCGGTTCAGCGCCGAACCGACCTCGGCGATCTCGCGCGGGCCGTCGGTCGGTGCGCGCGCGGTCGTGTCACCGACTGCGAGCTGCTGCGCCGTGTCGGCGGTGCGGACGAGCGGACGGACGATGCGCCGGGTCAGCAGCTCGGCGGCGAGCGCACCGAGCAGCAGCAGGCCGAGGCCGCCGCCGACCAGCAGGAACCACCACTTGGCCTCGCCCGCGTGCAGCGCGTCGTTCGACAGGTACACGCGGATGAAGTAGAACGTCGTGCTCGTGCGAGCGGTCGTCTCGGCCAGCTGCCCGCCGGGGATCGGATGCAGCGTCGCGTTGGGAGCGCCGCCCTCGGGCCCGCCACCGCCGGGCAGGTTGGGGAAGCCGTTGCGTGCACCCCGCGGGGTGAACTGCGCGGTTCGCGGGTCACTCGGCGTCGTGCCGATCGTCGTGCCGTCGGCCAGCGTCACCGACGTGGGCCGACCGGTGTTGGCCGATACGGACTGCACGTACGTCGTGATCTTGCTCTTCGTCGGTCCGCTGCCTAGGAAGAAGGCCGCGTTCTTGGCCTGGTCCAGAGTGGCCTGCTCGGCGCGCTGCGCGACGGCGGAGTGCAGCAGGATGCCGACCGGGATCGCGAAGGCGACCACGACCAGCGTCGTCATCCCGACGACGAGCAGCAGGATGCGGCGCCTCATGCGGACCTCGACCCAGGCGTGGTCGTGGCCCGCGCGGCAGCGTTTCGGCTCGTCATGCCGATTCCGCCGGAGCCACCAGCCGGACGCCGACGCCGCGCACGCTGTACAGGTAGCGCGGGTTCGCGGCCGTCTCGCCGAGCTTGCGCCGCAGCCAGGACAGGTGCACGTCGACCGTCCGGTCCGAGCCGCCCCAGGCCAGCTGCCACACCTCGGCCAGCAGGTCGCGCTTGCTGACAACCTCGCCGGCGCGACGTGCCAGGGCCAGCAGCAGCTCGAACTCCTTGCGCGCGAGCTCGACCGGACGCCCGTCGACGCTCACCTCGTAGCTGCGCGTGTCGATCTTCAGCCCGCCGACGGTGATCACCGGGTCCTCGTCGGTTCGCCCGGTCCGTCGCAGCACGGCTCGGATGCGCGCGTTCAGTTGGACGGCGGTGAACGGCTTGATCACGTAGTCGTCGGCGCCGAGCTCGAGCAGCCGCACCATCTCGGACTCCTCGTCGCGCGCGGTGGCCACGATGACCGGGACGTCGCTGACCGCACGCAGCATCGACAGCACGTCGGCCCCGTCGAGATCGGGCAGGCCGAGGTCGAGGAGCACCACATCCGGCTTGCGCTCCACGGCTGAGGTCAGGGCAGGCATCCCCGAGCTGACCGACGCGACACCGTGGCCGAGTTCGCGCAGGGCACGGGTCAGCGCCGTGCGGATGGCGGCATCGTCCTCGACGAGCAGCACCTGGGCCATGGCCGCGAAGGTACACGCGACAGGCAGGGATACTGGTCGGCGTGGCGTTCTCGGATCTGCAGGACTTCCTCTCGGCGCTGGAGCGCGATGGCGACCTCGCGCGGGTCACGGCGCCGGTGGATCCACACCTCGAGGTGACCGGGATCGTCCAGCGCGTGCTGCGCGAGCAGGGACCGGCGCTGCTGTTCGAGAACCCGACGCGCGGCCGGATGCCGTTGCTGATGAACGCGTTCGGCACCCAGCGGCGGATGGCGCGCGCGCTCGGTGTCGACGACCTGGACGAGATCGGCGCCCGGATCGCCGAGCTGCTCAAGCCCGAGTTGCCCCGCGGCGTCGGCGGCCTGCGCGATGCGCTCGGGAAGGTGTCGCAGCTGCGGGCCGCGCCCCCGCGGCGGGTGCGGAGCGCGCCGTGCCAGGAGGTGATCGTCAAAGGCGACGACGTGGACCTGATCGACCTGCTGCCCGGCGTGCAGTCGTGGCCGGACGACGGTGGCGTGTTCCTGAATCTCGGGCTGACGCACACCAAGCACCCCGAGACCGGCGCGCGGAACCTCGGCATGTACCGGCTGCAGCTGCAGGATTCGCGCACCGTCTCGCTGCACTGGCAGATCCACAAGGACTCCACCTCGCACGCGGCGATCGCCGAGCGGCGGGGCGAGCGACTGCCCGTCGCGATCGCGTTCGGCTGCCCGCCGGCGGTGACGTACTCGGCATCCGCGCCGCTGCCCGCCGACATCGACGAGTACCTGTTCGCCGGCTTCGTCCAGCGCGAGCGCGTCGACATGGTCGACTGCGTCTCGGTGCCGCTGCAGGTACCGGCCGCCGCACAGATCGTGCTGGAGGGCTGGGTGTCACCGGGCGAGCGCCTACCGGAAGGGCCCTTCGGCGATCACACCGGTTTCTACACGCCGGTCGAGCCGTTCCCGTTCGTGCGGGTCGAGACCTTGACGATGCGCGAGCAGCCGATCTACCAGTCGATCATCGTCGGGCGGCCGCCGCAGGAGGACGGGCCGCTGGGCAAGGCGACCGAGCGGATCTTCCTGCCGCTGATCAGGATGAGCGTGCCGGAGATCGTCGACTACGACCTGCCCGAGGCCGGCGTGTTCCACAACTGCTGCATCGTCTCGGTCGACAAGCGCTTCCCCAAGCATGCACAGAAGGTGATGAACGCGATCTGGGGTGCCGGGCTGCTGTCGCTGTCCAAGCTGATCGTCGTCGTGGACGCCGACTGCGACGTGCACGACTATGCCGAGGTGGCCTGGCGGGCGTTCGGCAACGTCGACTACGCACACGACGTGCAGCACACGGTCGGCCCGGTCGATCACCTCGATCATGCGTCGTACGAGCAGTTCTTCGGCGGCAAGCTCGGCGTGGATGCGACCCGCAAGCTGCCGACCGAGGGCTACCACCGTGCCGGTGGCTGGCCGTCGGAGTGTGTTCTCGACGCGGCGACGCTCGGGCTGGTGGACCGCCGCTGGAGCGAGTACGGGATCGGGCGATGAGCGAGGCGGACAGGGTGTCCGGCGATCTTCCTGCGCCGGGTAGCGCTGGTGATCTTCCTGCGCCTGGTGGTGCCCGTGACGGTATGGGTAGGAAGATCAAGACCGCGAGCCCGGCGCGCGTCGATCTTCCTGCGCCCGGTAGCGCCCGTGACGGTACGCGCAGGAAGATCCGTCAGTTCCTGCGGCTGGTGATGATCGAGCACTCGGTGTTCGCGCTGCCGTTCGCGTACATCGCCGCGCTCACCGCGATGTGGACGCAGAGCCGCTCGGTGCACTGGGTGCAGCTGCTGCTGATCACCGTCGCGATGGTGTCGGCGCGCACCGTCGCCATGTCCGCGAACCGCATCCTGGACCGCAACTTCGACGCGCTCAATCCCCGGACGGCGCGGCGCGAGCTGGTGACCGGCGCGCTGAGCGTCCGCTCGGCCTGGGTCGGTACGGCCATCGCGCTGGCGATCTTCCTGGCGACATGCGCCGCGCTGTCCTGGCTGTGCCTGGCCCTTGCCCCGATCGCGATCTTCCTGCTCGTCCTGTACTCGTACGGCAAGCGGTTCACGGACTTCCCGCAGGTGCTGCTCGCGTTAGCCCAGTTCGTGGCCCCGGTCGGCGCCTGGATCGCGGTCACCGGCTCGGCGTCATGGGCCGCCGTCGCGCTCGGTCTCGCGGTCGGCACCTGGATCGGCGGGTTCGACCTGATCTACTCGTGCCAGGACGCCGACGTCGACCGGCAGATCGGCTCACGCTCGTTCCCGGCCCGCTTCGGCATCCCCGCGGCCTTACGCGCGTCGTCGGTCGTGCACGGCGTGACCTTCGCCGGGTTCGCCTGGTTCGGAGTCGCTGCCGGGCTCGGCTGGGTGTGGTGGCTCGGCCTCGCGCTCATCGCGGCCGTCCTGGTCTACGAGCACGCGATCGTCCGACCCGACGACCTGTCCCGCGTGAACCGCGCCTTCTTCACCGCGAACGGCGTGATCGGCATCGGCCTGTTCACGTTCGCTCTCGCCGATCTGCTCGCCCACGGGTTGTCGCGGTGATCGGCGCGTTTGCACCCGCTGCGCGCGCCCGCACCGCCCACCCCACGACCACTGCGGGTGCAAAGCCGTGAACGGGGAACGGGTGCCGTGGGTGTTCGGGGTGTCCGGGGCATCGGGCACGGGATACGCGCGCGCGGTGCTCAACGCGCTTCTGGACGCGGGTGAAGCGGTCGACCTGATCGTCTCGCGAGCCGCTCGGCTGACGCTGCTGGACGAGGTCGGGCTGAGCTTCCGCGACGCGCACTGGCGCGAGGACCTGTCGATCTGGCTCGGGCGCGACCCCGGCAACTCCGTCCACTGGCCGGCGGGCGACCTGGCAGCAGGCCCGTCGTCCGGCTCCTACCGCACGCGCGGCATGCTCGTCGTCCCGGCGTCGACCGCAGCCGTCGCCGGCATCGCGATCGGACTGTCCAAGGACCTGCTCCAGCGCGCCGCCGACGTGACCCTCAAGGAACGCAGGACGCTCGTCGTCGTCCCGCGCGAGACGCCGTACACCCGCGCCACGCTGCAGCACCTGCTCACGCTGCACGACGCGGGCGCGATCGTCCTGCCCGCGAGCCCGGGGTTTTACAGCGCAGCGAACAGCGTCCAGCAGCTCGTCGACTTCGTCGCGGCCAAGGTGCTCGACGGGATCGGCGTGGAGCACGACCTGATCACGCGCTGGAGCGGGGATCTGGGCGGCGCGCGGTAACGTCCGGACGTGGACTCGGTCGACCGGCAACTGCTCGACGCGCTGCGCACCAACGCGCGCGCCACCTACGCCGAGCTGGCGCGGATCGTCGGCCTCAGCGCGCCCGCAGTGCACGAGCGCGTCGGGAAGCTCGAGACCGCCGGCGTGATCACCGGCTACCACGCGGCCGTCGCGCCCGAGTCGCTCGGCTACGCGATGAACGCACTGGTCGGCATCTTCATCTCCGACAGCGCCGATACCGACGAGGTGGCCGCGCAGCTCGCCGCCCTCTCGTCGGTCGAACACTGCTGGTTCGTGGCCGGCGAGGAGACCTTCGTCGTCAAGGTCCGGGTCCCGGACGTCGCCGGGCTCGAGGCCGCGATCCGCGATCTCAATTCGATGCGCGGCGTCGCTCGTACCCGCACGACCGTCGTCCTGTCCACCAAGTTCGAGGACCGCGTGCAGGCGGTCGACCAGGACTGACTGATCAGCGCAGCTGCGCGGCCACCACGTACACCGACTTCTCGCTCCGGCGCCCGGCGGTGGCGTGCCGTCGGGCAAGCTCGTCGGACTCGGCCAGGTCCGCGACCGCGAAGCCGTGCTTGTCGAGGAAGTCGACAGCGTGCTCGGGCGGCAGGCCGAACGTCACCGGCTCGCCGATAAGCCGGATCGCCTGCGCAGCCGCACGCCGCACCTGGTCGAACGGGTGCAGGCCGCCGGGCTCGTGCCAGAAGTCCATCGCGAGGGTCGAGCCCGAACCGCAGATCTCGCGCAGCGTCCCCAACGTCGCGCTGACCGCCAGCCGCGACAGGTACATGCTCACGCCCTCCCAGACGACGAAGGTCCGGACGCCGACGGTGAACCCCGAGTCCAGCAGCCGGTCGGCCAGCGACTCGGTGCGGAAGTCGATCTCGACACGACGGATGCTGTTGCCCACGAAAAGGTCCGGATGCGCCGCGACGATCTCGGCCTTGAGCCGCGACAGCGGGGGCAGGTCGACCTCGTGCACCGGACGGCCGCGCAGCTCGTCCGCGAACCGGTAGGCCCGCGAGTCGTAGCCGGCGCCGAGGACGACGACCTGCTCGGCACCGTCGGCGAGGGCCTTGCCCAGCTGCTCGTCGATGTACCGGTGCCGCAGCAGCACGAACGTCGAGATCCCCGCGAGCTCGTGGCGCTCGGCCAGGTGCACGAGCGGGGAGCCGAGCCGCAGCGACTCGAGCACACCGCGGTAGGCCGGCGTGAGGAACAGCGGGGCGTACTCGTCGCTGACGATCCGGTCCGCCGGACGCCGGTCCAGCTCGAGCGCGCGCGCCAGCGTCGTCCACTGCGCGGTGGCGCTGGGCCGGTCGCCGGCGTGCAGCTCGTTCGGCATCAGGGGGATTTGCATGGTGGATCGAGGGTAGGGGATCGCGCCGGGTTCGGCAGACCTTTACGTCCTGTTTACGGGCTTTCGCGACGTCGCGAGGGACGGGTGCGGCAGCCTGACCTCAGGGCGGGTCGGTACTGGGCCGCACGTACGCTGAACGGCATGGCGCTGACCGAATCCCGCAAGGCCGAGCTGACCGAGAAGGTCGCCAACCGCGAACGGCTCACCCGCCGGGACGGCGAGGACCTGTACGACTCCGACGACCTGGCCTGGCTCGGTGGCCTGGCCCACGACGTCCGCACCCGCAAGAACGGCAGCGTCGTCTTCTTCAACGTGAACCGCCACCTGAACCTGACGAACGTCTGCACCGCGTCCTGCGCGTATTGCAGCTTCCAGCGCAAGCCCGGGCAGAAGGACGCGTACACGATGCGCGTCGAGGAGGCCGTCGAGCTGGCGTCGGCGATGCAGGGCGACGGCCTGACCGAGCTGCACATCGTGAACGGCCTGCACCCGACGCTGCCGTGGAAGTACTACCCGCGCGTGCTGCGTGAGCTCAAGGCCGAGCTGCCGGACGTCGCGCTCAAGTGCTTCACCGCGACCGAGATCCACTTCTTCGAGGAGATCAGCGGGCTGTCCGCGAGCGAGATCCTGGACGAGCTGATCGACGCCGGCCTGGAGTCGCTGACCGGCGGCGGTGCGGAGATCTTCGACTGGGACGTGCGCAAGCAGATCGTCGACCACAAGACGCACTGGGAGGACTGGTCGCGCATCCACCGCCTCGCGCACGGCAAGGGTCTGCAGACCCCGGCGACGATGCTGTACGGGCACATCGAGGAGCCGCGCCACCGCGTCGACCACGTCCTGCGGCTGCGCGAGTTGCAGGACGAGACCGGCGGCTTCCAGGTGTTCATCCCGCTGCGCTTCCACAACGACAACAACCGACTGTCGCACCTGCCGATGGCCCAGCCCGCCGACGTGCTCAAGACGTTCGCGGTGTCCCGCCTGATGCTCGACAACTTCCCGCACGTCAAGGTGTTCTGGGTGATGCACGGGCTCTCGACCTCCCAGCTCGCGCTGAACTACGGTGCGGACGACATGGACGGATCGGTGGTCGAATACAAGATCACCCACGACGCCGACCACTTCGGCACGCCGGACAAGCTGACCCGCGAGAACCTGCTGGAGCTGATCCGCGACGCCGGGTTCACGCCCACCGAGCGCAACACGCGGTACGAGATCGTCCGCGAGTACGACGGTCCGGTGAGCCTGGCCGAGCGGCGCGCCGAACCGCAGGCGGTCTGGGCGTGAAGACGCCCCGCGACGTTGCTCGCAGGGATGGCACCCTCGCGGGGGCCCAGAAGGAGTCGTCGATGAAGTACCAGCGCAGTGGCCCCAGCTTCGGGAGCTGGATGGGTTCGATGTGGCTCTACACGATCCTGCGCTTCGCCCTGTTCTTCGCGCTCTGGGGGCTGATGCTGCTGCTCGGCCTGCACGGTTTCGTCGCAGCGCTCGTCGCGCTCGCGCTGTCGATCCCGCTCGCGCTGGTGCTGCTCGCCGTGCCGCGCGCCCGGTTCGCCGCGACCGTCGAGCAGCGGATGAACGCCCATCGCGACGAGCGGGCCCAGCTGGACGCCGAACTCGATCCCGAGCACCGCGACGACTGACCGTCCTGATCACGTTTTCCCCGCGCGTCACCGGTTCGCCGACTCGCAACCGGTGCCCAGCGGGGAAACGTGATCAGGACCAGTCGATCCCGTCGAACGATGCGCGCAGCCGTGCGCCGAAGGCCGGGTCCAGGCTGTTGGCCCACGACATCCGCCCGAGCAGGCGCTCGCGGAAGTCCTCCGCGCCCCGCGACTGGCCGCGCCAACCGTGCACGGCGCAGTTGTGCACGATCGCGCGCAGGTTGTCGCGCTCGCGCCGTGGCAGGCTCGGGTGGTCGTTGACCACGGCGCCGAGCGCCTGCTGGCGTCCGGACGAGCCGAGCACCACGGTCTTGCGCTCGTTGCAGCGAAAGCCCTCCTCGCGCACGATCTGCCCGACGAGCTCGACGAACCGGCTGCGCGCACCACGAAGCGACGGGCCACCGCTGAACGTCAGGTCGTCGACGTAGCGGGTGTAGCTCGCGCCGAACGCGCGCGCAAGCCCGGTGAGCCGCCGGTCGAGCGAGAACGCGACCAGGTTGGCGACGGCGGGGGACGTCGGCGCGCCCTGCGGCAGGTGTGGTGTAGCAAGCCGGCGGCCGAGTTGCCGGTGCGCGTCGCGATCACGCGGAACCGGGACGTCGCGCCACACGCCCAGCGGAACCGTCGTCGTCATGAGGCCGGTCAACGTGTGCGCGACCGCCTCCGGCAGTCCGGCCGTCCGCAGCACACCCCATACCCGCCCGGCCGCGATCGACGCGAAGAACGTCTCGAGGTCGACGCGGATCACGACCGCCGACCCGGCGTGCGGCTGCACCGCGGTGCGCACCGAGCGGCCGCGGACGCAGCCGTGCGCCGCGTCGTGGAGGGGGATCGGGTCCAACACGTGACGCAGCAGCCGGCGCTGGATCTCCTTCATCCGCGGCTTCGGGGCGGCCACCAGGCGCACGCCGTCGCGCTTCGGCAGCGCCCGCCAGCGGTAGTGCCGCAATGGTGCGGCGACCGTCCGCTCGAGCCCGCGCACGTCGGCGAACCAGTCCAGCTCGCCCGCGTCGAGGTCGAGCAGGCGGGCGAGCGCCGACAGGTCGTCGAGCCGGGCGATCAGACACGGTGACGGCAGGGCGGTGGTCGCGACCGGCTCCCAGTGCACGATCCGCGGCGAGCGCCGGTGCTGCCAGGCCAGCGCCCACGCCGGCCGGGTCTGCAGGTAGGCAGCGAGCTCGCGCGGTCGGTCGGTGGGCGGGTCGCGGTAGGCGTCGAGCACCTGGTCGATGAGCGCGCCCACCCAGCGCGGGGCGCGGCGCTGCCCCAGCGCGGCGGTGAGCCGCGAGTGCATGAGCGGCCGCGTCCACGGTCCGGCGAGCAGCGCGGTAGCCACACCGGCTGCGACCTGCTCGTGGCGAGCGCTCATGCCGACGGCGCCGAAAGCGCAGCAGTGAGCAGCGTGCGGCCGACTCTCATGCGGGGGGCGGCGGCAGCCAACCTCTGCCGTGCGCGCCATGAGCTTCATGACGTGAAGGCGATGGCGTGCGACGCGATGTCCCGGCGCGATGATCGAGATCCAGGCGACGGCGACACTCACCGGTCGCTCAATTCGGCGTCAGCAGCGTGAACGAATCCCATCGCTCGGTGCGCCACCGCGACGCCGCGCGCGCCCGTTCCAGCACGACGTGTTCGGCGCCGCTGTCGCTGAGCAGCTTTGCTGACCGCGACCCCCGCGTGGCCGACTCCGATGATCAGGTCACCTTACGTTTCTATGATTGCAAACGCTAGCAATTCGAGGCGCGGCAGATGTCGCTCGGTGAAGTGCTCAGCCGCTGCGCACCCTGGGCCTGGCTGCCGGCCGTGGTGTTGCACGCGCCGATTTGGTGACCGGTACGGGTGGGGGCGCGGCCGTGGAGTTGCGAACGATGAGTTCGAGCGGCAGCAGCACCGACTTCGCGGGCACCGTGTCGTCGCGGATCCGGTCGAGCAGCAACTGGGCCGCTTCGGCACCGACCTGATACTGCGGTATGTGCACTGTCGTGAGGCTGGGCCTGAGCTTGTCGACGATCGGCATGTCGTTGAATCCGACGATGCTGATCTGCTTCGGGCAGACGATGCCGCGCTCGCCGAGCAGGTCGTAGCAACCCAGCGCGATCAGATCGTTGCCAGCGAGCACCGCCGTGAACTCGACCTTGCGGTCGAAGAGGCGGCCCAGGCACTGGGCACCCTGAATCTCCGTCCAGGCCTCGCACTCGACGATAAGGTTGTTGGCGTGCGGGAGCCCTAGATCCCGCAATGCTTGGCGATAGGCCCGGAGCCGGATCTGGCCGGTCGAGGTGAGCTGTGGGCCCGCCAAATGGGCGATGTAACGGTGGCCGAGGCTGGCCAGGTGGCGTACGGCGAGGTATACCCCTGCGGTGTCGTCGCCAGTCACCGACGGCAGTCCGGGCGCGTCCATGCGTCGGTTGATTTGGACCAGCGGGATGTTCTCGGAGGCGAGGCGGCTCATCCGCGGATCGTGAAGCAGCGCGGTAGCGACGATGAGCCCGTCCACCTGACGTGCCCGCAAGGACGCGATCTGGGTCGCCTCGCGGTCCTTGTCGTTGTCGGTGTTGACGAGCAACACGCTGTATCCGGCCGGGCCGAGCACATCATCGATCCCACGCATGATCGGCGGGAAAAGCGGGTTCGTTAGGTCGGGTATGACGACACCAACGGAGTTTGATCGGTTCGTCTTGAGGCTGCGGGCAATGGGATTGACGGTGTAGCCCAGCTTTATCGCGGCGTCAGCCACCCGAACGGCGGTCTGTTCATTGACCAGTCCACGGGTCGCTGGATTGAGCGCGCGTGACGCGGTGGCGGTATGCACACCCGCCAGCTCTGCGACGTCACGTAATCGCGGAATTGCCACACGGAACGGTACCGAGGTTTCGGTCGTTTCCCCGTTTGGGCCCCGCGCCGCAACCGGCGAGTTGACCAGGCCGGAAGCGTCGATGAGCTTCCTACGCTCTAGGCACGCGGTGTGGCGAGGAGTCACCGTAGGATTGCTGCATCCGATTGCAGGCACGTCACAGTCGAAGGGACGGATATCCGGTGGCCCGATCTGCTCCGCTCCCGTGGCTCGGTCTCCTAGGTCGCTGGACGTCACGGTGAACGCTTCGCAGCACGGCCTGCGTCAGGTCGCGCAGCACGATCTCGGCGGTTGCGGCGACGGGATGCAGGTAATGCGGGCAGGCGACGTGGTTTACGTCGGGCACACCGGCACGAGCGGGGCCGGCACGTCGATCCTCGACGTGCGCGATCCGCGCCGCCCGGTACTCGTGACGCAGTGGCAGGCCCCGCCCAACTCGCACAGCCACAAGGTTCAGGTGGCTGACGGCCTGTTGCTGGTCAACCACGAGAAGTTCCCGTATCGCGAGCCTGCGCTGGGCCCGATCTCGGCCGGGCTGGCGGTCTACAGCTTGGACGATCCACTCGCCCCTCGACAGATCGGCTTCTGGTCCTCGGGTGGCAACGGGGTACACCGGGTTGTGTGGACTGGCGGGCGTTACGCGCATATGTCGGTCACCCCCGACGGCTTCCGCGATCGCATCTGGGTCGTGCTGGACCTGAGCGATCCGGTGCATCCAGTGGAGGCGGGACGTTGGTGGTGGCCGGGGCAGCGCAACGATGAGAAGCCGGACTGGCCGCCCGGTGAGCGCTACGCGGCCCACCACGCGCTGCTAGACGGCGACCGCGCCTACCTGGGCTTCGATGACGGTGGGCTGGTGGTTCTCGACGTCGCGGACGTAGCTTCGCCCACCATGCTCGCCCACCTGAAGTGGGATGGCGGCGCCACTCATACGTGTCTGCCATTGCCTGCTCGCCGCCTGGTCGTCGCGACTGACGAGCAGCAGCAGAATGGTCCGCACGCCCCGCAGCGGACCATCCGGGTGCTCGACGTCTCGGGCGAACCGCAGGTCGTGAGCGTCGTCCCCACGCCGTCCGGTGACTACCAGGGCCTGCCCATGCGGTTCGGGGCGCACAACCTCCACGAGAACCGCAAGGG
>JBOGDQ010000071.1:0-6337 GCA_050742975.1 Jatrophihabitantaceae bacterium
TGCGGAGCAAGTCCGGCGACACCCCCTCGCTGGTGCACGCGCACCCGAACGAGACGATCCGCGAGGCCATCGACATCCTGCGCGAGTACGGGGTGTCGCAGCTGCCGGTCGTCCGCGCCGAGCCGCCCGTGACCGCGGGCGAGGTCGTCGGGTCGGTCTCCGAGCGGGCGCTGCTGGACGCGCTGTTCGCCGGGTCGGCCTCGCTGGCCGACGCGGTCGAGCCGCACATGGCCGCCCCGCTGCCGATCATCGGCTCCGGCGAGCCGGTGACCGCGGCGGTCGAGGCGCTCGGCCACGCCGACGCGCTGCTGGTGCACGTCGACGGCAAGCCGACCGGCGTGCTCACCCGCCAGGACCTGCTCGGCCATCTGGCCGATCCGCGCTGATCTGTCCGCCGCAGGCGGATCTGGGCACCACCACTCGCAGGCTCGGGTGGATACCCACATCCGCACGCAAGCTCGCTGCGCTCGCGCGTCGGCGGGCTCTTCGCGCGAGCGCTCATCGCGTGGGCGGGGGCTCGCGTTTGCACCCGGTGCGGCTGCTGATGACCGTCGCACCGCGTCGACAGCGGGTGCAAACGCCGGTGCGCGCCCGGCTGGGTACCGTGAGCGGCATGAGTGACGACGCGGCGCGACACGTGTTCGACACGCTGGCCATCCACGCCGGCCAGGAGCCGGACTCGCTGACCGGTGCGGTCGCCGTTCCGATCTACCAGACCTCGACGTACAAGCAGGACGGCGTCGGCGGCCTGCGCGGCGGCTACGAGTACAGCCGCAGCGCCAACCCGACCAGGACCGCCCTGGAGGACGCGCTGGCCGCCCTGGAGAGTGGCACGCGCGGCTTGGCGTTCGCGAGCGGGCTGGCCGCCGAGGACACCCTGCTGCGGACGGTCTGCCGCCCGGGCGATCACGTGATCCTGCCCGGCGACGCGTACGGCGGCACGTTCCGGCTCATCGCGCGCGTGCTGTCGAACTGGGGCTTGGAGTACACGCCGGTCCCGCTCAACGACCTGGACGCGGTGCGCGCAGCCATGCAGGGCAACACCAAGGTCCTGTGGTGCGAGACGCCGACGAACCCGCTACTGGGCATCGCCGACATCGCCGCGCTGGCCGAGTTCGCGCACGGGGCCAGCGCCCGGCTGGTCGTCGACAACACGTTCGCCAGCCCGTACCTGCAGCAGCCGGTCCAGCTCGGCGCGGACGTCGTGGTGCACTCGACGACCAAATACCTCGGCGGGCACTCGGACGTCGTCGGCGGCGCGCTCGTCACAGCGGACGACGATCTCGGACAGGAGCTGGCCTTCCACCAGAACTCGATGGGCGCGGTCGCCGGGCCGTTCGACGCGTGGCTGGTGCTGCGCGGGATCAAGACGCTCGGCGTGCGGATGGACCGGCACTGCAGCAACGCGGCGCGCATCGTCGACTTCCTGACCGGGCACCCCGGAGTGAGCACCGTGCTGTATCCGGGTCTGCCCGAGCACCCGGGACACGACGTGGCGGCCCGACAGATGAGCGGCTTCGGCGGGATGATCTCGTTCCGCCTGCGCGGCGGCGAAGAGGCCGCGCTCAAGGTGTGCGAGCTCGTCGAACTGTTCACGCTCGGCGAGTCGCTCGGCGGGGTCGAGTCGCTGATCGAGCACCCGGGCCGGATGACGCACGCCAGCGTCGCGGGCTCGGCGCTGGAGGTCCCGGGCGACCTGGTCCGGCTGTCCGTCGGGATCGAGAACGCCGAGGACCTGCTGGCCGATCTGGCCGCAGCGCTCAGCTGACCAGGAGGACCGACACTCCCGGCACGGGCGCGCGAGCGAGTCTCCCGTCGCCGGTGACGAGCGGACACCGCAGGCTCGTCCATCAGCGATTCGAGGTCGATGTCGTGCCCGGTTTGGGTAGCTTGCGGACCTCATCGACCCACTCGTCCGTGCTCAGCGCATGCTCCTGCCACTCGCGGTCGAGGATCGCGTAGACGACGGTGTCGGACCACCTGCCCTTGAACCACTCGTCCTCGACCAGGTGCGCCTCGCGGCGCATACCCAGCCGTTCGAGCACCCGGGCCGACGCGGTGTTGCGGGCGTCGAGCCGGCCGATGACCCGGTGCAGGTCCAGGCCGGTGAACCCGAGCCGCAGCAGGGCGGTTGCGGCCTCGGTCGCGTACCCGTGCCCGGCGTGCTCGGGTGCGAAGACGTAGCCGATCTCGCCGCTTCGGTGCTCCTCGCTCCTCCAGATCAGCACGACGTCGCCGACCACCTCCCCGGTGGACCGCAACTGCACCGCCACCGACAGCGCGTCGCCCGGCTTGTCGAGCGTCGAGCGGGCGTGCGACGGGCTGATCCGCTCGATCACCTGCTCGCGGCTGCGCGGCGCGTACGGGATGTACCGGCACACGTCCTCGCGTGACTGGTACGCCAGCACGGCGTCGACGTCGTCGGGCGCGAACGGGCGCAGCAGCAGCCGCTCGGTCGTGATCGGGTACTCCGGACGCAGCATCAGCTGAACCTATCGGCGCCCCGCTACGGTTTAACCCATGCAGTGCTCGGCCAGCGCGATCTGGGACGAGGGGTACCTCGCGTACGACTTCGGCGAGCACCCGATGAACCCGGTCCGCCTCGAGCTGACGATCCGGCTGGCCCGCGAGCTCGGGGTCCTTGACCGTCTCGACGTCGTGCCGCCGAAGCCCGCCGACGAGCAGCAACTGCTGACCGTCCACGCCGCCGACTACATCGACGCAGTCCGCACCGCAGGTGGCGATCCGGGCTTCAGCGGCTACGGCCTGGGCACCGACGACGATCCGGTCTTCCCCGGTATCTACGAGGCGTCCGCGCTGATCGCGGGTGGCTCGGCGATCGCGGCGCGCCAGGTCTGGGACGGCCACGTGCAGCACGCGGTGAACATCGCCGGCGGGCTGCACCACGCGATGCCCGGGTACGCCAGCGGCTTCTGCGTGTTCAACGACGTCGTGCTGGCGATCCGCACGCTGCTGGCGGAGGGAGCGCTCAAGGTCGCGTACGTCGACGTCGACGTGCACCACGGCGACGGCGTGCAGGCGGCGTTCTACGACGATCCCCGGGTGCTGACGATCAGCCTGCACCAGGACCCGCGCACGCTGTTCCCCGGAACCGGGCAGCCGAGCGAGCTCGGTCGCGGAGACGCGGAGGGCACCTCGGTGAACGTCGCGCTGCCGCCGGGGACGGGCGACTCCGGCTGGCTGCGGGCGTTCCATGCGGTCGTGCCCGGCGCCGTCCGCGCGTTCGGGCCGGACGTCCTGGTCACCCAGTGCGGCTGCGACACCCACCACGAGGACCCGCTGGCCAACCTCGAGCTGTCGGTCGACGGCCAGCGCGCGGCGATCGGCGCGCTGCACCGGCTCGCGCACGAGGCGGCGGACGGCAGGTGGGTCGCGTTCGGCGGCGGCGGCTACGGGCTGATCCGCTGCGTGCCGCGCACGTGGACGCACCTGCTGGCCGAGGCGACGGGCGTGCCGGTCGCGCCGGAGACCCTTGTGCCGGACGGCTGGATCGGCCACCTGCGCGGCCGCGGCGTGAGCGGCGAGCTGCCCCGCACGATGGGAGAGGGCCGGCAGCCGCGCTACGAGCCGTGGATGTCCGATGGCGAGAGCTGGCTGGACCGCGCGATCGGCGCCACCCGCAATGCCGCGTTCCCGCTGCTCGGCCTGGACCCGGACGACCCGCGTGACTGACTCCGACGTGCCGCAGTACGGCGACGCTGCGTACGACGACTCCGAGGCGCCGGCCCCGCCGCCGCACTGGGAGGCCGACGTGATCGTCGCCGACGGCGGGACGGTGCACCTGCGCCCGGTCCGCCCGTCCGACGCGCCGAAGCTGGTCGCGCTGCACGCCGGGCTCTCGGTGCGGACGCGGTACCTGCGCTACTTCTCGGCCTACCCGCGCATCCCGGACCGCGACCTGCACCGGTTCAGCCACGTCGACCACCACGACCGGGTCGCGCTGCTCGTCCAGCTCGGCAATGCGGCGATCGCGGTCGGCCGGTACGAGCGGACGACACCGAAGGCTTCGTCCGGGGCCTCGTCCGAAGCCCTCGCCGAGGCGGAGGTCGCGTTCGTCGTCGCGGACGCGCACCAGGGCCGTGGCATCGGGTCGGTGCTGCTCGAGCACCTGGCCGCGGCCGGCCGCGAGTGCGGCATCCGCCGCTTCAACGCGGTGGTGCTGGCCGAGAACACCGGGATGATGCGCGTGTTCCGCGACGCCGGTTACGAGGTGACCCGCCAGCTCGAGTACGGCGAGGTGACGCTGGAGTTCGCGATCGATGAGACCGCGCTGACCGAGTCGGTCATGCGCGAGCGCGAGCAGCGGGCCGAGGCGCGGTCCATCCAGCGGCTGCTGGTCCCGAAGTCGGTCGCGGTCGTCGGCGCCAGCAACGACCAGGGCAAGATCGGCAACGCGGTGTTCGGCAACCTGCTGCGGATGGGTTTCGACGGCCCTATCTACCCGGTCAACCCCGACGCACGGCACGTCGCCGGGGTGCCCGCGTACAGGTCGGTGCTCGACCTGCCGGACGACGTCGACCTGGTCGTGATCGCCGTGCCGGCGGCGTCCGTTCCCGGCGTCGTGCAGCAGTGTGCCGAGCGCGGCGTGCGCGGATTGGTCGTCACCAGCGGCGGCTTCGGCGAGCGGGGCAACGACGTCGAGCGCACGCTCGGTCGCGAGGCACAGCGCGCGCTGGTGACCGAGGCCCGCGCGAACGGCATGCGCATCGTGGGGCCGAACTGCCTCGGCATAGTGAACACAGCCAGCACCGTCCGGTTGAACGCCTCGCTGGCGCCGCTGCCGCCACTGAGCGGGCGGGTCGGCTTCTTCTGCCAGTCCGGCGCGCTCGGCGTGGCCGTCCTGGGCGAGGCCGCACGGCGCGGCCTCGGGGTCTCGACGTTCGTCTCGGCCGGCAACCGCGCCGACGTCTCCGGCAACGACCTGCTGCAGTACTGGGAGAGCGACGAGAGCACCGACGTCGTGCTGATGTACCTGGAGAGCTTCGGCAACCCGCGCAAGTTCGCCCGGCTGACCCGCCGGCTGGGGCACCGCAAGCCGATCGTCGCGATCAACAGCGGCGCCGGCATGGTCGTGCCCGGGCTGCAGGAGTCGTCGGTCGAGATGCCGGAGGTCAGCGCGCAGACGCTGTTCGAGGAGTCCGGCGTGATCCGCGTCGAGACGGTCAGCGGGATGTTCGACGTCGCGCTGCTGCTGACGTCCCAGCCGCTGCCGGCCGGTGAGCGGGTGGCCGTGGTGGGGAACTCGACCGCGCTGGGCGTGCTCGTGAGCAATGCCTGCCTGGCAAACGGCCTGGCCGTCGCGCGCCTGGACGACGTCGGGGTGGAGGCGGGGGCCGAGGCGTTCGAGCAGGCGCTGCGGGTGGCGGTCGAGGACGGGGACGTCGACTCGGTCGTCGTCGTGTTCGTCCCGCCGCTGCAGCGCACTTCCGGCCAGGACGTCGCGGAGGTGCTGCGTGCGGTCGCCGCTACCAGCCGCAAGCCGATCCTGTCGACGTTCCTCGGCTTCGAGGGCGTGCCGCAGGCGCTGGCGGCGGCGGGGGAGTCATCGCCTGCGAAGGGGTCGGTGCCGTCCTACCCGTCACCCGAACGGGCGGTGCGGGCGCTGGGTCGGGCTGTCCGGTACGCGGCCTGGCGTGATCGGGCACCGAGCACCGTCCCCCACCTGGACCGCCTCGACCTGGACGCGGCGCGGGTGCTCGTCGGGGCGGTGCTGGCCGAGTCCGCCGGGGGGCGCGACCTGAGCGCGGAGGAGACCGGTCGCCTGCTCGGCACCGTCGGGATCGTGCTGTCCTGCGAGGCGCCGGCCGAGACGGTCGAGGTGGTGTTCTCGGTGTTCGACGACCACTCGTTCGGCTCGCTCGTGTCCTTCGGCATCGGTGGCGTGGCGACCGAGCTGCTCGATGACCGCGCCTACGCGGCCGCGCCGCTGACGTCCGGTGGCGCCGAGCGGCTGATCGCCGCGCCTCGGGCCGCGCCGCTGCTCACCGGGTACGGCGGCTCCGAGCCGTGTGACACCGCCGCGCTGGCCGATCTGGCGCTGCGGCTGTCGGCTCTCGGCGACGCGCTGCCCGAGCTGGCCGAGCTGTCACTGACGGCGCTGGCCGCACCGTTCGGCGCGCAGGTGACGTCCGCGTCCGCGCGGGTGGCGCCGCCGAGCGCGCGCGGTGACACCGGGCCCCGCCGCATGCGCGGTCTCTGACGCGGTGTCGGGCCGGACTCAGCGGACGGGTGAGCCGCTCGGGCGGAACGAACTCCCGCCGGTCAGGTTCGGCAGCGCCGGGTTGGCCACCATCAGGCTGTTCAGCGTGGCCGCGAC
>JBOGDQ010000072.1:0-10268 GCA_050742975.1 Jatrophihabitantaceae bacterium
GGTCGGGCGGAGCGCGAACCCGTTCGGTACGGCCATTTTGATTTTTGCTTTCGGCCGGGAATTACAGCGACGCGAAGGCGTCTTCCAGGATGTCGAGGCCTTCCTCGAGGAGGTCCTCGCCGATCACCAGCGGCGGCAGGAAGCGCAGCACGTTGCCGAACGTGCCGCAGGTAAGCACGACCAGGCCGGCCTTGTGGCAGAACGCGGCCACGGCGGCGGTGGACGCCGGGTCCGGGTCGAGGGTGCCGGGCTTGGTCAGCTCGACGGCGATCATCGCACCGCGGCCGCGGACCTCGGCGATCACCGGGTAGGTCTCGGCCAGCTTGCGCAGGCGGGGGAGCATGATCTCGCCGATGCGCCGGGCCTTGGCCGGGAGGTCCTGCGACATCATCGTCTCGATCGCGCCGAGCGCGGCGGCGCAGGCGACCGGGTTGCCGCCGTAGGTGCCGCCGAGGCCGCCGGAGTGGACCGCGTCCATGATCTCGGCGCGACCGGTCACCGCCGCCAGCGGCAGCCCGCCGGCGATGCCCTTAGCCGTCGTTACCAGGTCGGGGACGAGGCCCTCGTGCTCCACCGCGAACCAGTCGCCGGTGCGGCAGAACCCGGACTGGATCTCGTCGGCGATGAACACGATCCCGTGCTCGGCGCACCACGACGCGACCCTGGCCAGGAACCCCGGCGCGGGCACGATGAAGCCACCCTCACCCTGCACCGGCTCGATGATCACCGCCGCCGTGTTCGCCTCACCGACCTGCGTGTGCACCAGCGACGTGAACTGCGCGAAGGCCTCGTCCGCGCAGTGCTCCGCGCCGCTCGGCCACCGGTACGGGTAGGCCATCGGCACCCGGTAGATCTCGCTCGCGAACGGCCCGAACCCGGACTTGTACGGCATCGACTTGGCCGTCAGCGCCATCGTCAGGTTCGTCCGGCCGTGGTAGGCGTGATCGAAGGCCACCACCGCCTGCCGCCCGGTGTGCTGACGCGCGATCTTCACCGCGTTCTCCACCGCCTCGGCCCCGGAGTTGAACAGCGCCGAGCGCTTCTCGTGACTGCCCGGCGTCAGCTCGTTCAGCTTCTCGGCGACGGCCACGTACTCCTCGTACGGCGTCACCATGAAGCAGGTGTGCGTGAAATCGGCTACCTGCGCCTGCACCGCCGCCACCACCCGCGGCGCCGCATTGCCCACCGACACCACGGCGATCCCCGCGCCGAAGTCGATCAGCTGGTTGCCGTCGACGTCCACGACGATCCCGCCGCCGGCCTGCGCCACGTACACGGGCAACGTCGTCCCCACACCGGAGGCGACCGCCGCGGACTTGCGCCCGTGCAGCTCGATCGAGCGAGGTCCCGGGATCGCCGTCTTCAGCAGCCGCTGCTGATCCACCATCGATGACTCTCTTTCACTCAGGCGGTGTCGATCACCGCGATGGCATCGCCTTCGCGGATCGCGTCGCCCGCGCTCACCGCGAGTTCGCTGACGACGCCGGCCACTTCGGCGTGTACCGGGATCTCCATCTTCATCGATTCCAGGATCACCAGCGTGTCCGTCGGACCCACCCGATCCCCTACCGCCACGACGACCGCTCCGACGTTGGCGACCAGCTCGGCGACAACCGTGTGGGTCATGCGCCGGCGATCAGAAGTCGATGTTGTGCATGACGTGCTTGATGCGGGTGTAGTCCTCCAGGCCGTAGACGGACAGGTCCTTGCCGTAGCCGGAGTGTTTGAACCCGCCGTGGGGCATCTCGGCGACGATCGGGATGTGCGCGTTGACCCAGACGCAGCCGAAGTCAAGCCGTCGGGACACGCGCATGGCCCGACCGTGGTCCTTGGTCCAGACCGAGGACGCGAGCCCGTACTCGATGTCGTTGGCCCAGCGGACGGCCTCGTCCTCGTCGGTGAACTGCTGCACGGTGATGACCGGGCCGAAGATCTCGTTCTGGATCGCGGCGTCGTCCTGCCGCATCCCGGCCAGCACGGTGGGCTGCCAGAAGTAGCCGCGCTCGCCCTGGCGGGCGCCGCCGGCCAGCAGCTGCGCGTGGTCGGGCAGCTGCTGGAAGAACCCGCCGACGCGCTCGAGCTGGTTGGCGTTGTTCAGCGGCCCGTACAGCACGTCGGCGTCGTCGGGCATCCCGGTCCTGGTGTTCTTGGCCTGCTCGGCAAGCGCGGCCGCGAACTCCTCGGCGATCCCGGGCCCGGCCAGCACCCGGGTCGCGGCGGTGCAGTCCTGCCCGGCGTTGAAGTAGCCGGCGATAGCGATGTTCTCCGCGGCGTTCTGGATATCGGCATCGTCGAACACCAGCACCGGGGCCTTGCCGCCGAGCTCCAGGTGGGTCCGCTTGAGGTCCTTGGCCGCGGCCGCCGCGACCTCGTAGCCGGCCCGGGTCGAGCCGGTGATCGACACCATCGCCGGTGTCTTGTGCGAGACAATCTCCCGGCCGGTGTCGCGGTCCCCGCACACCACGTTGAACACGCCGGGCGGGAAGAACTCGGCCGCGATCTCGGCCATCAACACCGACGAGACGGGCGTCGTGTCCGACGGCTTGAGCACCACGCAGTTACCCGCCGCCAGCGCAGGCGCGATCTTCCAGACACCCATCATCATCGGGTAGTTCCACGGCGCCACCTGCCCGACGACGCCGACCGGCTCACGCCGGATGTAGGACGTGTGTCCGGCAAGGTACTCCCCGGCGCTGCGGCCCTCCAGCATCCGTGCCGCACCGGCGAAGAACCGGATCTGATCCAGCGCCGGCGGCACCTCCTCGGTGCGGGTCAGCTCGATCGGCTTGCCGGTGTTCTGGCACTCGGCCGCTATCACCTCCTCGGCGCGCGCCTCGAACGCGTCGGCGAACTTCAGCAGCGCGCGCTGCCGCTCGGACGGCGTCGAATCGCGCCACGACTCGAACGCCACCGCCGCGGCCCCATAAGCCGCATCCACATCAGCCGCACCCGACAAGGGAGCTGACCCGAACACCTCACCACTGGTCGGATCGACCAGATCCAACCGCCGTCCGTCGACCGCATCGACCGACCTGCCGTTGATGAAGTTCTGCACGTTGCGAGCCATTACCAACCTCAATGCTGCTGTTGACGACGGATTTAGCACCGTTCTACCTGTTCCACAACGAAAAGGGAAGGCATCACCGGCCTCCTGCTGCGATCGCCGACGGTCGGGTTATGCTGCTCGGACCATGACGCGCGCGCTGCTCCTTCTCGGCCGCGACGAGGTCCGGTAACTCACGCCGGTCGGCCCCTCGTCGCGGGCCTTCAAGCGCACCAATCCAGCGCAGCGCCGACCGCTCCACCATCGAAGACCAGGAGCAGCAACGTCATGAGCATTCCATTCGCGCAGCAACCCTCCGGCATGCCCTGCCACCGCTACGCCCGTTTCCCCGCCGTCCAGCTCGCCGACCGCACCTGGCCGGACAGGCAGATGGACGCGGCGCCGCGCTGGCTGTCCACCGACCTGCGCGACGGCAACCAGGCCCTGATCGACCCGATGAACGCCGCCCGCAAGAACGCGATGTTCGACCTGCTCGTGAAGATGGGCTACAAGGAGATCGAGGTCGGCTTCCCGGCCGCGAGCCAGACCGACTTCGACTTCATCCGCAGCCTGATCGAGGGCGGCAGGATCCCGGACGACGTCCGCATCTCGGTGCTGACCCAGGCCCGCGAGGAGCTGATCGACCGGACCGTCCAGTCGCTCGTCGGCGCGCGCCAGGCCACCGTGCACATGTACAACGCGGCGGCACCGGTGTTCCGCAAGGTCGTCTTCGGCTTCCCGGGCGATGGGCGGGCGCAGTGCCGGGCGGTGGCCGTCGACGGCATCTCGGCGATCATGAAGTACGCCGACATCTATCTGCCCGAAACCGACTTCGGCCTGGAGTACTCGCCGGAGATCTTCATGGACACCGAACTGGAGTTCAGCCTGGAGATCTGCGAGGCCGTCATGGACGTCTGGCAGCCGGGGCCGGACCGCGAGATCGTCCTCAACCTGCCGTGCACCGTCGAGCGCTCGACACCGAACATCTACGCCGACCAGATCGAGTGGATGTCGCGCAGCCTCACCCGCCGCGAGTTCATCGCGCTGTCCGTGCACACGCACAACGACCGCGGCACCTCGACCGCCGACTCCGAGCTGGCGATCCTTGCCGGCGCCCAGCGCATCGAGGGCTGCCTGTTCGGCAACGGCGAGCGCAGCGGCAACGTCGATCTGGTGACGCTGGGGCTGAACCTGTACAGCCAGGGCATCGACCCGATGATCGACTTCAGCGACATCGACGAGATCAGGCGCACCGCCGAGTACTGCAACCGCATCGACGTGCACGAGCGGCACCCGTACGCCGGCGATCTCGTCTACACGTCCTTCAGCGGCTCGCACCAGGACGCGATCAAGAAGGGGTTCGACGACCTGGATCGAACCGCCGCGGCAGCGGGCAAGCCTGCGGGCGAGCTGCCGTGGTACATCCCGTACCTGCCGATCGATCCGAAGGACGTGGGCCGTTCGTACGAGGCCGTCATCCGGGTCAACTCGCAGTCCGGCAAGGGCGGCGTCGCGTACATCATGAAGACCGACCACCACCTCGACCTGCCGCGCCGGCTGCAGATCGAGTTCAGCCACGTCATCCAGGAGCACACCGACGGCGAGGGGGGCGAGGTCGACGCGGCGCTGATGTACGACATCTTCGCGCGTGAGTACCTGGCCCCCGGCGAGTTCGAGCTGATCAGGTTCAGCTCCACCACCGACGACAGCACGGAGCGGGTGCAGGCCGTCGTCCGTTCCGGCGGCGTCGACCACGACGTCACCGGCGTCGGCAACGGGCCGATCGCGGCGTTCTGCGACGCGCTGTCCGCCGTCGACTTCGGCTACGGCGGCGTGAACGTCCGGGTGCTGGACTACGCCGAGCACGCGCTCACGGCCGGACGGGACGCCGAGGCGGCCGCGTACCTCGAGATCGAGATCGGGGACCACGTGCTGTGGGGCGTCGGTGTCAGCGAATCGATCACGCAGGCCTCGCTGCGTGGCGTGATCAGCGCGCTCAACCGGGCCGCTCGGAACCGCCGCTGAGAGCGTCAGGGCGCGCGATAGGTCGGTGGCGTCGTGTCGAACCCGACGGTTCCACCGGGCTGGGACGAGACGGCGATCGAGCCCGGCACGGTGCGCTTGGAGTGCGCGGGCTGAGCCCGGTACAGCAGGTGCCAGGTCAGCTTGCCGGCCACGTGCACGGTCGTCGGCGTGCGCTCGTCGACGCGGAAGCTCAGGCCGCTGTAGTCGGTCGGCGCCTGCCAGCGCAGCGAGTTCGCGACGAGTCCGGTGACGTGCGGACGGCCGGCGTGCTGCGAGCAGCGCGGCGGTGCGAGCGAGCGGGTGCGCGCGCAGGCGAGCATCGCGGTCCGGACTGCGGACGTGGCCGTGCTCGTCCCGTCGCTGCTCAGGACGGTCTTCGGGCTGGCCATCGTCGCGACGTCCGGGTTCGTGAACACCACGGAGTCGGGTGTCAGCGCGTACTCCGGATCGGTCGAGCCGAACATGACGACGCCGGGGAACGCGTACACCTCGTCGCGGTTCCCGAGCGGCTGGCCGAACACAGCGGGCAAGTGCAGGTTGTCGGCACCGCTGATCAGGATGTCGACCGCGGTGTGCGCGAGCTTCCAGCCGGAGCCGTCGGGGATAACCTCGAAGTGGTCGACCACGGTCGAGCTGCCGACGCGGTACCGGACGTGGACGACCGAGCCGTAGGAGCCGGAGTCGGTGCCGATCACGCTGATCGCGCTGATCGGTCCGACGGCCTGCTGCCGATGCAGCACCTGCGAGTTCAACAGCAGGCGATCATCGGGCGCCTCACCGAGCGAGAGCGCCGCCTGCGCATCGCCGCGTGCGAGTGCGCGCAGGTAGGACCTCACGACCGACGACGGCGATCCTGACCCGCTGCTGCCGAACGCGAGGTAGCCGGCAAAGGACAGCACGGCGGCGACCACGAGGACGATCACGACGGCGTAGCCGCGGCGGCGCGGGCCGCCGAACCGGTCCGCGGTGATCACTCGGGCGCTGCCGGAGCCTGGATCTCGTGCCACTGCGTGCCGTCGCCGTCAACGCGGACCGGCAGCGGTCCGGCCGGGGTTCGCGCCAGCGCGCTCGCCCTGTACCTGCGGCGCCGAACCTGCGCGAGGGCGATCAGCACGAGCAGCAGGAGCAGCGCGGCGAACGCGACAGCGAGGGCGATCAGGACGCGCGGCACGAGCAGCCGGGGCGAGCTGCCGATCTTGAACGTGCCGGTCGACTTGACCGGCTGGGCAGCGGGCGGGGCCGGCGTGGGGGTCTTGGTCAGGGCGATGGCGCGGGCTCGGGCGGCGAACGGCGCCGCTGCCGCGTACACCGGGTTGGCCGCGTCGGTCGGTACGTGCGCGGTGACCGCCGCGTAGCCGTCGAGCGTCCCGTACCCGTACGCCGGATTCGGCTTGGCCGTGCGGTTGTCGAGCGTCGCGAGAATCCGGGCGACGACCTGACGGCCGGTCAGGTTCGGGTATTTCGACCAGACCAGGGCCATGACGGCGGAGGTGATCGCCGTTGCCTGACTGGTGCCGTCACCGGAGTAAGCGGCTCCGGGTATCCGGCTCAGCGACGGGATGTTCACGCCGGGCGCGTCGAGCGTGAGGTACGGATGCCGCGACGAGAAGTCGGCCACCGTCCCGGACCGGTCGACGGCCCCGACCGCGATCACGCCGAGGCAGACTCCGGGCTCCTCGACAGGGCTGCCGGCGGTGCCGCGGTTGCCGCCCGCGGCGAGCAGGACCGCCCCCTTGCGCAGGGCATAGAAGATGGCGGCCTGCTCGTCGGACGGGCACGACGTGGCGTCGGCGGACGGCGTGCGCGTCCCGCCCAGCGACATGCTGATCACCTTGGCGCCATGGTCGGCGGCCCAGGTGATGGCCGAGGCGAGGTGGTCGTCCGGGCCCGCGTCGGTCGTCCCGGTCAGCGGAACGGCGATCGGCAGCACCTGCGCGCCCGGGGCGAGGCCGGTGATCCCCAGCGTGCTCGGCCGGCTGACCATCAGCGAGGCCATCGCGGTGCCGTGCCCGAACTGCTTGATCTGCCGGTCGATCCGGCCGTCGCCACCGGCGGGCCCGAAGTCCTTGCCCGGCAGGATGCGGCCGGCGAGCCCGGGCAGGGCGGCGTTCACCCCGGTGTCGATCTCGGCGATGGTGATGCCCTGGCCGCGCGCGCCCTGGCTCCACAGCTGGTTGACACTCCAGGTGTCGAACCAGTACTCCGGCGCGTCGGCCGGCCCCGGCGCGGCGGCAGCGGGCACGGCCGGCAGCACCACCGCGGCGGCGACGGCTACGACGGCTACGACAAGGGCGGCGCAGCGCGTCATTGCGGGGCCAGCCACTGCAGCTGGATCGGCTTGATGTAGGTGGTCGAGGCGAGCGGGATCTGCACCGTGCCGCGGTGCGTGGATGCGATGTCGTTGAAGTCGAGCTCGCGGTAGGTGCCGACGAACGGGACGGTGCCGGAGACGTCGATGAGACCCGAATCCGTGGCGGCGACGTCGAGCTGCATCCGGTCGGCGACGCTGCCCGCGAGCCGCCCACTGAGGCTGCCGGGCACGAACCGGTCGGACGGCAACGGGCAGCGCAGGTCGGCGCGGGTGCCGGTGAAGCAGTTGCTCAGGCCGGCCGCGAGCGCACCGGCGACGGCTCTGCGACCGGCGGCGCTGACCGCCACCGTCAGGTCGACCTCGTGGCCGGTGCCGAACGTAACGCGTCCCGTGCCGGCTGCCACCTGCAGGTACGGCGTGTCGAAGCGGACCGGGACGGCCCCCGGGAACAGCAGCGTCGTCCCACCCGGGACGCCGGCGCCGACGATGGTGGCGCGATCGCTCGCCTGGGTGATCCGGATCGACGTCGGCACAGCCGTCTCCGCCAGCTGCCAGGACGATCCGCGGTGGTGCACCCGGACGGTGTCGGAAACGGCCTGGGCGCCGGATCGGTAGTCGAGGTTGTAGGCGAGGCCCACCATCGCGTCCGAACCGTGGTGCTCCACCGAAACGATCTTGACGTCGCGGATCGGTGCGATCTCCTGCTGCTCCCGCAGCACCTCCGCGGTCAGCAGGGTGTGCGGGCCGGCCGGCACGTCGCCGTACGCGAGCGCCCTGGCCGCGTCGGACTGCTCGAGCGCGGCGAAGTAGCCCTTGACGGCGCCGGCTGGTCCGGCCGTCTGCTCGTACCCGAGGTACGCGACGACGCTGCCGCCGACGATCCCGACGAGCGAGAGGAGCACCGCGGCCCAGTACAACCCGCGGTGCCTGCGCGGTGCCTGCGCCAGCTGGCGCTCGGCCATCTAGTCGACCCGCCGGCGTCCGGTGAAGGCACGGCCCAGCGTCACTTCGTCGGCGTACTCCAGGTCGCCGCCGACGGGCAGGCCACTGGCCAGGCGCGAGACGGTCAGGCCCATCGGGCTGATCATCCGCGCCAGGTAGGTGGCGGTCGCCTCGCCCTCCAGGTTCGGGTCGGTGGCCAGGATGATCTCGGTGATCGCGCCGTCGCGCAGCCGGGCCAGCAGCTCGCGGATACGCAGGTCGTCCGGGCCGACGCCGTCGATCGGGCTGATCGCCCCACCCAACACGTGGTAGCGGCCGCGGAACTCGCGGGTGCGCTCGATGGCCACGACGTCCTTGGGCTCCTCGACGACGCAGATGATGCTCTGGTCGCGGCGGGCGTCGCTGCAGATCCGGCAGGTCTCGGCCTCGGCCACGTTGCCACAGACGATGCAGAAGCGGACCTCGTTCTTCACGCGGACGAGCGTGGCCGCGAGCCGCTCGACGTCGGCGGGCTCGGCCGACAGCAGGTGGAACGCGATGCGCTGGGCGCTCTTGGGGCCGACGCCAGGGAGCCGTCCCAGCTCGTCGATGAGGTCTTGAACGGCGCCCTCGTACATCAACTGCGCTGCCGGGTCACAGGCCGGGAAGTCCCAGGCCACCGAGGCCCGCGGCGCCTCCGGTGAGCGGGCCCATCTTCTCCGAGGCGAGCTCGGTGGCCGCTCGGTTCGCGTCGCGGACGGCCGCGACGACGAGGTCCTGCAGCGTCTCGACGTCGTCCGGGTCGACGGCTTTCGGATCGATCGTCAGGGCCGTGAGCTCACCCGAGCCGAGGAGGGTCGCGGTCACCAGCCCGCCGCCGGCCGTGCCAGTCACCTCGGTCGCCGCCAGCTCGGCCTGCGCAGCCTCCATCTGCTGCTGCATCTTCTGGGCCTGCTTCATCAGCTGCTGCATGTTCGGCTGCCCGCCGAATCCTCCACCACCGCGCGACGCCACCACGTGCTCCTTCAGTTCGGCCAGTGCTCAGGGTAACCGGCGACGGTGACGTTTCGCGCAGTGTGCGAGGGTGGCAGGCGTGCGCCGTCTCATCGCCGCCCTCGCCGTCCTCGCCGGTGTGGTGTCTGCGTGCAGCACGGGTGGCTCCGGTGGTCCGTCATCGACCCCGCCGTCCCCGCAGTCGGTCGTGTCCGCGGTGCCGTCCACCTCCTCCGCAGCCGTCCGCACTTCCACGTCCCGTGCCACCCCGCACCGGACACCGACCGGCCGAACCACCCCGCACTCCGTGACGCCCAGTGCGACGCACCGCTCCTCACCGACCGTCACCTTTCCCGGCGGATCCGGCCCGCTCGTCGTCCTCGACCCGGGCCACAACGGTGGGAACGCCTCGCACCCGGCGCAGATCAACCGGCTGGTCCCGGCCGGGTTCAACCGGATGAAGCCGTGCAATACGACGGGCACCAATACGAACGCGGGGTACCCGGAGCACGCGTTCAACTGGGACGTCGCGCTGCGCACCCGCGCGATCCTGCGAGCTCATGGGGTTCGGGTGCTGATGACCCGGTCCGACGACACCGGCGTCGGGCCGTGCGTCAACCAGCGCGCCGCCATCCAGAACACCAAGGGCGTGCGGCTGGCCGTCATCATCCACGCCGACGGCGCTCCGTCCTCCGGCCACGGATTCCACGTGAACGAGGACTCGCGCCTGCCCGACGGTGCCACCGAGGCGACCCGTGTCCTGTCGCATGCGCTCACCGTCGCGGAGCACGACGCCCTCCTGCACGGTTCGGGGTTGACCACGTCGACCTACTTCGGCCAGGACGGTTACGTCAAACGTGACGACTTCGCCGGGCTGAACCTCTCGCGCGTGCCGACGACGTTCCTCGAGCTCGGCAACATGCGGAACGCCGGCGACGCCGCGCTGCAGACGTCCGCGAGTGGACGCCAGCGGAT
>JBOGDQ010000073.1:0-4778 GCA_050742975.1 Jatrophihabitantaceae bacterium
GGTTCCTGCCGGTCTGGATCATCGCGGCGATGGCCGTCGGTCTCGGGCTCGGCGGGCCATCCCGTCGCTGGCCGGCCCCGAAGTGCTGTTCGTCTGCGTCCACGATCACGGCGCGCGCACGGGGCACGGGCACGGCGCGACGGCGATCTTCCTGCGCGTGCCGTCACCGGGGCTATCAGGCGCAGGAAGATCACGGGACACGGATCGCGAACTGATCCGCGCCTGCGCGCTGAACGTCAGGCGCGGCGCAGCGCGAGGACCGGGATGGTGCGCACTCCCGCGACCTTCTCTTCGTACTCTGCGAAACCCGGATAGCGGCGGGCCTGCTCGGCGTAGACCCGATCGCGCTGCTCACCGGTCACCTCGCTGACGCCCACCGGATAGCTCTCCGTCAGCACCTCGACCGTGCCGGACCCTGCGGCGACCAGGTTGTGGTACCAGTCCGGGTGGGTAGGTGCGCCCGCCTTGCTCGCGAACACGTAGATCGTCGCGGGATCGTCCTCGTCGGCCAGGTACATCACCGGCACCACGTACTCCCGACCGCTCGTGCGCCCCCGATGATGCAGCACGGTCACCGGGGCGCCCTCGAACTGCCCGCTCAGCCTGCCGCCGTTCGCCCGGAACTCCGCGATCAACTGCGCGTTCCAGTCCTGCGCCTCTGCCACCTGTGACTCCTCCGGCCCGGGCCGTCGGCGGATCCGTCGGCCCCGGCACGAATCCTCGCATCGGTCACGTCGAGTCCTGCGCCGCGGGTCGGACGCCCGCTCAGACTCCCGAGCTGCGGTCAGCGCTCCTACGGCTACCGCGGCGCGAATTGCTTGGCGATGATGGCGATCAGCGACGCGTGGGTCTGCTCGTCCGCGGCCGCGACGAGTCCGCCGACGCCGGCGTGCAGCGGCTGCCCGCGCAGGCCTGTCACGACGCAGCCGGCGGCACGGCACAGGGCGATACCGCTGGTGAAGTGGACGCTGTCGAGCAGATTGCCGTCGGTGATGTAGGCCGCGCGCCGGCCGGCGGCGACCCACGCCAGCGCGAGTGTCGTCGACGAGACACGCGGCCGGAACGAATCGGCGAAGACCGGCTCGGCCAGTACCTGGACCGCGTGGAACCGGTCCACATTCGGGTACGGGCCGTCCAGATTGACGTCGACGAGGGTCGAGCGCGGGGACGGGCGAAGCGGCTCGTCGTCGGCGCCTCGACGTAGCCCGGAAGTCGAGCCGTCGGTCCAGAGCACTTCTTCGGCGAAGGGGTCCGCTGAGACTGCGGCCGTGATCCGGCCGTCGCTACGCAGCGCGACATTCACGGCCACGAGGGGTGTGCGCGCTGCGTAGTTGAGCGTGCCGCAGATCGGATCGACGAGCCAGGTGCGGCTCGCCGAGGCAGGACCCGCGATCCCGGACTCCTCACCGATGAGAGCGTCCTGGGGGCGAGCGGTCCGTAGCACGTCCAGGATGGCGCGCTCGGCCTCGACGTCGGCGTCGGTCGCGAAGTCGAGCGGCGATTTCTGCAGCCGCGTCAACTGCGTTCCGTACTTGGACCGGACGACGGCCGCGCCCTCAGTTGCCGCCGCGACGGCCAGTTCCAGATCGTTCAAGTGCATGTCCTGCACGGTAGCGCGCCGGGTTTGTCCCTTATCCGGCCGTGCGCGCGGCCGATAGGTCGTATGTGACGGAAGGCGGAAATCGGTGGGCTGCACGCCCGGTGCTGGCCGCGCTCCTGCGCACCGTGATCGTGGCGGTGCCGCTGGCGGCCGGGTACGCGGCGTCGGTGCTCGCTGTGCACCTGCTCGCAGCGCAGCTCCGGCACACCCGGTGGTGGCTGCTCCTCGCGTTGGCAATCAGCCTCATGGTCTGTGCAGCCGTCGAGCGACTCACCCGGCGGCTCCTGCCGCTGGCGGCGCTGTTGAAACTCAGCATGCTGTTCCCGGATCAGGCGCCCAACCGGTTCCGACTGGCCCGCGGCGCGGCGTCGACCAAGCTGCTCAACGACCGGGTCGCGCGCGCGCGCACGCGGGGCGCGGCCGAGGTTGCCGAGGCCGTGCTGTCGCTGATCACGGCATTGACCGCGCACGATCGACGCACCCGCGGCCACTGCGAGCGGGTGCGCGTGTTCGCCGAGCTGCTTGGGGAGCAGCTTCACCTGCCGCGCGAGGCCCGCGACCGGCTGCGCTGGGCCGCCCTGCTGCATGACATCGGCAAGTTGCGGGTGGCACCGGACATCCTCAACAAGCCGTCCAAGCTCAGCAACGCCGAATGGCGCCTGGTCGCCGAGCACCCGGCGACCGGCGAGGAGCTGCTCGGTCCACTGGTCGACTGGCTGGACGAGTGGGGTGCGGCCGTGCGCCAACATCACGAGCACTACGACGGCTCCGGCTACCCGGACTCGCTTGCCGGGCACGACATCTCCCGCGCGGCGCGGATCGTCGCGATCGTCGACTCGTACGAGGTGATGACGGCCCACCGGGCGTACAAGAAACCGATGGCGACCGTTGCCGCGCGCGCCGAACTCGCGCGCTGCGCGGGCACGCAGTTCGATCCCACCTACGTGCGAGCGTTCCTGTCGATCTCGTTGCCCAGGTTGCTCTGGGCGATGGGCCCCGGTGCCCTGCTGATGAACATCCCGATGCTGCGCCTGCTCGCGCAGACGCCGAAGGTACTGGCTGCCGCGCCGCAGGGAGCGGCAGCTGCCGTGGTGGCCGGTGGCCTGGCGGTGACACTCGCGCCGCACGCACATGCCGATCCGAGCATCCCGGTCGCTGCGGTGCACTCGATCACGCCTGGCCAACCGGGCCGAACCTCCGGCGGATCCGCGGGTTCGACAGCACCGGGCTCGAACGCTCCCGGTGCTCCCGCGGCTGCCGCCTCGCCGGGCAATCCGAACGCCGGCGGCGCTGCCGACCCCGGTGGCGCTCCCAACTCCGGTGGCGCCGTCAACCCCGGTGGCCCGAATCCCGGCGGGCGCGATCCCGGCGGCCCGAACCCGGGTGGTGGCAACTACCCGGCCGGCCCCACTGCCGGTGCGGACGCACCCGGTCAGGGCCCGCCCGGTCCGTCGTCGACCATTCCGGCGGGCGCCGGCGGCTGGACGAACCCGTCCCCCGTATCGACCGGCTCGCCCGCGCAGCCCCTGGCCACCGTCCAGTTCACGACGTGGCCGACGTCCACGATCACCGTCGACCACGCGAGCGTGGAGTTCACCACCGACTCGAATGCCGTCGCCGCGTGGTGCTCGCTCGACGGCGCGTCGGCGCGCGAGTGCACCGGCGGAACGGCCTCGTACGGCAACCTCGCCGACGGCCCCCACACCATAGAGGTCTGGGCTACCAACGCCGACGGCGCCGGCGGACCGGCGCACAGTGCCGGGTTCACGGTCGACACCACCGCGCCCGTCGTCACCTGGACGTCCACCCCGCCGGCCGTGCTGGCCGTCTCGTCGATAACGGCGAAGTTCGAGGTGAACGACCCGAGCGCCACCGCCAGGTGCGCCCTCGACGGCCACCCGGCGACCGACTGCAGCACTGGCGTCGCGAGCTATGCCGAACTCGCCGACGGGACGCACTCCATCTCGGTGTACGCCATCGATCCCGCCGGCAACGCAGGCCCCGCTATCACCACATCGGTGACGATCGCGACCGGGGCCCCAGCGCTGCTGAGCAAGCAGGCCTTGATCCTGCTCGGCAACTCCGGCACCGTCAGGTGGACGGCGATCGCTGGGTTGAGCTACCAGTACAGCCTGGACGGGAGCGCGTGGAAGAACACCTCCAGCGGGAACCAGCAAACCGTGACGCTAGCCCCCCTCGTCACCCACACGTTCCGGCTGCGCGGCACGGACAGCCTCGGCAACCACACCGCCACTACCACGTACGCGATCCCCGTCATTCTCTGACCGGCGCTCCCGGGTGATCCAGCGCAGCGATCGTGACCGCGTGATCAGCTCAGGCCCGACGCCGACCAGGCGCACCGCGCCGAGCACGTCACGCGCATCGTCGCAGGACATCCCGATCACGCGGGGTGAAGGTACCCGCCCAGGGTGCAGCTTGTCCGAACGAGTAGGCGCCGGCGCGCGACCGGGACGTGGCTCGGGCCTCGCGCCCCTGGAAGGTCGGTGTCCCCCGTCCCCGACTGCCCTGTTCCCCGCGGGCGCGAAGCCCGGTAGCAGCGGTTTACTCCTTGCCACCGGAGCACGTCAATATGCGCGCCATATGCGCGTCGCGAACCTGCCGCCGAGCCGCCCTCGGTGCTTCCCCGGCCACTGGGTCGGGCATGATCGCGAGCATGGTTCGCCCGGTCTTGGCTGGCCCGGTGGTTGCTCCCCCATCTGGACTCGAACCAGAAACCCTTCGATTAACAGTCGTCCTCAGCCGTTGGTCCCAGTTGGCCCGAGTAGGCCAGAGTCCCCTTGTTTACAAGGGATACGCCACCCGCCGACGTTCTCAGACGGACCTCGTTGGACGCCGTAGAACGGCGTTTGGTTGCCAGAAATGTTGCCCCAGCCGAGCGCCACCCGCCGCCGGAGCGCGACACCAAACCCACCCTGGCCACCCCCCTGAAGGAGAACACCACCATGACCACCACCCACTCGCCCGCCGATCACGGCGCGACTCTGCTCGACCGGATCCGCGACCTCGAGCTGAGCGGGGCCGAGCAGCAGACCATCACCACCTGGTTCGCCGGGCGCGACCCCGTAGGCATGGCCGCGATACTCGACGCGCTCGAGCACGACCGCCCGCCGCTGGTTGACCGGGACGACAACGAGTACCTCGAGCAGCTCCGCGACTG
>JBOGDQ010000074.1:0-1529 GCA_050742975.1 Jatrophihabitantaceae bacterium
CATCAGCGTTCTGGTGTACGTCGGCATGTTCCTCACCGAAGCCCCTGGGCTGTTGAAGGCCTTGCGGGAAAAGGGCAAAGCCGGGGGGCGTGTCCGACTATTGTTCGGGAATCCGACCAGCCGGGAAGTCATGCGGCGCAGCGAAGATGAGGGCATTGGCAAGGGCTCGATCCCCGCAAAGGTTCGTAACGCCTTGGCCTACGTCCACCCGTTGGATGGCGCTCCGGGAGTCGAGATCCGCTGCCACGGCACGACCCTGTACAACTCGATCTTCCGGTACGACGAAGAGATGATCGTCAACCCCCATGTCTACGGGCTCGGCGCCCCTCATGCGCCTGCATTGCACCTGCGCAGGCTCACCGGCGGCGACCTGTTCGACACCTATCTACAGAGCTTCGAGCGGGTCTGGGACACCGCACGGCCTCCGACGTGGTAGTCAGGAGTGGTGCCCAAACTTGACTACTACCACGACCCGGCCGCGCCGAGTGCGAACAGCATCGTTGTCGCGGCGTCAGCGTTCATCGAGAACGCAACGGGGCAGGTACTCATGATCCAGCGATCAGACAATGGCCTCTGGGCGATCCCGGGCGGAGCGCAGGACGTCGGTGAGTCAATCGCCAGCGCCGCGGTCCGCGAAGTACACGAGGAAACCGGCATCCACATCGAGGTTGTGGGCCTCGTCGGCATCTACTCCGACCCGGCGCACGTCATCGCCTACGACGATGGCGAGGTACGGCAGGAGTTCTCAGTCTGCTTCCGCGGTCGCCCGGTCGATGGCATGACGGCAACAAGCCCGGAGTCAACACGAGTCGAGTGGGTAGCCCTTGAGCAGCTCGAGCAGCTCTCTATCCATCCCTCCGTCCGGCTACGCATTGCCCACGGATTCGAGCAACGGGCTCAGCCCTACTTGGGCTGATCGATCCCAGCGACTGCCAGCCGCGCCATGGTCCGCTCGACGGCGGCGCCGAGCTCGCCCGACGCGGCGCCAGCGATGAAGCGGCTCACGAGATCGGTCGGCCCGTAGCGCTGCTGTATCTCCGCGACTCGTTCCTCGAATCGCAGCCGCTCGCCGTCAGGCCCGGTGACCATGTCGCAGTACCAGAGCGCGTCCCGTGTCACAGTCGGCTCGTCTTCGAACTCCGCAACATCCCGACCCAGACCGCGCATCTCGGCTTCCAGCACTGCGCCGCTGTGCCGCGCCACCAAACACGTCAGGCGAACGGACGCGCCCAGCGACACAAGATAGCGGGCCCCGTCCAGCGGATGAAATCCAGTTGTCGCGAGGCGAGGGGCGTAACCCACGTCATGTAGCAGCGCCGCGGCAACCAACAGGTCGCCGTCCTCACCGACGACTCGCGCGATCCTTCGGGTCTCCGCCGCAACTGACTGCACATGCGCCCAGCGCCTTGGGAGAACGTCCGCCAACTGCGCGCGAGAGACCTCGTACGCCCACTGGGTCAGTCCCATGTTCCAGGCTCCGTCCCGCACCTAGCTGTCAGCCGGCCCCGGCCTTTTCCGTGAGCCGATCG
>JBOGDQ010000075.1:0-31478 GCA_050742975.1 Jatrophihabitantaceae bacterium
ACAGGTCAACGAGCGGCGTCGTGTAAACGGGCTGCAGCCCGGTCGCGACGTCGACCGCGCCGTCGACGTTCCCGGAGTAGATCGCCGAGAGCGCGACGGCCGACAGGGTGCGCGTCCGCTCGTCGACCTCGGCCGGGTCGACCGCAGGCCGCGCCATCCCGACTCCGTACACGTGGCAGACGGCGCGATCGTGCCGCTCCGCGCCCTTGCCGCAGTCGCACGGGTCCAGTGGCGGGCACGGCGCCCCGCAATACCCGGTCGGACCCCAAGTCCCGCCGCCGAAAACCTCGCGGGCCGGACGGCCGCATGAGCAATGCGACGCGCGGGTGATCGTGACGGTCGAGCCGGTCGGGTCGGGGGAAATGGTGGGCATCGCGTGGCCTCCTGGCCTCTCGCGTACCGCCCGAAATCAATCGCACGTGAATCGCACAGAGCCAAGTACGATCAGGTGATCTTGCCCAACGGCGCCCGAACCCGTGCACGCAGGGTTTTGGAACCCTTCACGTTCGCGATGAGCGGGTTCGGCACGACCGAACGCGACTATGGCCGGCTGTGCCCGGGTGCTGTCATCGGCAAAGGTCTGGCCGTTCAGGGGGAGCGGGTCGCCGATTCAGGAGCCGCTGTGCGGGAATCGCTGAAGCGAAATTGCCTCATGTAGCCCGTGTGACAGTTGCGGCGATACCTCAAGCCTCTGGCGCGTAGTTGCCGCTCAACGAACTGGGCAGCTACGACGATGTCGACCTGGCGCGATGGCACAGCAGCGGGGTTAGCGGCAGCGAACCGCGGTACGGCTCAGACCGTGCTCAATACCTTCGCCGACCAGGCTCGCCGGGCGATCGTCGTCGGCAACCGGATCATCTGCTTGGTTCAGTCAAACGATCCGAAGCTGACCTTCGAGCCCGTCGGAACGATGCCTGTGATGTGGAACGACGCCGAGTGGCTCGACTCCAAGCGCGGTCTCTGGCCAGCCGGGCGAGGTGTTCGCGCAGGGCGCGGACCTCGCCGGGTCGAGCCCGTTGGTGGGCTCGTCGCGGATGAGTACGTCGGGAGCACCCATGCACGCCTGGGCGAGCATCAGGCGGATGGCTGCATCGGGGCTCGCACGCGGTGGTACTCGACTGGACACCTTGACACTCTATGCCTAGACTTCATAGGTATGGCAACTGCACACGTAACCAGAAGCCTCGACCTGCTGTTGATGGGCGTCCTGCGCCACGGACCCGCCCACGGGTACGCGATCATCACCGCGCTGCGCGAGCGCAGTGACGGACAGTTCGACCTCGCCGAGGGCTCGATCTACCCGGCGCTGCACCGACTAGAGAAGGCAGGCGTTGTCGCGAGCACGATCCAGATCGCGCAGGGCCGACGCCGACGCGTCTACGCGCTCACAGCGCGCGGACGCGAGGAATTCGCCACTCAGCGGCACGAGTGGCAAGGCTTCGTGGCGCACATGCAGGAGGTGCTGGCATGAACGACGCGAACCAGTCACCGATCGAGGACTACCTCGACGACCTGCTACGCCACACCCACACCGACGCGCGCTCCACCCGCAGGCTGCTCGATGAGGCCAACGACCACCTGTACGCTGCCGCCGGCCAGCATCAAGCGGCGGGCATGACCCGTGTCGAGTCCGAACGCGAAGCGGTACGGAGCCTCGGGCCGCGGAGCAATCTCACCCGCGGATCGTGGCAGCGCTCGTTCAAGTCATTGGTCCTTGAAGTGATGCGCGCGGCGATCCTGCTCGGGGGGTGCGGGCTGGTCGCGGTCGGCCTCAGCGGTGGGATCGCCGCGGTGATGAACGCCCTGGCCGGCGACAGCTTCGTCGGTGCCGCGACGGTGCTCGGCGTTGGCGGTCACTCCGTCGCCGAGGCCGCGCAGGACGCGGTGTCGCTCCGGGCCCTCGCCGGCTTCGTTGGACTGGCCGTCCTCGCCTGCTACACGCTGGCGCGGCCTCGCACCCAGACCGCGACGGTCCTACCGGAGGGCCTGACCGATGCGCTCGGCGCGGCGGCCTTCGCCGCGGCAACCGTCGCCCTCACCGGCGCTACGATCGACCAGGCGGTAACCGGTACCGCCGGGCGCGGCGTCGGGTTCTTCCTCAGCGGCACACTCGCCAGCCTCGCCGGCGCGGTCATATTCTGCACCCGCGCGACCCACGCCCTCATCCCGAGCCGCCATCGGCCCACGGCCGAAGCGACCCCGGCCCCCCGATGAAACGGATATTCGCGTTGCTGTGCAGGCTCGCGCCGCACGTCGCAGTGGGGACAAACCGCGCGAAGCACCGTTGCATAGGCGTCGGCCCAAGGGTCGGAATCTCGCCGCGTGCGAGGTCGAACAGTTGACGCTGCTCTGCTTGCAGGCATGAGTGATTGACCCTCTGGACGGAGTTGCGTTCGAGCGGACGCGGCCGCGGGGCTACTTGACCCGGCTGGCCGCATCCGAACTGGGCGTCTGCCACGAGTCGTTGGCCGTCAACGAGCTTGGCATCGTTCCTGGAGCAGTCGTGCTCGATCTTGGATGCGGCCCCGTGCCGACCTGCCCAGATGGGATCCTGCTGCGGTGCAGGATTGCGGCCACCGGGCGTCCCGACCCAGCCAGGGGTACCTCGGTAATGGTTGCCGGTCGACGATGATCGTGATGCGGGTGATCTTGCCGGCCTGAACGCGGTGGAACTCGGCGTCGAGGGCGTGAGGTACCGGCGCCGAGTCGGTGTCGTACATCAGCTCCGCGGACCGTTGGTCACCGAACGAGGCAATCAATTCTGCGCGGGTGACAATCGTGGCGAACGGCTCCATGAAGGCCCGGAACGCCTCCGCACCATCGAGCGTGCCGCCTGGCGTGTCGCACACGATGTCGTCGGCGATGAAAGCCATCGCGGCGTCGAAGTTCTTCGTCGTCTCGCTCGAGGATCGCCGCGATCGCCGTACCGTTCGGGCGATATCGAAGCAGCCGACGAGTCGGCGCGTGAGCCGCCTCCTTGTCCGGGCGGTCCGCGATACCGGCGCCATGGCCTACGACGAGGATCGCGCAGCCTGCACCCGCGACTCCCGGCCTCATACCCAGCGCGGCGGCCCCGGCCCGGCATTCCAACAGGCACGCGCGCCAACAGGCACACGCGCGCACGTCAGAGGGGCATCTCGGCGATGATCGCGCCCGGCGTCGGCTGCCGCGAGCCGCCGGCCGGCTCGATCGAGATGCCCATTCGCGCGACGTCTGCGAGGTTCCCCGACGCGAGCACCAGGACATGGCCGCTGCTATTCGGTGTGAACACGCCGCCGGAGCTGGCGTGCCCGGCAGCATCGATCATCCATAGCTGGTAGGTCCTGTCGCGTGCGGGTTCGGGGATGTCCTGCCCGATCAGGACGAGGCGGTGCTCAGCCTTGGAGTAGATGATCCTCGCGTGGCCGGTGGCTACCGCGCCGGCGACGGATGCGGCGTCGCGGCTGTCGAGCACGCTGGTGATTGCCGCGGTACGTGCGTGGCTGCGGTTGGCGTCGTGGTGTTGCTGGTAGCCCCAGGCCCCGGCGGTTGCGGCGAGCAGCACGCAGGCGGCGGCGACGGCTTGCCACAGCCACCGGCGTGCCGCGTGAGCCCGGAAGGAGACGACGTTGCCAACGCTCGGCGGGAGGGGGCGGATGTTCTCGATCGCGGCGAGGACGTTGCCGCGCAATTCTTCCGGCGCGGTGGTGGTGCTGGTCCGGCTCAGTTCTGCGGCTGCGGCGCGCAGGCTGCGGACTTCGGCAGCGCAGTCGGCGCAGGTGGCCAGGTGGGCCTCGAACGCGGCGCGTTCCTGCTCGTCGAGGGCGTCGAGGGCGTAGGCGCCGGTCAACGTGCTGAGTTCATGATTGAGGTTGCTCATCGTTGACCCCCAGCGTGTCTCGTAGTCGGATCAGGCCGTCGCGTATTCGGGTTTTGGCTGTGCCCACCGGGATGTGGAGCAGGTCGGCGACTTCCCGGTGGGTGTAGCCGCCGAAGTAGGCCAACTGCAGTGCCTGGCGCTGCACCTCGGTCAGCTCGTCGAGCATTCGACGCACCCGCTGCGCGTCGAGGTTCGCGTGTGCCTGCTCGGCGGCCTGATCGTAGGGGCGTTCGGTGTGTGCGGCGGCGTAGCGGTCCTCGCGCCGGGTGGCCGACTGTGCGGACCGGACCCGGTCGACCGCGCGGCGGTGCGCGATCATCAGCAGCCAGGCCATCGCGGTGCCGGCGGTCGGGTCGAATCGGGCGGCCTCGCGCCATACCTGCAGGTACACGTCCTGGGTGACCTCGGCCGCCTGGGCGCGATCGCGCACGACGCGCAGCACCATCCCGAACACCCGGGCACTGGTCAGGTCGTACAACTGCGCGAAGGCCTGCTGCTCGCCGCGGGCAGATCCGGCAAGCAGCTTTGGCAGGTGCGCGGCGGGATCGTCGGACGGTTCGCCGTCGCCGGACGACGAGGTCCGCAGGAAGCGCACGTTGTCCACTGTGCCATACCCGCTTTCGCGGTGGTGCCGGGCCGATGGCGCCGGGTGGCGCCACCGTGCTGCCCCAGGGATTCGGCGCACGGGCCGGTTCGGATTGCCGCCGCCATCCCACAGCTGCGCCCGCGTGAGCATCAGTTCCGCCGCGGCGGCAGCGGGACGAAACCGGATGTACGCCGCGTGTAGTCGCGGTAGCCGGGCCGCTCGGCCATCGCACGTTCGAGCACCGCCTTGCCGGAACCGAACGCCAGCAGGTAGACCATCACGGCGAGAGATGCGACGGTGAGCGGACCGGGCCAGTGCCCCGCAGCCACCAGGAAGATCCCGGCCCAGACGCAGGCATCGCCGAAGTAGTTCGGGTGCCGGGTGTAGCGCCACAAGCCGGTGTCCAGGACGCCACCGCGGTCCGGGTCGGCCTTGAACCGGGCCAGCTGCGCGTCGCCGACCGTTTCGAAGAGCATGCCGGGCAGCCACAGCGCGACCCCGGCCCAGGCGAGCGGGGTCAGCGCGCCGCGCTGGAACACCGCGACCTGTATCGGCATCGATATCAGGAACGCCAGCGCGCCTTGGGACAGGTAGACCGCGAGGAGCGGAAACCATCGCCCGTGCCCGGCCAGCAGCGCCGTGTAGCGCGGATCCTCACCCTTGCCGCGGTTGCGGCGAGTGACATGCACGGCCAGCCGCAGCCCCCAGAGCAGCGTCATCGCCAGGATCAACCAGCGTCGCGCGGTGTCGCCGCGATCGGCCGAGGCCGCGAACGCGGCCAGGGCGATCGCGCAGAACATCAACCCCCAGGCGGTGTCGATCACGCAGTGCCGGCCGGTGCGCCGTGAGGCGAGGTAGGTGACGGCGAGCACCGCGGCCACGGAACCCACGGTGGCGGGCAGTGCGTTCAGGAACCCGGCCGCGTCGAAACCGGAGTTCATCGGCGGGTGGCGAGGATCTGGTCGACGCCCATGCGCCCGTGTTCGAACGCGAGCTCGCCGCCGGCCAGGTACAGCTGCCATACCCGTACCGTCTGATCGCCGACCAGGTCCACCGCCTGCTCGTGGTGGGTGTGCAGTGCGCGGCGCCAGTCGGCGATGGTGTGCGCGTAGTGCTCGCGCAGCGCCTGATCGCCGCGGATCTCCAGACCCGCGTCCTGCAGCAGCGCGACGGTGTCCGGTAGCGGGCGCATGTGCATGTCTGCGGCGATGAACGCCTCGATGAACGCTCCGCCGCCGGGTGCCGCATCGACGTGGCGGGACATCTGCTGCAGCAGCAGCCGCCCTCCCGGCCGCAGGTGCGCGTGCAGCGTCGCCGCGTAGCGGGGGTAGTTCGCCTGGCCGACGTGTTCGCCCATCTCGATCGAGGCGGCCGCGTCGAACGGCGGCTCGTGCAGGCTGCGGTAGTCCTGTACCCGCACCTGCACCCGGTCGGCGAGCCCGCGTTGGGCGATCCGCGTGGTGACGAACTGATGCTGGCGTTTGGACAGCGTCACGCCGAGTGCGGTGGTGCCGTAGTGCTCGGCGGCGTGCAGGATCAGTGACCCCCACCCGCAACCCACGTCCAGTAGCCGTTGGCCGGGACGTAGTTCCAGCTTGGTGCAGATCAGGTCGAGCTTGGCGCGCTGGGCCTGCGCCAGGCTCATCCCCTCGCGCGGGTAGTAGCCGCAGGAGTAGGCCATGGACTCGTCCAGGATCAGCGCGTAGAACTCGTTGGACAGGTCGTAGTGGTGTGCGATCACGGCGCGGTCACGCGTGAGGCTGTGTGCGCGGCCACGCTGGCGGGCCTGCACGGCCGGTGGCGCAGGTCGCGGCCCCAGCGCGCCCAGTCGCGCGAGCCAGACGGCGGCTGTCCACGGCGGCAACCGCCGCTGGTGCCGGCGCCGGGCATGCGCGGCGGTGCTGGCCTGCCACATCCGTGACAGCCCGTCGGGCAACGCCTCCGCGCTGCCGGACACGTCGATCTCGCCGGTGACGTAGGCCTGGGCCAGCCCGAGTTCTCCCGGGTGCCACAGCAGCCGGCGCAGCGCCCGCCGGGAGTTGATCGTGACGGTGGGCGCGTCCGGCGCCCCGGCCTGGCTGCCGTCCCAGGCTCGGATCCGTATCGGCAGCGGGCCGTCGAGGTGCGCCGCGATCAAGTCGGCCAGCCGCGCGGCGATGGGTGTCACGGGCCCGCGGGTTTCGTGAGCGCGACCTGGGCGACGTCGAGGTAGCCGGAGCGGAACCCGGCCTCGGAGTAGGCCAGGTACAGCCGCCACATCGCTTGGAACGTGTCGTCGAATCCGAGTCGGGCCACGGCATCGGTGTGCTCGTCGAACGCGACGCGCCAGCGGCGCAACGTCTCGGCGTAGTGCGCCCCGAACATCAGCCGCGAGCCGACACGCAGCCCGGCCGCCACGGCATGGCTCTCGATCGCCGGCACGGACGGGATCTGCCCGCCCGGGAAGATGTACTTCACGATCCAGGTGTAACTCTCGCAGCTGGCCAGCATCCGCTCGTGCGGCATGGTGATCGCCTGCAGCGCGGCCCGCCCGCCGGGTGCGAGCAGCCGTTCGATGGCCGTGAAGTACTCCTGCCAGTGGTTCGCGCCGACGGCTTCGATCATCTCGACGCTGAGCACCGCATCGAACTGCCCGCGCAGCTCGCGGTAGTCGGCCAGCCGTACCTCGACCCGTCCACCAAATCCGGCGGCGGCGACCCGTTCCCGAGCCAGCCGGGCCTGTTCGGTCGAGATCGTGATGGTGCTGACCCGGGCGCCACGCGCGGCGGCCCGGATCGCGAGCTCCCCCCAGCCGGTACCGATCTCGAGCACCCTGCTACCGGCGCGCACGCCGGCGGCATCGAGCAGCCGGTCGATCTTGTGCCGCTGTGCGGCCGCAAGGCTTTCGGTGCTGCCTGCGGGGCTGTCGGTGAACAGCGCGGCGGAATAGGTCATCGACTCGTCCAGGAACAGCGCGAACAGCTCGTTGGACAGGTCGTAGTGCCAGCGGATATTCGCCCGCGCGCCCGCGGGCGTGTTGTCCTGGCTCACCGGACGGTGGGCCAGAGCCACGTTCCGCAACCGCTGCAACCAGGGTGGCACCAGCGTGTCCAGCCGGGCGGCGAGCACGGTGAGCAGCGCGACCAATGCGTCGCCGTCGCCGCTGTCCCAGTCGCCGGCCATGAATGCCTCACCGAAACCGATCAGCCCGCCGGCCCCGAGGCGGTGGTAGAAGTCGTCCGGGCGGCGCAGCCGCAACAGCGGGTCGGCCCCGGTACCGGAGCCCAACGCCCACCCGTCGGGGCCGCTCACCCGCAGCGGCAGCCCGCGCAGCGCGTGGCGCACCAGTGCACGCGCGGCGGCGGCGCGGCACGCGTTGTGCGGGACGCTCACGATGTCCGGCCAGCGCCGCGCGTCGATCCCGGCCGGCCGTGCGCACGTGGCGGTCACCTGGTCACCTGCGGTGATCGTGCCCGCCGGGGCTGCGGGACCGGTCGCAATCCCTTGGTGTAGAGCCGGATTCCGTGCCGGCGGATGTGCACCATCACCGCGCGGGTGGCCAGCGGTGTGCGCAGCGCGGACCACAGCGACGCCGATGATCGTCGGGTTCCGGTCATGACCGCGGTGAAAGCGCCGGCACCCGGGCGGTGCAGCGTGACCGTCACCGCGAGTCGATCCCCGGGCTCGGGTACCCGGATCTCATAGCGCCCGTCGACCGGGTGGAACGGTGACACGTAGAACACCTTGTCCACCTGCTCGCACGAGCGCGGGCCCGGGTGCAGCAGGTAGCAGTGCCGGCCGCCGTAGGTGTTGCGGACCTCGGCGACGACGTACTCGAGCCGCCCGTCGGGGGTGTAGCAGTAGAAGACGCTCAGCGGGTTGAACACGTAGCCCAGCACCCGCGGGCCGGCGAGCATGAGGACCCGCGCCGGACGGGGCACGCCGCGCTCGAGCAGCCACCGGTTCACGTTCGTGCGGACCGTTTCGCGCCGGACGTGCGCGGCACCGTCGAGCAGGTGATCACGCGGGTCGAAGCGGCACAGCCGGCCCAGCCCGCGTGGCAGCTGGGGCAGCGCGTCCAGATCGACCAGCCACGTCCGCGCCGTGTTGCTGAATCTGTAGTCCAGCGGGTCGCGGCGGTGGTGGGTGATCCGCACGTCGTAACACGCCGGCGTGGCCGCGCCCGCCGCCTTTCGGGTCGGCGCGCCCGGCCGGCCGCTCACCAGTTCACCCCGAGGCTAGCCGCGGCGCGTACCCCGGCGGCACAGCCGTCCTCGTGAAATCCCCACCCGTGGTAGGCGCCGGCGAAGGCGAGCACGCCGTCATTGAGCGCGGGCAGGTCGGCCTGTGCGGCGACGGAGTCGGGGGTGTAGATCGGGTGCTGGTACACCATCCGTTCGATCACCGTCTCGGGGCGGACCGTGCCGTGCTCGTTGAGCGTGACAAGGTAGCGCGAGGACGCGTGCAGGCGTTGCAGCCGGGTCAGGTCGTAGCTGACCCGCACCGCCGACGCGGGCGCGTCGCAGCCGGGCAGCACGTAGTTCCACGACGCCCGAGCACGCGTCGATCGAGGCAGCACCGAGGTGTCGGTGTGCAGCACGGTCGGGTTGAGCGAGTAGCGAAAGGCCCCCAGCGTGGCGCGTTCGGCCGGCGTCGGGTGAGCGAGCAGCGCGAGCGCCTGGTCCGGATGGGTCGCGATCACCGCGGCGTCGAAGCGGTGCAGCTGCCCGTCGCCGTCGCGGACCTCTGCACCGTCGCGATCGCGGGCCAGGCTGCGCACCGGGGTGCTGGTGTGCACCGCGGACAGCGCCTTGACCGCGTGCTTGACGTAGCTGGCCGAGCCGCCGACAACGGTGCGCCACCGCGGTGAGCCGGTCACGGTGAGCATGCCGTGGTTGCGCAGAAACGCGAACAGGTACCGCGCCGGGTACTGCCCCGCCAGCTGTGGCGGGCACGACCAGACCGCCGAGACCAGCGGGGTGAGGAAGTGCGTGCAGAAGTAGCGGCTGAACCGTCCACGGCGCACGAACTGCGCCAGCGTCTGATCGGCGTCCGGGCGGTCCTGGACGTCGAGCAGCGCTCGCGCCCGCCGATGAAAGCGCACGACCTCGCCCAGCAGCAGCAGGTACCGCGGACTGGTGGCGTTGCCGATCCTCGGGAACAGCCCGCCCGGCCCGCGGCCGCCGGCGTACTCCAGCCCGCAGCCGCAACAGCGAATCGACATGCTCATGTCCGAATCCTGTGTCGCGACGCCCAGTTCGGCGAACAGGCGCAGCAGGTTCGGGTAGGTGTGCGCGTTGTGCACCAGGAACCCCGAATCGGCCAGGACCGGGCGGCCGGAAGCATCGCTCAGCTCGTGGGTGTGGGCGTGCCCGCCGAGGCGATCGTCCGCCTCGAACAGCGTGACATCGGTGCCGCGTTGCAGGATGTAGGCCGCCGTCAGGCCAGCAACCCCACTGCCGACGACCGCTACCCGGCGCCGCGCCATGGCGTTCACCTCCGAATCGTGGCCATCGTCTTGATCTGCCTGAGGGATTCGTGCCGGCCGCCCGTCCGGATTGGACAACGCCCAGGCCCGGCGGCACGCCGGCGGCGACGCGCTCGGAGAGCAGTTGCCGACCAGCGCAATCCGCACGCGAGGTTGCTCCGAATCGCTTGCATCGGGCCGAGAACTCGGCTCGACCGGATCCCGAGAAACGCAGCGGGCCGGTCAGCACCGGGCACCCGCCCGGCGCCCTCGATCAGAAGGGGAACCACGACATGAACAAGTCTCTACGGCTGGCGGCGCCGGTCGCCGCGCTCGGCATCGCCGGGCTGGCCGGCCTGGCATTAGCCATGCCCGCCAACGCGGCCACCCAGACCACCACCTACCAGGCCACATTGAACGCCGTGTCGCCGAACACACCGTCCGGCGCCGCCTCCGGGAAGCTCACGCTGACGCTCAACGGTGACCAGGCCACGGTCAGTGAGCAGGTCAACGGCCTGGCGACCAAGTTGCCGACGGACAAGACGACACTGGCCTCGCTCGGTATCCCGGCGGCTTTCGCCGGCGCGCCGTTCCCGCACGTGCAACACATCCACATCAACGGCCAGGACACCTGCCCAACCTCCTCGGCCGACACCAACGGTGACGGCGTGATCAGCACCGTCGAAGGACAGCCCGCGTACGGCATGATCGGCACCACCTTGTCGACCAAGGGCGACACCAGCGCGAAGTCGGCGACCGACGTGACGGTCGCTCCCGGTGGCGGCAGCTTCACCTACAAGCGCACGTTCACCATCAACCAGACCACCCTGTCGGCGATCCAGAACAACAAGGCAGTCATCGTCGTGCACGGCCTGAACCCGGCCAACGCGCCGAAGGCCTCGCTGACCACGCCGAACTCGCTGGGTGTCACCCTGCCCGGGGCGAGCAAGAAGCTCGCGCTGATCGGGACCGCCCCGGCGCTGTGCGGCGCGCTGCAGGCCTCGCAGATGTCGGCCACCCCGGTGGGTTCGAGCCCGACCGGCGGGGGTAGCACCGCGGGGATCGAGGACGAGGCGCTGTTCGGCCTCGGCGGTGGGCTGATCCTGGCCGCAGGCGGCGTGTTCCTCGCCCGCCGGCGCTTCGGACAGCAGAACTAACCACCGAGGGAAACCAGGAAATAGGTAAACCATGAGCGCCCACGCCCGCCGGCTGACGACCCGGATGAGGGTTCTGAGCCTGGCGGGCGTGGTGCTCCTGGTCTGTGGGGTGATCGCCATCGTCATCGCGGTACAGGCCCAGAAATCGGCGCCGCAGCCGCCGGCCTCGGCCGCGAGCCCGGTCGCGGTCACCCCCTCCACGGCGCGCTCGCCGGGCACTCCGCCGCCTGGCTCGGATGCATCCACGGCCAAGCCGGCGGCGACCACGCCGAGCGTGCACGGGCCGATCCTGGCCCGCTCGATCCCGACCCACCTGACGGTGCCCGCGATCGGCGTGAACTCGAACCTGAAGCAGATCGGACTCACCAAGGACGGGCAGATCCAGACACCCCCGCTCGTGCGCGACTCGCACGCCTACTGGCTCACCGTCTCACCGACCCCCGGCCAACTCGGCCCGGCGACCATCATCGGCCACGTCGACTCCGCAGCCTACGGACCGGGCGTGTTCTTCGACCTGGGCAAAGTGCGCCAGCGCGACACGATCGAGGTGACCCGCGCCGATGGCACCGTCGCCGTGTTCGAAGTGACCCACGTCAACGAATACAAGAAGGCGGGCTTCCCCACCGACGCCGTGTACGGCAACACCGACAACGCCGCACTACGGCTGATCACCTGCGGCGGCACGTTCAACTCCTCCGAGCGCAGCTACGAATCCAACATCGTCGTCTACGCCGACCTCGTCTCCTCCCACCACACCTGACCACACCCCACGCCCGACACCCTCGAGCGCGGGCCCGCGCACTCCCCCTCTATCAGTGAGGACCGTCATGACACAACTGCTGGCCCGAACGTCGGTAAGCCCCCCACCGCCGGCCCCCCCGGCAGCCGATCCCGCCGCCGTGCGCAGATACCACTGGGTCCGGGTCGGGTTCGGGCTCATCTGGGCCCTCGACGCCGCGCTGAAATGGCAACCCGGCTTCCGCGACACCTACCCGTCGATGATCACCGACGCGGCGCAGGGGCAGCCGCGATGGCTGGCGGGATGGTTCTCATTCTGGGACCAGAGCATCGCTCACGCCCCGACGCTCTTCGCCGTGCTCCTCGCCCTCGCCGAGACCGCGATCGCCCTGAGCCTGATCCTCGGGATCGCGCAACGCGTCGGATTCACCGGCGGCATCGTCCTCGCGCTGCTCATCTGGGCAATCGGTGAAGGCTTCGGCGGCCCCTACGCCAGCGGCGGCAGCGACATCGGCGCCGCGATCATGTACGCGGTGCTGTTCGGGGGCCTGTGGCTCGCCGTACCCCGAACCGTCCGCATAGCCGCCCCAGCACTCGACCACAAACTCGCGCCACACCGCGCTTGGCGGTGGGCTACCTTCGCCCCCGCCTCGCCCTACACATTGGAAGGGACGTTCCAGTGAAGACCAACACTCTGGCCCTCTGCCTGCTGGCAGCCGCAGCACTGCCGCTCGCCGGGTGCGCCGCGGCCGCCAGCTCGCCACCCAAGTCTTCCAGCCACCAGCAGATGACAGCCGGCATGGTCATGCCCGATGGCTCCACCATGGGCGCGGGCCAGATGACGCCGGGCATGGTGATGCCGGACGGCTCGACCATGGCGCCCGGCTCGCCCGGTACCGCCCCATCGGCGGCAGCGAAGATGATCTGCACCGACGAGACGCGCGACAACATCGCCACAGTGCTCTCCGTGACGCCTGACCCGAAGCCGGCCGCAACCTGGCAGGGCGGAACCTACACCTGCACCTACCGCCTCCCGATGGGCACGATCGTGCTCTCCGTGCACGAGTCGGCCGACGTCCCCGCCGCAGCCGCCTACACCGCCAGACTGCGTCCGGCCATCGCCGACGCCAAGAACCTCGTGGGTCTCACCAAGACCGCGTTCGGCACCACGAACGGCGTCCTTGTGCTGCAGAAGGACAACGACACCCTCCGAGTAGACACCTCCGGCCTGCAACCGCAAACCGGCCGGCTCCACGAACACCGAGCCGACTTCGCTTACGAAATTGCCGCCGTCATCATGGGCTGCTGGACCGGCGGCTGAGACTCCCAAGGTCTCGGACTGGGACAGGGGCCATTGCATTCGACGGCCAGCTCCGCACCGACCGGCCGACCCTCACGGTGCGGCAGCCGCCTTCAGCCACGAACCGAAACGCACAGACACGCCGCCGACCGGGAGCGGGTTCGCCGAGCGCCGGCGCGGCTCCGAGCGCCGCATGCGCGACCGGTGGAGTCCGTCCTGCTCGTGCTCCATCCGGGCCGACCCCGACATCGGGGTGGGGAAACCTCCGCAGAAGCTGCACAGCCTGGGCGCCCGCAGGGGTCATCGCAGGTGACCGAGTTGGTGCCGCAAGCAATCCTCCAGCTGCGGTCGACGCAAGGAATGGCCGGTGCTTGTCAGCCGAGCGGGAATGACCAGCTGGCCGGCAAGCGCGACCTCGCGCGCCCCTTGGCGGCCGAGCAGCAGCCGCGGACCGGCAGCAGGGACGGGCAGCAGTGCCGGCCGGCGCAGGACGCGGGCCAGCGTTGCGGTGTAGTCCTCGTTGCGGACGGGCTGGGGGCTGACGGCGTTGACCGGCCCGGCCAGCGCGGTGTCGAGCACGGCACGCAGGTAGATGTCGGTCAGGTCGTCGAGGTCGATCCACGAGGTCCACTGCCGACCGTCGCCGAGGCGTCCGCCCAGGGCGGCGGCGAACAGCGGGCGTTGCAGCCGGAGTGCCCCGCCGCGAGGCGATTGGACGATGCCGGTGCGGATGTGGGCAACGCGGATGCCGGCGGCGCTGGCCGGTGTGGTGGCGCCTTCCCAGGCGGTGACGACGTCGGCGAGGAAGCCGTCGCCACGCTCGGCGTCCTCGTCGAGCAGTTCGTCGCCGCGGTCGGGACCGTAGTAGCCGATCGCAGACGCGCAGATCAGGGTGTCCGGGCCGGTGGGTTGCGCGGCGATCAGCTCGGCGAGACGCCTGGTCGGCTCGACGCGGCTGTCGCGGATGGCCCGGCGATGGTCGTCGGTGAACCGGCCGGCGATCGACGCACCGGCCAGATGCACGACGGCGTCGATGCCGGCCAGCATCGCGGGGTCGGGAGCTGCGGGGTTCCACGGCCGCTCGTCGGGAGCGCTGGTCGCGCGCCGGACGAGCCGGATGACGCGGTGGCCGCAGACGCCGAGCAAGGCGCTCAGCGCGGTGCCGACGAGACCGGAAGATCCGGTGATGGCGACCGTCAGCGGTGCGGGCCGCAGCTGCTCCGCTGCCCGGGCGACGGCAAGGTCGTCGGCCAGTTGCCGGTGCCGATAGGCGAACGTCGAACGCAGCGCGGAAGCTGGGACGGGGGTGTCGACCTGGTCGATGACGCGCGTCTGCTCGGAGCCGACGGCTTCGAACCGGTGGGTGTGGCGCCAGGGAAGCGGCAGGTTCGAAAGCCGGTCGGCGAACTGGTGCGGCGGCTGGTAGTCCCTGTGTTGTGCGATCCAGACCAGGCCACCGGGCAGTCGCAGCTCGGCCCGACCGTCGCGCAAGTTGTCCGGTTCGCGCTGCACGCGCAGTGGCTGCCACGGCGGCACCAGCCGCTGTAACGCGCCGCGGCGCTCGTGCCACGCGAAGGTTTCCTCGATCGGGAACGGCACCACTGCCGTCGCCTGTATGCCCACGATGCCTCTCCTGCCGGTCGGATCATTCAACGGGCTGCCGCGCCCTCACCGCACGGCTAGACTCGTCACGATCGAACCTACGCGCAACCTATGCATCGACTACCGCTGGCGAGTCCCGCGGGTGCCTTCGACGGTTCGGAAGGAAGTGCCGGTGGCGGTCGTGATCGCCCTGTTCACCCGTGATCTTCGGGTACACGACAATCCGATGCTCGCCGCGGCCAGCCGCGGGAACCTGGTGGTTCCGCTGTTCGTCGCCGACCGGCGCATCGACGAACTCGGCTTCGCCGGCCATCATCGCGGGGCCTTCCTGGCCGACTGCCTGGCTGATCTCGACGGCGCGTTGCGGGCGCGCGGCGGGCGACTCGTGGTGCGCCGTGGCGAGCTCCGGCACGAGGTCGTCCGGCTGGCTGAGCAGGTCGACGCTGCCGCGGTGCACGTGTCGGCCGACGTGTCGCGGTTCGCGACGGGGCGCGAGCACGCTCTGCGGTCCGCACTCGCCGAGCAAGGACGCGATCTGGTCGTGCAGGACGGGGTGCACGCGGTGCACGCCGCCGGAGCGCTGGTGCCGGCCGGTTCGGATCATTTCGCGGTGTTCACCCCGTACTGGCGCCGCTGGAGCGACAGGCCGCTGCGCGACCTGGCTCCCGTCCCGCGCCGGATCAGCATGCCGGACGGGGTCGCCGAGACTCCGCTGCCGTCACGCGACGACCGGCACGCGTTGCCGCGCGGGGGTGAAGTGGCGGGCCGGCAGCGGGCCGCGCGGTGGCTGTCGCACGGCTTGGCCGACTACGCCGACCGGCACGACCTGCTCGCCGTCGACGGCACGTCCCGGTTGTCGCCGTACCTGCATTTCGGCTGCATCTCCGCGGTGGAGCTGGTCGCCCGCGTCCGCGCGCGCGGCGGGCCCGGCGCCGGGGCCGATGCGTTCGTCCGGCAACTCGCGTGGCGCGACTTCCACGCCCAGGTGCTCGCCGCGCGCCCGGACGCGGCGTGGGCCGACTACCGGGACCGCAACCGGGCGTGGCGCGACGACCCCGAGCTGTTGCACGCTTGGCAGGCGGGCCAGACCGGCTACCCGGTCGTGGATGCCGGCATGCGGCAGCTCGTCGCCGAGGGGTGGATGCACAACCGGGCCCGGCTGATCACCGGCAGCTTCCTCACCAAGACCCTGGGTTTGGACTGGCGGGCTGGAGCCGCGCACTTCTTCACGCACCTGCTCGACGGCGACCTCGCCAACAACTGCCTGAACTGGCAGTGGGTGGCCGGCACGGGCACCGACACCCGTCCCTACCGGCGGCTGAACCCGATCCGTCAGGCGCACCGCTTCGACCCCGATGGCGACTACGTCCGCCGCTGGGTTCCGGAGCTGGCCGATCTGCCCGCGACCGTCATCCACGAGCCGTGGCGGCTGCCGGAGCCGTCGCGGCAGGCGTTGCGGTACCCGGATCCGGTCGCCGCTTCGCCGCCGACACGCTGATCGGGTCACAGGTTCAGCGCCGCCGCCAGCCCCGGCACGTCCGCGACGGTGACGGCGACGGCGACGGTCAGGCTGGGATGGCGCAGCGAATCCTCATGCCCGCGGTCTACCCGGTGCCGGCTGCCTGACCGATCGCGGCGCGGAGCAGGTCGAGCGCGGCGGTTAGGTCGGGTGCGTGCGTCACGCCGGCGGGTAGCCGCGCCGGCCATCCCGGACCGCCCGCACACAGCAGCGGCACCCGCGCGACCAGACGCCGCAACGCTCGCCCGTCGGCGGTGTCGCGGCTGCGCGCGAACACCACGACGGCAGCCGGCTGGACCTGCTCGACCGCGGCACGCAGCGCGACCGCGGGCAGGCTGTCCAGGACGGTGCTCGCGATGCCGTGCTCGGCGAGCGCGGTGGCAAGCGCGTGCAGGGGGAGGCTGTGCCCTTCGAGAGGTGCCGCGGCCAACAGCGCGCCGCCGCGCGGTGCCGCGGTTCGCACCCGCCGGCGGCGGCGGTGGTCGGCCAGCGCGGCCCCGATCAGCTCCGCGGCCAGGTGCTCGCACTCGATCCCGGCGCCGGAGGACTCCCACCGCTGCCCGAGCGCCTGCAGCACGGGCGTGAAGACCTGCGCCCAGGCCGCGACGGTGCCCCGCTCGTCCAGCACCCGCCGGGCGATCCGCTCGGCAACGGCGATGTCGAACGCGTCGATCGACGCGCGCAACCGCTCCACCGCCGCAGCGCCGTTTCCACTAGCGCCGTTGGCCCGCCCTGGATCGCGGGAGGGCCCCTCCCGGACGGCCATGGCGGCGGCGCCGGTCGGGACCCCGCTCTGCACCAGATGATGCAAGCGCTGCAGGCGCGCGACGTCCGTAGCGGTGTAGCGGCGGTGGCCACCGGATGTACGGCCGCGCGGCCCGAGGCCGTAGCGGGACTCCCAGCTGCGCAGGGTCGACACGCTGACGCCGACGCGCTCGGCCGCGGCACCGACCGACCAGCCGGCGTCCGACCTCGCTTCTAGGCTCACCCGCCCAGTCTCTCGCCTCGCGCGAGTCCTTCGCGTCGTCGAGGACACGCTGGCCTGGGTGGCGCCGTTCCGGTCGAAGGCCGTCGAAGTGCAGTTCCATGTCCCGCGCGCAGTGGAGCACATGCCGAGTGGGCGGAGGCCTACGGCGAGCTCGTGCAGATCGTGCCGCTCGGCAACCCGTTCTCCGAGTTCCCTCTCGTACCCCAACTCACCCTCGACTTCGCCGAAGCTGCCTTGTACGCCGGTCACGCCGAGCACACTCGCACTCACGTGAGGATCATCTGCGAATCCGGCTGCGCCGGCGTGTCGACGCGGATCGGCGCCGTCGTCGTCGGAGCCGAAGCACTCGTGGCGTCCGACGACGGCGCGCCGGTGTTGTTCGAACGCGCGCTCACGCTGCCCGGGGTCGAGGGCTGGCCGTTCGAACGGGCACGGATCGAGCTCGCCTGCGGACTGCGCCTACGCCGGATGCGCAGCTACACCGCGGCGCGGCGTCACCTGGATGCCGCGCGCTCGATCTTCAGCTCGGCGCGACACCGTGGGCCGAGCAGGCCGCCGATTCCCTCCGCGCCAGCGGACACTCGCTGGTGCGTCACGATGCCTGGTCACGCGTCCTGACCGCGCAGGAGTTCAAGATCGCCGCTTGCGGCGCGCGGCCTCACCAACACGCAGATCGGCGACCAGCTGCTGATGTCGCATCGAACCGTCGCCGCCCACTTGCACCACACCTTCCCGAAGCTGGGGATCAGCACCCGCGCCGCGCTGCACAACGCGCTGTCCCGTTACGACTCGCAGCAGGTGAGCAACCGTCATGACCCGACCGATACCCGCCATGCGAGATGCGAGATGCTGGAACCGTGACAGAGCGCAATGTGCTCGGTGACGAGCTGGAGCCGTGTGGCACCGACCCGCTGACCGGATTCTTTCGCGACGGCTGCTGCAGCACCGGCCCCGAGGATCTCGGCAGCCACACCATCTGCGCGGTGGTGACGGCGGACTTCCTCACGCACCAGCGCGGCATCGGCAACGATCTGTCGACCCCGCTGCCGCAGTACGGCTTCCCGGGCCTGGTGCCGGGCGATCGTTGGTGCGTGACGGCGGTGAACTGGGCCCGCGCCTACAACGACGGCGTTGCGGCGCCCGTCGTGCTCGCCTCGACCAACGAGGCGGTGCTCGGCATCGTCGCGCTGGAAGTGCTTCGCGAACTGGCCGTCGACGTTCCGGCCGACCCGGGCTCGCTGGAGCCGTAGCGTCGGTCGCGGAGTTAGCTAGGAAACCGCGCCTCCCGCCGGTCGGATGTTCTGGTTGACGTGGAAGGCGTTGTCCGGATCGTACCGGTGCTTCACTTGGGCGAGGCGGTCGTAGTTGCCGCGGTACGACGCGCGCACCCGGTCCTGGCCCTCGTCCATGAGGAAGTTGACGTAGGCGCCACCCGAGGAAGTCGGGTGCAGCTCCGTCCAGTAGTCGCGTGCCCACTGCGAGATCGCATCGGCGTTGGCCGGGTCGGGATCGACGCCCACGATGACCCCGGCCCAGCCGCCATCGCGATAGGCGAACGCCGTCGCATCGGCGGGCAGGCGGCTGGCAGCGCCGTCGATCGGGTAGAGGTGCATGGTCGAGTGACCGGTCGGCAGGAGCGCACCGAACTTGGTGTGCACCTCGATCGCGCGATCGCTGATCTCGTTGAAGAAGTCCGCGCGCCAGTACCACTGCAGCCCGGCGGGGTACAGCCCGTCGAACGCGCTCTGCAGCGCGGTGAACGGCAGCTCGTGCAGCCCGATCAGCAGTGGCGAGCCGAAGGACTTGACGGCCGCCAGGACGTCGTCGGCGCGGTCGTGCGGCCCGGTGTAGCACCACACGATCGCGCACGACTTGCGGCCCCAGAGCTGTTCGGGGAACGGCGGAGCGGGCGGGATCGTGATCAGGCCGATCCAGCCGCTCAGCTCCTCGGGCAGCGACGGCAGCAGTTCGCGGTACCAGCGCATGACGTCGGCGGTGTCGGCGAAGTCGTAGAGCACCGGGCCGCCGACGATCGTGCCGTGCTCGCCGATCTCGTGGCACCGGAAGGTGAACGACGTGACGACGCCGAAGTTGCCGCCGCCGCCGCGCAACGCCCAGAACAGGTCGGGGTGCGAGGTCTCGCTGGCCGTGACGAGGGTGCCGTCGGCGAGGACGACGTCGGCCGAGAGCAGGTTGTCGACGGTGAGGCCGAAGCGTCGCGACAGGTACCCGATCCCGCCGCCGAGCGTCAGGCCGGCAACCCCGGTCGAGGCGAGGAACCCCGACGGCGTGGCCAGGCCGAAGGCCACGGTCGCATGGTCGACGTCCCCCCAGGTGCAGCCCGGATCGACGCGGACGGTGCGCGCTGCCGGGTCGACGGTGGTACTGCGCAGCAGCGACAGGTCGATGACGAGCGCGCCGTCCCACACCCCGTGGCCGGCCGCGTTGTGACCGCCGCCGCGAATCGCGATTTCGAGATCGTGGGCGCGGGCGAACCGCACGGCGGCGACGACGTCGGCGGCGTCGCGACACCGTGCGATGGCCGCCGGGCGCTTGTCGATCATCGCGTTGTACACGGCACGTGCCGAGTCGTAGCCGGGGTCGGCCGGCAGGATCAGTTCGCCGCGGAGTTCCGCGGCGAGTTCCGGGTATGGCGCATCCGCGACGCGTTGCGAGGTGACGGTCAAGGCAGGCTCCTGCTCGTTCGGGCACTCACCGGGCGAGCGCCTCGCAGTCCACGCTAGGAACGCGCCGTTCGCGCAGCGTTCGCGAACGCGGGTGGCTCATCAACGCGTCGCGGGAACGCCGAACGCCCCGTTCGGAACGCCACGCAGAGCGAGGTCGTGCGCGCATCGTTCGACCAGCGTGACGCTGCCGTGCGCGGAGGCGAGTGCTGTCGCGGACTCAAGTCGCGCCACGGCCGCATCGCCGTCGTCGTAGGCCGCTCGCATGCGCAGCACCTCGGGCAGCCACCACACGTCATCACGTGCCAGTCCCGCGGCTGCAGCGGCGTCGAGCTTCGACCGTGCGGTTTCGGGCTGCCCGTCTCGGTGCGCCAGGTCGGCGACCAGGGACAGCCAGTACGGCATGCGCGCGAACGAGCCCGCCGCGGAGAGCCGCTCCACGCCGCGCCGGGCGATCTGCAGCCCCGACCCGTCCGTGCGGCTCCATCCGTCGAGGATCAGTCCCCACTCGCGGTAGTAGGCGAAGTCGTACCGCTCGCACAGCCCGCGCAGCTCGGCGACGCTCTCGCGCAGCGCGCCGACGTCCTGCCGCAGCTGATGGGTGATGCAGCCGTAGGCCAGTGCCACCGCCAGGCTGTAGGGCGTGTCGGACGTGCGGGCCAGGGCAATGGCCGCCGTGCAGGTCGTCAGGGCGTCCTCGTCGTGGCCGAGCAACCAGTGCGCGTGCGCCGCCCAGGCCCGGCCGTGCACGTCCGGACGGGTGCCCACGCTCAACGACTGGGTCGTGCCGAACTCGGCCGCCAGCTCGAAGTGTCGGAGCGCCTCGGCAGGACGGCCGAGGCTGACGGCCGATCCCGCGACCGCGAAGTGCGCAGGCCCGCTGAGCTCCGAGCCGGGATCGACCAGGGCCAGCGCGCGGGTCGCCGTCCGGTGCGCGTCCTGCGCGTAGCCCTGGACGAACTGCGACGTCCAGAGCCCGACCAGGCCGGTGAGTGCCGAGCTCCGCTGCCCGGTCGTCTCCGCCAGCTCGATCGAGCGTTCCAGGGTCTGCCGAAGCGCGCTGGACGAGTAGCCGTACCTCGCGTTGAGCGGCGCCGCCATCGCCTCGAGCAACTGGAGTTCCTTCCGGCTCCGCACGAGCGAGTCGGGCAGGGCCCGCACGATCGCCAGCGCCTCCTCGAGCAGCCGGATCGCCTCGGCGTGGGCGTACATCCGGCCGGCCACGTCCGCGGCCCGCCGGTAGTACGCGACGGCGCGCTCACCCCGCCCGCCGCGCGCGCACTGCTCGGCGAGCTGGGCGGAGACGGCGTCGGGTTCGTCGGCGTGCAGCAGTTCGAGGCCCTGTGCGATGCGCCGGTGCAGCAGCCATCGCTGCGGCGGGCTGATCTGCGCGTAGGCGGCATCGCGCAGCAGGTCGTGCGAGAAGTCGTAACCGTCACCGAGTTCGCGCAGGATCCGGTGTCGCCACAGCTCGTCGACCGCACGCACCACGCTATCGGCGTCGAGGTCGCTGGCCTCGGTGAGCAGGTCCAGCGAAAAGTTCCGGCCCACGGCTGCGGCCAGGCCGGCCACCTCGCGCGCCGACGCGGTGACCTGCTCGAGCCGATTGCGCAACACCGCGGCCAGGTCGTCGGCGGGCAGCGGGCCGTCAGCTCCCCGCTCAGCGCTGCTGCGGGCCGCCTCCACGATGTGCAGCGGGAATCCGCCCGTCGCAGCCTGGAGCAGGTCCGCGTCGTCCGTGGCGAGTGGCCGGCCGGTGATCGTCTCGGCCAGGCGCACCGTGTCGGTGAGGTCCAGCGGTTTCAGCACGAGTTCGGTCAGCAGGCCGGTGGCCCGCATCCTGGCCGTCCAGTCGGCGAGAACGGCCGAGCTGCCGCCGTCGCGCACGGTTGCCGCCACCATGACCGGTGCGTCAGCCGTCAGGCCGAGGCCGAACGTCAGGAACGACAGGGTCTCCTGATCGCACCACTGCAGGTTGTCGAGCACCAGCAGCAACGGGCGGCCGACGGCGATGAGTGCGCGGGCCAGGCCTTCGTAGAAGCGGTGCCGTTGCCAGGCGTCGACCATCGCCCGCGAGCTGGGTACCGGCCCGGACGCCGCCACTGCCCTACCCGACGGGCCACCGGACGGCACCAGGCGCTCCACCTCCACCTGCCACACCGGGTCGAGCGCGTCCATCGCCGTGCGCACGGCCGGCGCGCGCAGCCAGTCGGCCACCGGCGACAGCGCCAGCTGCCCGGCCGTCCCGAAGCACTGCGCGCTCGCCACCACCGCGCCGTGCTGGCCGACCAGACCGGCCAGCTCGGCAACCAGGCGAGTCTTGCCGACGCCGGGGTCGCCGCACACGAGCGCCAGGCTGGGCCGGCCATCCGCTGCGCGCCGCCACAGCTCGTGGACCAGGCCGAGCTCGGCGTTGCGGCCGATGAGCCGGGACGGGGCGGGACCGGACCGACCCGACGGCGGTGCGGTGCGAGGCGGGCCGGCAGGTGAGGCGACGGTCCGGGCCAGGAGGCGATCGAGCGCCCTGCGCGTTGCGGGATCCGGCTCGATCCCGAGCTCGCGTTCGAGGACGGAGGCGCAGTGGTGGTAGGTGCTCACCGCGCCGGCGCGATCGCCGAGCTCGCCCTGCAACTCGATCAGCCGGCGATAGCCCAGCTCCTCCAGCGGCCGGAGCTGGATCCGCCGTCGCGCGGCATCCGCGGCGCCGGGCAGGTCGCCCAGCTTTGTCCGGGCCGCGCAGACGAGGTCGACCAGCTCGACGCACTTGCGCTCGAGCTCGGACCTGGCCTCGAGCAGCCAGTCGTCGAACGCGGCCGGGAGCAGCTCCCCGCGGTAGACGTCGACGGCTGCTGCGGCCCGCTCGAGCGCGGTGTGCGTGTCGCCTGCTCCGACCGCGAGCATCGCCGCGCGGTGCCCCGCCTCGAAGGCCCGGACGTCGACCCGGCAGGTATCAGTGTCCTGCCAGCCCAGCTGTTTCGACGTGACGACGAGGGATGAATCGTCCTGCAGCGCGGATCGAAGGTGGTGCAGTTCGCGGCGCAGGTTGGTGAGCGCCTGCTCATCGGTCGAGTCCGGCCAGAAGAGCATGGCTATCCGCTGCCGGGCCTGTGGGCAGCCGGCGTGGACGACGAGGAAGGCGACGAGCTCCACCGTGCGCGAGGACCTCGTCCGGGCGTTGCCGGTCGCGCTCTTGATCACCTGCTCGCCGAGCAGCGAGATGTGCAGCACCGCGATGCGACCCCCTCTTCGCAGGTCCACGGTGCCACGACGCCGCCGGGAGGGCATCGGGCTCGGCACGCAATCTCGTGGTCACCGGCTCGAGGAGATTTCGGCATCTGCTGTCCAGGGGACGTGACAATACCTTCTCGGGAAGGTAAATTGATCGAAGGCACAACACCTGGGGGGGAACATGGCCACGGTCGCAAGGCGCGCGCTGGTGAAGATCCTGCGCGGAACGGGACGACGAGTTCTGCCTTTCTGGCACGGCACCTGCTCGCTGGATCACTGGTCGGCCGAAGAGGCGGCCCGGTGCCGGCGCACTGACTGAGCGTTCGTGTTCGGCGCTCGCCGGCGATCGCGTTCCTCAGCCGCTCAGACCCGAGCGCGGTCCAGGTGGCGGATGTGCACCTGCTGCGCGAAGACCTGACGGCGCAGTGCGTCCGCGTCCTTGTCCGAGTGCTCGAAACACACGACCAGCCGCGCGCGCTCGGACTGCAGGCACGCCGGCCGGCGGATGATGGCCCGACCCGGCAGGACGAACTCGGTGTCGCGCAACTGGAACCGGGCCACCACCCGCACGCCGACGGCCAGTAATTCGTCCAGCGCCGGGTTGGTGATCGAGCACTGCAGGCCGGCCTCGCCGATGTCGATCAGCTGGCCGCAGGGCACGCCGGTCGCGCTCGTGTCAGGCATGCCCTTGTCAGGCACGGCGTCGCCGGGGGCGCTCTCGTCCGGCACCCTCTCGTCGTCCGGATTCTCCGGCACGATCTGCAGGATCACCGGGCCGTCCGCGCGGACGCGCACGTGCGCCCGCCGCTGTTCCATCCAGGTGTCACCCAGGATCTCCACGTCCCAGAGCAGCAGCCGGCCCACCGTGCGCGAGCGGTCGAGGCGAACCGGCAGCACCGCGACGCCGGCCGGGCAGGTCCAGGTCACGACCAGGTCATCGTCGACGTCGACCGGATCGGTGGCGGACAGGTCGAACGGCCGGGCGACGGTCAGCCCGGCGCTCGTCACGTCCTCGACCCGGCTGGCGTAGCTGCGCCCATTCAGGTCGCGGATCACGACCGCGTCGTTGATGCCGGGCAACTCATTCATCACGGACTCCGGTCAGGCGGCACTCACTCCGATCGGCGCGGGGGGTCAGCGGTTCTCCCATGATGACGCTGCAGCCGCCCTCCAGATGTCGATGCCGGTGTGGATCCTTACCGACATATTCGGCGCCGGCCCGTGCCACTTGAGCATTCGCCATGAACATCGGTCCTGCTCAGCTGGTGCTCGCACCGACGGCACGCACCCGGCGGATGACCTCGCGGAACCGTACGCGCTGCCCGGTCTGCAGGATCGCTCGCAGGTAGATCGTCACGGCGAGGCGGGCGACGGCGGCGGTGCCGAGCAGGCTCAGCGCGACGGCCACCGTGAACTGCCACCAACTCACCTGACCCAGAGCCACCAGCACCGGCATCGCGAACGGCGCGGTCGGGGGCAGGTAGGCGAGTACCCGGACGAACGTGGATGCGCTGCCGGAGCTGACCGCGGTGAGCGAGGCGATGTACCCGAGCAGGATCGGCAGCTGTAGCGGGAAGGCGATGGTCTGGACGTGCTCCTGCCGGGTGGCCAGGGAGCCGGCCGCGGCGTAGACCCAGCAGTAGAAGGCGTAGCCGAGGAACAGCCAGGCCACCGTCGCCAGCACGTTCGTGGGGTTGCTGCCGCGCAGCAGGTCGGAGCCGACCGCGGCGCCGAGCCCGAGCACGACGGCGACGATCAACACCGCCTGGAACAGGGCGACGATCCCGATGCCGAGTACCTTCCCGGCCAGCAGCTGACGTGGCTTCACCGCGGCGAGCAGGACCTCGATCACGCGGCTCGACTTCTCCTCGACGACGCCCAGGAGGATCCACGTGCCGTACTGGCTCAGCAGGACGAACAGCAGGATGAGCCCGTACACGCTGATGGCGTGACCGGTCTGGTTGCGGGCCGGATGCAGGCTGGAGACGGGCAGCGGCGGGGGATGGGCCAGCGCAGCAGCCCGTTGCGGTGACAACCCGCTCGCCTGCAGGGCGGCCTGCAGGCTGACGCTGCTCGACAGTGCCTGCGCCAGCAGTGCCGTCGTGGACGAGGCGCCGGAGCCGGGCGCGGTCTTCACGATCAGCCGCCGGGCGTCGACGACCGCCACGTCGATGCGGCCGGACTCCAGCTCGTGCTCGGCGGCGCTCAGGTCCGGTTCGGCCGTCACCTGCACCGTTGTGCCGAGTCGCGGCCCGAGCGCCACGATCGTCTCGCGCATCGGTGCTGGCATCGTCCCGACCACCCCGACGCGCTCGGCGCTCTTGCTCGAATGGTGCAGCGTCGGGATGACGATCGCGGCCGCCACCGCCAGCAGGATGATCACGGTCCCGATCCGGAATACCCTCCCGCGGGTGCGCTCGCGCACCTCCCGCTCGGCGACCAGCGCGGCGTCGCCGTGAAGGTGCAGCTGCAACTTCACGATCCGGCCGGGCGGGCGACCGGCGCCGCGCATGCGACGGCTGATGCGGAATGCGGCAAAGACCAGCACGAGCCCGAGGATCAGGTACCGCATGGAACTCACGTCGGACCTCCGGTCAGAGCTTCGCGGAACACCTCGGACAGGCGTCGCCGTTCGAAGCCGAACTGCACGACGGGGCCGATACGCATGGCAGCCGCCAGGACGGCCTGGGCATCGGTCCGCTCATCGAGCACGAGCCGGGCCGCGCCGTCGTCTACCCGCGAGACGTGGACGCCGGGCAGCTCACGCGCCCAGTTGCCCGCAGGATCACCCTCGACCTGCACCACCAGGCGCCGGCTGCCGTGCGTCGCCAGCTCATCGACACTGCCGCGCGCCACCAGGCGGCCGTGGTCGATGATCGCCACCGAGCTGCACAGGTCCTCGACGAGATCGAGCTGATGGCTGGAGAACAGCACACCGCGTCCACCCTCGGCCTGCTCGGTCAGCACGGCGCCGACCGCGTCGATGCCGACCGGGTCCAGCCCGGACAGCGGCTCGTCCAGTATCAGCAGCTCCGGCTCGTGCACCAGCGCCGCCGCCAGCTGGACCCGCTGCTGGTTGCCCAGCGACAGTGACTCCACCTTGCTGTCGGCCCGATCCGCCACGCCGAGACGCTCCAGCCAGTGCGCCGTCGCCGACCGCGCGTCCGCGATCGTCATCCCGTGCAGCCGCGCCAGGTACTGCAGCTGCTCGCTGATCACCATCCCGGGATACAGGCCGCGCTCTTCCGGCAGGTACCCGAACCGGCGACGCGTGGCACCGTCCACGTGAGCACCGTTCCAGCGCACCGTCCCGGAATCGAGCGCGACCAGCCCGAAGACGGCCCGCATCGTCGTGGTCTTGCCCGAGCCGTTCGGCCCCAGGAACCCCACCACCTCGCCGGTCGGAACCGTGAACGAGAGATCATCGAGGGCAACGACGTCACCGTAGCGACGGCTCAACCCGTCGAACTCCAGAGCCATCCACTCACCCTACGAGCGTGGTCAGCAGCTCCTGAACGGCGTCGGACATCTGCCGGCGCGCCGCGTCGAGGTAGCGGCGGGGGTCAACCAGGGCAGGGTCGTCGGCCAGCGTCGCGCGCACGGACGCGGTCATCGCCACGTTCAGCGCCGTCCCGACGTTGACCTTGCTGATGCCGGCCGCCACGGCGGCGCGCAGCTCGTCGTGCGAGACCCCGGAAGAGCCGTGCAGCACGAGAGGGACGCCCAGCCGGTCGTGCAGGCGTCCGATCAGCGCAGCATCGAGACTGGCGGTACGGGCGGTCATCGCGTGCGAGCTGCCGACCGCGACCGCGAGCGCGTCGACCCCGGTACGCCGGACGTACTCGTCGGCCTCGTCCGGGTCGGTGCGCACGCCCGCGGCATGGGCGCTGGCCGGGGCATCGGGCTTGCCGCCGACGTAGCCCAGCTCGGCCTCGACCCACAGTCCGGACGCGTGTGCGAGGCGGACGGCACGGCCGGTCCGTTCGATGTTCTGCTCGTACGGCAACGCGCCGGCGTCGTACATCAGCGAGCTGAACCCGGCGTCGGCCGCCCGGGCCGCGAGCTCGTCGTCGGTCACGTGGTCGAGGTGGATGGCGACGGGCACGGCGATGTGCCGCGCGACCGCGATGGTGGCGAGCGCAATCGGCTCGAGCTGCCCGCCGTGGAAGCGCACCGCGTTCTCGCTGATCTGCATGATCACCGCCTGGTCGCTCGCCGCGGCCGCGTCGGCGATGGCCTCGGCGTGCTCGAGCGTGATGACGTTGAACGCGGCGACCGCGCGCTGCCGGCGGGCTGCGTCGCTCACCAGGTCCGCCGTGCGGGCCAGCGTCACCGGACGTCCGCCCCGGACGACCCCTCGCCGAGTACGACCGACCGGGTCAGGCTGCGCGGGCGGTCGGGGTCGAGCTGCTGGGCCTCGGCCCGCCGCACCGCGAGCAGCTGGGCCCGGACCAGGTCGGCGATCGGGTCGAGCCCGTCGGCGACGATCGCGGCGCCCGTCGCCGCGATGTCCGCACGCAGGTTGGCCACCGGCTCGCCGAAGACCCAGACCGCGCGGCCCGGTTCGGCGATCGCGATCGGACCGTGCCGGTACTCCAGCTGCGGGTACGCCTCGGTCCACAGCTGGGCCGCCTCGCGCATCTTCAGCGCGGCTTCCAGCGCGATCCCGTAGCCCCACCCGTGGCCCAGGAAGGTGTACTGGGCCGCCTGCTCGACATCCGGCGCGAACGGTGCCACCTCATCCAGGACTGCGCGGCACTGCGCGACGACCGGCTCGAGCGGCTCGCCGAGGGAGCCGCGCAGCAGGATCAGCGCTGTGGTGGCGAAGACCGTCTGGACGACGGACTGCTCGTCGGCGAACTCGAGCGCGACGGTCTCGTCCGCGGCCGCAGCGACCGGACTGTCGGGCACCGCGGTCAGCGCGGTGACCGGCGCGGTGCTTGCCTCGATCGCGCGCACGACCTCGGTCGTGGTGCCCGAGCGGGAGATCGCGAGCACCCGGTCGTACCGGCGATCGGCCGGGAACAGGCTCGCCGCGAACGCATCGGTCTCGCCGGCGCCGGATCGTTCACGCAGTGCGGCATAGGCGGCCGCCATGAACCACGAGGTTCCACAACCGATGACCGCCACGCGCTCCCCGCGGCGGGCCAGGACCGGCGACACGTCGGGCAGCCGGCCGAGGGCCTTGACCCATGACTCGGGCTGGCTGCGGATCTCGTGGCTGACGTGGGAGTGCTGGGTCATCATGCCGACGATCCTGCCTCACCGGCCTGGAGCAACGCTCTGCTTGACTTGGGCGCCATGACCTCGACGCCGACTTCGACACCGCGCGATCGTTTCGTCCGGGTCCGCAACGCTCGCGAGCACAACCTCGATCACGTCGACGTTGCCGCGCCTCGCGATTCGCTGGTCGTCTTCACCGGCGTTTCCGGCTCGGGCAAGTCGTCGCTCGCGTTCGGCACGATCTACGCCGAGGCCCAGCGCCGCTACCTCGAATCGGTCGCCCCGTACGCGCGTCGGCTCATCGAGCAGGCCAGCGCACCGCACGTCGACGACATCGCCGGGCTGCCCCCGGCCATCGCGCTGCAGCAGCGACGGGGTGCCCCGACGCCCCGCTCCTCGGTCGGGACGATCACCATGATCTCGAACTCGCTGCGCATGCTGTTCTCCCGCGCGGGGAGCTACCCGGACGGAGCGGCGCGCCTCGACTCGGACGCCTTCTCGCCGAACACCGTCGCGGGCGCCTGCCCCGAGTGCCACGGCCTGGGTCGGGTGCACACCGTGAGCGAGGCCTCCCTCGTGCCCGACCCGTCGCTGAGCATCCGCGAGCGGGCCATCGCCGCGTGGCCCGGCGCCTGGCAGGGCAAGAACTACCGCGACATCCTCAGCGTGCTCGGCTACGACATCGACGTGCCCTGGTCACAGCTGCCGCAGGAGCAGCGCGACTGGATCCTGTTCACCGACGAGCGCCCGGTCGTCACCGTCCACGCCGAACGCGAGGCCGGCCGGATCCAGCGACCGTACGAGGGGATGTACCTCAGCGCCCGGGCGTACGTGCTGCACACCTACGCGAGCACGAACAGCGCGACCCTGCGCAAGCGGGTGGCCCGGTTCGTCGTCTCCTCCGCCTGTCCCGTCTGCCACGGCAAGCGGCTGCAGCCAGCCTCGCTGGCGGTGCGCTTCGCCGGGCAGGACATCACCGAACTCGCGGCCCTGCCGCTGACCGACCTCGCGGCCGTGCTGCGGCCGAGCGCCGGGGGCGCACAGCCGGACGGGTACTCCGAGGCGGCGGCCTTGCTCGCCGACGACGTGCGGGAGAGGGCTTCAGCGCTGACCGAACTCGGCCTCGGGTACCTCAGCGCCGATCGCTCGACGCCGACGCTCTCGGCCGGTGAGCTGCAACGGCTGCGGCTGGCGACCCAACTGCGGTCCGGGCTGTTCGGCGTGCTGTACGTGCTCGACGAGCCGTCGGCGGGCCTGCACCCGGCGGACACCGAAGCGCTGCTGAGCTCGCTCGATCGCCTGCGTGCGGCGGGGAACTCGCTGTTCGTGGTCGAGCACGAACTCGACGTGATCCGGCGGGCCGACTGGATCGTCGACGTCGGACCGGGTCCCGGTGAGCACGGTGGTCAGGTCGTCTACAGCGGGCCGGTCGCCGGACTCGTCGAGGCCGAGGAGTCCGTCACCCGCCGCTACCTGTTCGACGAGAACCGCCCGCGGGTCGAGCCTCCCGATCCGCGCGAAGCGACCGGCTGGCTGCGGCTCGGCGGCATCGGCCGGCACAACCTGGTCGACCTGTCGGTGGACGTCCCGCTCGGCGTGTTCACGGTGGTGACCGGCGTGTCCGGATCAGGCAAGTCCACGCTGGTCAGCCAGGTGTTGGCCGATGTCGTCGCCGATCACCTCGAGGTCAGGCGCGACGCCGACGATCTGCCGAACGACAACGGTGCCTCGGACGACACCGGTGTGTCGGACGACGGTGCGGCGGACGACGTTCCGGCGGATAGCCAGCCGGTGACGGCCAACGGGCTGGAGCTGATCGACCGGCTGGTGCAGGTCGACCAGAAGCCGATCGGTCGCACGCCGCGCTCGAACCTGGCGACGTACACCGGGATGTTCGACGCCGTCCGCAAGGTCTTCGCCTCGACCACCGAGGCGAAGCGGCGCGGTTACGGCGTGGGCCGGTTCTCCTTCAACGTCAAGGGTGGTCGCTGCGAGACCTGCGAGGGCGAGGGGTTCGTGTCGGTGGAGCTGCTGTTCCTGCCCGGGACGTACACGCCGTGCCCGACCTGTCACGGTGCGCGCTACAACCCGCAGACGCTCGAGGTGACCTACCGCGGCCGGACCGTCGCCGACGTCCTGGACCTCACCGTCGAGCAGGCAGCGGAGTTCCTTTCCGACGTACCGTCCGCCGCCCGCAGCCTGCGGACGCTCGCCGAGGTCGGGCTCGGCTACCTGCGGCTCGGGCAGCCGGCGACGACGCTGTCCGGCGGCGAGGCGCAGCGGATCAAGCTCGCCACCGAGCTGCAACGCGCGCGTCGCGGGAACACGCTGTACCTGCTGGACGAGCCGACGACCGGGCTGCATCCGGCCGACGTGGCCGTGCTGATGCGGCAGCTGCACGGGCTGGTGGCCGCGGGCAGCACCGTCGTGCTGGTCGAGCACGACATGGACGTCGCTGCGGCCGCCGACTGGATCATCGATATGGGGCCGGGCGGTGGCGACGCGGGTGGGCGGATCGTCGCGTCGGGCCCGCCGGCCGAGCTGGCACGGGCGGCCGGATCGGTGACGGCACCGTACCTGGCCACCCGGCTGGATCGGCTGGCTACGGGACGACGATGACCGGCCAGCGGGCCGCTCGCACCAGGTGGGTCGCGAGCGATCCGACGAATCGATGACCGGACTTCGTCGATGCCCCGACGACGATCGCGTCGGCGCGGAGCTCGTCGGCCAGTTGCGCGATCGCGTTGTACGGGCTGCCATGTCGCTCGACGAAGCTGACCTCGATGTTCAGCCGCGGAGCCTGCACTTCGACCATCTCCCGCAGCTCCTGCGCGACCGTGGCGTTCTGCGCGGCCGTTGCCGCCACCACGGCGGGGACGGTGGCGCCGAGCAGGTTGGGGGAGTGCACGTACAGGCAGGTCAGGCGCGAGTGCTGCCTGTGGGCCATTCCCGCCGCATACGCGCCGGCGCGCAGCGAGGTTTCCGAACCATCGACGGCAACGAGAATCAACGATCGCCCGTCCTCGGCCTGCCCGAACACGCACCGACGGTATCCCAGCCGAGCACGGCAGCGGTCCGGCCGACACATCACCCCGGAGCCGACCGTGATCGCTCGCGTAGCTGGACCTTGCGGTCAGACGAATTGTGG
>JBOGDQ010000076.1:0-1802 GCA_050742975.1 Jatrophihabitantaceae bacterium
TGATGGTGCCGAGTTGGCCTGAGGCGAGGAGCCCGGGCCCAAGAGGTCCTGAGGAATTCTCTCCGACTGGCGGGAGGGTTCGCAGGGCGGCGCGGACCTCTGGAGACATGTGGTCGAACTGCCATCGGATCTCCGCTTCGACGGCTGACGGCCGCTGCGGCTGCGCAAGGCCGGCGGCTTTGGCGGCATAGGCGGCAGCGCCGAGTGCATGCGCGCCCATGTGGCAGACGGCGACGGCCTGCCCGGCGGCGCGGGCAGCTGCCGCGGCAGCAGGCGTCTTGGCCTGCTCCGCTCCGATGCCACCGGCGAAGCGACGTCGTATCTCCTCGGCAGTATCCAGCTCTCCCTGTGCGAACGCGCGCGTTCGGGTGATGAGCGCGCGAGGACGGTCATCGTCTGGAGCCTCACCCTGAAATAGCGCAAGAACTCGCTCTGCACAGTCGGCGGCCCAGGCGGCAACCAGGCGCCGTTCGGCCTCGCTGAGCGTCTGTGGAGATCCCATCAGCCTCCTCTACGAGTCCGGCGGCACCCACGAAGCATCCAATCCGCGCGCGGCATAAGCAGACCACCCTTGGTGTCGACAGCCTCTCATCGGCATGCCCACCAGCCCGAAACGCTCCAGAGTCACCGGGGCACGAGGCAGGGAAACACAGCCACAGCATCCTCAACCTCAACCATTTCAGCCGTCGTTCGGTTCGCAAGAGTGGAAGCTGCGGTAGCGGCGAAGTGACGCACCCCCGCCCAGGCCGACGCCGGCGGGTCCGAACGTCCGCGGCATCGCCCGGCGGGCCGAGAGGGGGCGCCTCGGTTGGTCGTAGCCTTGCTTGATGGCCGATTCGGTGCCGTGGTGGGACATGCGCCCAGCACAAGGCAGGCAAGCGAAGACCTACACGTGTCCGATCTGCCATGGCATGTTGTTGTCGATGAATCCCAACACGCTGCTGTCTCCGGAGGGCGACCGTGAGCGTCGCCGTCACGCGCATACCGAATGCGTCGCGAGGCAGCGAACGGCCGGCAAGTTGTTGACCAAGGCCGAGTGGGAACGGACGTGCCGAGCACCAGGATCTGCAGAACAGTCGTGGTGGCGCCGACTGTTCGGCTCAGGACCACCCGAGGAGCGCGGCGCTAGATAGCCGGCCGAAGGACGCGGGTCGCTCGTGTGGTGTGACATCCCCCTGGCATGACTTGTAAATCGGATTTGGCCGGCGCCGTGCCGATCATCGCCTGCCCCCACCCGGGCCCGGCAGCCAACTTGCCCTGGCCGGAGTCGCGGCCGGCGATCAGCTGCTGCGCATCGATGACCAGCCGGTCCGAGGCGTCAGTGACATCCAGGCGGCGATCCGCAACCATCGGATCGGCGACCAGGTTCGGCCCACTCTCACCGACCGAGCCGGACAGCAGCCCCGCGAACTGCGCGCGGCCCACCAGTGACTACCCGCCGGGCTGACTCCCCAACCGGCCACGGCCACAGTTCCACCTTCAGGTGGGAGCTCATGGAAGAACACATGCTCAGGATCACCCTCGTCCAGGCCGGCAAGCACCCCGCTTTGCTCCCACCCTGCGCAGCAACTCCCGCATCGGCGTGTTCGACCGGTTCGTCGACACGAACACCTTTGAAGTCGATGCCTTGCCAAAGGCGGCCCGCATCAGGGTCCGGCCGACCCGCGTCGCCGCGATCCGGGTGCCACGAAGACCAGATCAATGAAGTCGCGTCGGTAGAAGTGGCGCGGCTGGAGGGCAAGGAACCCCACGATCTCGCCGCTCTCCACCGCTACCAGAGTGACGGCTTCCCGAAGGAGCGC
>JBOGDQ010000077.1:0-72859 GCA_050742975.1 Jatrophihabitantaceae bacterium
CCGGCGGGCGGGCCGGGGGCGGCGGTACGCGCGCCGTCGCTGGGCCGGGTGTCGGGGCTGGGGCTCGGCACGGCGGTGATCTGGCTGAGCCTGCTGGTGCTCATCCCGCTGGCAGCGGTGGTCTGGAACGCGGGCGGCAACGGGTGGAGCGGCTTCTGGGACGCGATCACCCAACGGGCGGCGCTGGACGCGCTCCGGCTGACCGTCCTGAGTTCGCTGGCGGTAAGCGCGATCAATGCCGTCATGGGCACCCTGCTCGCCTGGGTGCTCGTGCGCGATCCGTTCCCCGGGCGCAGGCTGGTCGAGATCGTCATCGACATCCCGTTCGCGCTGCCGACGATCGTCGCCGGTCTCGTGCTGCTCGCGCTCTACGGCCCGACCAGCCCGATCGGTGTCGACCTGCTCGGGACGCAACGGGCGATCGTGTTCGCCCTGCTGTTCGTCACCGTGCCGTTCGTCGTGCGAACCGTGCAGCCGGTACTGATGTCGCTGGACACCGAGGCGGAGCAGGCCGCGAAGTCCCTGGGTGCCAGCGGCTTCACGACGTTCCGCCGGATCGTCCTGCCGTCGATCCTGCCGGCGGTGGCGTCCGGCACCGCGCTGGCGTTCGCCCGGGCGATGGGTGAGTACGGCTCGGTGCTGCTGATCTCCGGTGGCGTCAATCGCGCGCGCGTGTCCTCGATGTACGCCTTCCAGCAGATTCAGAACTACGACTACACGGGCGCCGCGGCCACCGCGACCGTGCTGCTCGTGGTCAGCCTGGCCGTGATCGTCTCGCTGGACCTGCTGCAGCGGCGGGTGGCTCGCCGTGGCTAGCAGCAGCCGGTCCCGTTACGCGCTGCGTGGGGTGGCGTTGCTGTACGTCGCGGTGCTCGTCGCGGTCCCGCTGGCCGTCGTCGGTTCCCGCACGATCGACCAGGGCTGGATGGCCTTCCGGTCGGCCGTGACGTCGGCGCAGGCCGTGGAGTCGTTCCGGCTGACGGCGATCGTCGCCGGCTCGGCGGTCGTCCTGAACGTGCTCTTCGGCATCGGGGCCGCGCTTCTGCTCACCCGCTACCGGTTTGCGGGCCGGCGGGTGTTCAGCGGCCTGATCGACCTGCCGGTGTCGGTGTCGCCGATCGTCGTCGGGCTGGCGCTCGTCCTGGTCTACGGGCCGTACGACGGCTGGTTCGGCAAGCCGTTGCACGGCGCGGGGATCGACGTCATCTTCGCGGTTCCCGGCATGGTGCTTGCGACCGCGTTCGTCTCGCTGCCGATGGTGGTGCGCGAGATCGTCCCGGTGCTCGAGGAGGAGGGGGTCGAGCAGGAGCAGGCCGCCCGCGTGCTCGGCGCCAACGCCCTGCAGCGGTTCGGCCGGATCACCCTGCCGACGATCAAGTGGGCCCTCGCGTACGGGATCGTGCTCAGCCTGGCCCGCTCGATCGGCGAGTTCGGTGCGGTCAAGGTGGTCTCCGGCAACATCAGTGGTACCGGACAGACCCAGACGGCGACCCTGCTCGTCGACGAGAAGGTCGAGCAACTCGAGCCGGGCGCGTACCAGATCTCGGTCGTCCTCATCGCGGTCGCCGTCCTCGCGATCGTGATCGTCTCCGTCCTGCGGCCGAAGAAGGTGCCGGCATGAGCATCGCGGCAACGAACATCGTGAAGCGCTTCGGCAGCTTCGTGGCGCTGGATGGGGTCGACCTGGACGTGCGCAGCGGAAGCCTCACCGCCCTGCTCGGCCCGAGTGGTGGCGGCAAGTCCACGCTGCTGCGGATAATCGGGGGACTGGAGGATCCGGACGAGGGCGCGGTGCGTATCGACGGCGTCGAGTCCACCGCCGTTCCGGCGCAGCGGCGCAACGTCGGCTTCGTGTTGCAGCACTACGCGGCGTTCAAGCACCTGTCCGTCTACCGCAACGTCGCCTTCGGGCTGGAGATCCGCAAGCGACCGAAGGACGAGATCCGGCACCGGGTGGGCGAACTGCTGGAGCTGGTCCATCTCGAACAGTTCGCCGACCGCCTTCCTGCGCAGCTGTCCGGCGGCCAGCGGCAGCGGATGGCGCTGGCCCGCGCGCTGGCTGTGCGGCCGAAGGTGCTGCTGCTCGACGAGCCGTTCGGGGCGCTGGACACCACGGTGCGCAGGGAGTTGCGCGACTGGCTGCGGCGGCTGCACGACGAGATGCACGTGACCACCGTCTTCGTCACGCACGACCAGGAGGAGGCGCTCGAGGTCTCGGACGAGATCGTGGTGATCAATCAGGGACGGGTGGAGCAGGTGGGCACGCCGGATGAGCTGTACGACAAGCCGGCCTCGGACTTCGTCATGCGCTTCCTCGGACCGGTCACCGAACTCGGCGGGCGACTGGTTCGTCCGCACGATCTGGAGGTGTTCGGCGAGCGGGTCGACGGAGCGGCCGCGGGCGAGGTCACCCGGCTGCAGCGGATCGGCTTCGAGGTGCGGGCCGAGCTGCACGTCGGCGACCAGAAGCCATGGGCCCAGCTGACCCGCGGGCAGGCCGACGCGCTCGACCTGCAGCCCGGCTCAGCGGTCTGGGTACGGTCGGTGCGGTAGCAGCGCGGCCCGGCTCCTGCTGGTCTGACCGAGTGTGTGGCTTGCCGCTGCGTCGGTGTTCAACGCGCCGGTTGCCTGGTCTATCGATCTGCGCATGTCCGGCGACGTGATGGTGCTGGGGTGTATTACGCGCGTCATACAGCTTGGGGAGACGCATCGTTCCGGACCGCCCGCGCTCTGCCGGCGATCTGGAGGTCACGAGATCCCCACCGAAACGTAGTCGAGCCGCGATCTTGTTACGGGTAGGTTGCTGCGCCACCTGAAGTGCACCAAGATCGCCGCGCGGCCCGACCGGAGATCGGCGTGCCCGGATGGTTGCGCGGGCTGTGACCAGACGCCGGGCGAGCCAGTGGTCGAATTGGGACACAGCCAGTGAGAGGATGCCGGGGTGCAGATCTCGGCGAAGACCGACTACGCGGTGCGAGCGCTGCTCTCGCTGGCCGTTCACGAGCCCGAACTCGTCAAGGTGGACGTGGTGGTCGGCGAGCAGGGACTGCCGCGCAAGTTCGTCGAGGTGATCCTCGGCGAGCTGCGCCGGGCGGGCCTGGTCCGCAGCCAGCGTGGCGCGGACGGCGGGTACGCGCTCGCCCTCCCGGCCAAGCAGATCACGATCGGTGCGGTGATCCGCGCGGTCGACGGCCCGCTCGCCGAGGTGCGTGGCCTGCGTCCGCACGAGACGGAGTACTCCGGTGTCGCCGCGCACCTGCCGCAGGTGTGGGTCGCGGTGCGCGCGTCGCTGCGGTCCGTGCTGGACGAGATCTCGCTGGCCCAGGTGCTGAGCGGCGCGTTTCCGAAGCATGTGAAGAAGATGCTGGACGCGCCGGACGCGTGGCTGCCGCGCTGACCTGCGGCGGATCGGTCGAGCGGTGACGGCGATCACCGCGGCGTATCGTGGCGGCAGAACGCCGGAGCTCGAAGACACCGGACGGCTCAGGGACGTCGGATGGAGGGCACGATGGGTTACATCGGCCAGCTGCCGCAGCGGCTGGAAGCGCTGCCCGCACAGGAGACCGGGACGGGTGCGCCGCCGGAACCGGGCGGACCCCGCGCCGACGAACTTCCGGTCCTGCTGCCCACGGACGGCCGGCCGGTGACGATAACGCTCCGTCCGGAGCCGGCGAACGGCACCGATCCCGAGTAGCCGGGCCGTTCTGCTGAGCCGAACCGCTCGTCGGCGCCGGGTCCGCCCGAAGCCGGCGACCCCCTAGGATCGCGGGATGGTTTCCTCCACCGCAGCGCGTCCGGCCGCGCGCGCCGCCACCCGCCGGCTGCCCGCGACCGGTGGTGGCGTCCTCACCCGAACCGTGCTCCCGGGTGGCCTGCGGGTGGTCACCGAGGCGATGCCCGGCGTGCGCAGCGTCAGCGTCGGGGTGTGGGTTCCGGTCGGTTCGCGGGACGAGTCGATCGCTCTCGCGGGGACCAGCCACTTCCTCGAGCACCTGCTGTTCAAGGGGACCGCGACCCGCTCGGCGCTGGACATCGCGAGCGCGATGGACGCGGTCGGCGGCGAGTTCAACGCCTTCACCGAGAAGGAGCACACCTGCTTCTACGCGACCGTCCTGGATCGTGACCTGCCACTTGCGATCGACATCGTGTCCGACGTCGTCGTCAACGCGACCGTCACGCTGCAGGACGTGGACATCGAGCGCAGCGTCGTGCTCGAGGAGATCGCGATGCGCGACGACGATCCCGCGGACCTGGTGCACGACGAGTTCGCTGCCGCGCTGCATGGCGACACCCCGATCGGGCGGCCGGTCCTGGGCACGGTGGACTCGATCGCTGCGCTGACCCGCCGCCAGGTCGCCGGCTACTACCACCGCCGCTACACGCCGGACGCGATGGTCGTGTCGGTCGCGGGCAATGTCGAGCACGCCGAGGTCCTGCGGTTGGTGCGCAGCGCGTTCGCCGGACATCTCGACGGCGTGCACGCGCCACGTGAGCCGAGGGCCTCGCACGCGCATATCGCAGCGCCGCCGGCCCGCCCGGTCCGCGTGGTGCCCGATGACACCGAACAGGCCAACCTCGTGCTGGGCGTGCACGGGGTGTCGCGCCACGACCCGCGTCGGTTCGCGGCGGGCGTGCTGTCGTCCGCGCTCGGTGGCGGCATGAGTTCGCGCCTGTTCCAGAGCATCCGCGAGGAGCGCGGCCTGGCCTACTCGGTCTACACATTCAGCAGCGGGTACACCGACGCCGGCCAGTTCGGCGTCTACGCCGGATGCCAGCCGGGCAAGGCCGACGAGGTACTCGGCCTGATGATCACCGAGTTGGACGCGGCCGCGCGGGGCGAGTTGACCGACGCGGAGATCGACCGCGGCAAGGGCCAGATGCGCGGTGGCATCGTGCTCGGGCTCGAGGACTCCGGCTCGCGGATGTCGCGCATCGGCAAGAGCGAGCTCGTCTACGGCGACATCATGGGCGTCGATGAACTGCTGAGCCGGATCGACCAGGTCACCGCCGCGGACGTTGCCGCGATCGCGGCCGACCTGCTCACCCGCCCGCGCTGCCTGACCGTCGTCGGGCCGTTCGGCGAGCACGACTTCGACGGGTCCGTGTGAAGGGGACGACGATGACTGATCCGATTCGGGTGGGCGTCCTGGGCGCGCGTGGGCGGATGGGGCAGCAGGTCTGCACGGCCGTCGACGCCGCGCCGGACCTGGACCTGGTGGCGATGGTCGACGCCGGCGACTGGCTGTTCAGCGTCGCGGACGCCGGGGCGCAGGTGCTCGTCGACTTCACCCACCCCGACGTCGTGATGGACAACGTACGGTTCGCCGTCGATCAGGGCATCCATGCGGTGGTCGGTACGACCGGCTTCACCCCCGAGCGGCTGGACACCGTCCGCACCTGGCTGGCGGACGCGCCCGAGCTGGGCGTGCTCGTCGCGCCGAACTTCGGCATTGGCGCGGTGCTGTCGATGAAGTTCGCCGAGCTGGCGGCGAAATACTACGACTCGGCCGAGGTGATCGAACTGCATCACCCGGGCAAAGCCGACGCGCCCAGCGGCACCGCCGTGCGTACCGCGCAGCTGATCGCGGCCGCGCGCACGGCCGCCGGACTGCCGCCACCGCCGGACGTCACCAGCCAGGCGCTCGACGGTGCCCGCGGTGCCGACGTCGACGGCATCCACGTCCACGCCCTGCGGATCGCGGGCATGGTCGCGCACCAGGAGATCGTGCTCGGCACGGAGGGCGAGACGCTCACGATCCGGCACGACTCGCTGCACCGCTCGTCGTTCATGCCCGGGGTGCTGCTGGCGGTCCGGCAGATCCTCTCGCGGCCCGGGCTCACGGTGGGGCTCGAACCGCTGCTCGGCCTGTGACCGTCCCATGACGGCGAAGCGGGTCGTCGCGCTGCTGCTGCTCGCGCTGGCCGCCTACTTCGCGCTGATCGGGTACCGCGCGAGTTACCTGCTCCAGCAGCACTCCGCCACGCTCAAGGTGCTCGGCGGCGCGGTGCTGGTGCTGCCGCTCGTCGGGATCTGGGTGGTCGTCGCCGAGTTGCGCTTCGGTGCTGCGACCGCCCGGCTGGGTCGTCGGCTGGACGAGGAGGGCGTGCCGTCCGACGACGACCTGCCACGCACGCCGTCCGGTCGGGTCGACCGCGACTGTGCCGACGCCCTGTTCGAGACGCGCCGCGTGGATGTCGAGGCCGACCCCGGTAACTGGCGTGGCTGGTACCGGCTGGCCGAGGCGTACGACTACGCAGGTGATCGCAAGCGGGCCCGCGCCGCGATGCGTACCGCGATCGACCGCGCCGGCTGAGCACCGCTGTCAGTCGCGGCCGACGTGGGTGTCCAGCCAGGAGGTGAGCGGGCCGATCGCGTGCCACGCCTTGACGATTTCGGCCCGGGTCCGCTTCGTGCTCAGCCAGGCCGGGCAGCCGAACTCGCGCGAGGCGGTCATCGTCTTGTAGCGCAGCAGGTCCGCGCGCGGGTGGTCCTTCTCGTACCCGGACGGGACGCGGGTGAGCTGCGTGCCGCCGACGGCGAGCTTGTTCGCGCGCACGGCCGACAGTGCCCGTTCCAGTTGCGCGCCGACCACCTCGTCGGCGACCGCCCGTCGCAACCGGTCGACCTGGGCCGAGGACGTGTCCCAGTACCCGCCCGCGACGAACAGGCCGGCCGCGGAGACGTGCAGGTACAGCGACGAGTCGCCGAACCACACACCCTGATGCGTCTTGTACGGCGTCTTGTCCTTCGCGAAGCGGACATCGCGGTACGGACGGAAGAACTTCGCGGCGCCGAACTCGGGCGTCAGGGCAGCGGCAAGCGCTTCGACGGGCGCGCGGACCGACTCCTCGTAGACGTTCTTGTGCGCGGTCCAGAAGGCCTTGGTGTTGTCCGCCTCCAGGTCTTCGTAGAAGTCCAGCGCCGCGATCGGGATGCCTGTGAAGCTCACGCTCCGAAGGTACCGACTCCCGTGTTGTGGCCAGAGCGCCGGCCGCGATGCCGCTGCCAGGTCAGCCTGGTGTGGTCGTCTCCAGCGACACATGCAGCCTGATCTCGCGCAGCTCCCCGGCGCCGGTGTCCAAGGCGCGGACGAGGCCATCGGGCGCCCAGCCGGCGGACAGGTAGAACTCGCGGGAGGCAGCGTCCTGCTCGGGGATCCAGACCAACCCGCGCGTCATCCCGTCCCCCCGCACGTGGTCGACGACCGCCGCGAGCAGCCGCGATCCGTGCCCGCGGCGTCCCCAGCGCGGCTCGACCAGCAGCGGGCTGATCTCGGCCGTCGTGTCCGGCGCCGGATCCTCGGGTTGCAGATCATCGGCCGGTCCCACCGCGGCGAAGCCGACCGTCCGCTCCTGCTCCAGCGCGATCAGCACGTGGTGCCGCCGCGATGGTGGCTCGGCGACCGCGTCGCGCCAGGCGGCCGCGGCCAGGTCGTCCTCGAGCGCGTCGAGGATCGGCGCGGGCAGGATCGAGCCGTAGCCGGTGCGCCAGGTCTCGATCTGGATTCGGCCGATCTCGGCGGCATCGTCGGGGCGGGCGGCGCGTACGCTGACATCGGCCATGCCGCCGAGCGTAGGCCGACCTGGCGCACCGCTTCCGAGGGCTGGTGCACCGCCCGCGGGCCTAGTGCACTGCTCCCGAGGGGCTGGGCGTCAGCTCATCCGGCTCCCTCAGCACCGACGTCACAAGTGCGGCGGCAACGACCAGCCCGGCACCGAACACGATGAACAGGATCCCGAGCAGCACCGTGTGGTCAGAGCCGGTTGCCTTGCCCAGGATCAGCGCGAGCCCCAGCGCGACGGCGGCGCTCCAGACCCAGGTGGTGAACCGCCGCTCCGACCGGGCCGCGAACACGGCGACGACCGCTCCGATGATGATCAGCTCGACGCCGGTGCCGACCTGCTTGAAGTCCTGGACCGAGGAGACGATCCCCGCCACCGTCGCGCCGAACGCGCTGTAGATGAACGCGACCCCCACGCCGGGGTGTCCACTGCGGTCGAGCGCGAACGCGATCGCGTAGTAGGCGAGCCCGAAGACCAGCGAGACCCCGGTGATCGTGGCCGGATCCGTGGCGGCCGAGCCAGCACCGAGGAAGCCGAACCGGGAGCTGACCTGCGAGACGGCGACGCCGCTGAACCCATTCGGTTCGATCTTGTCCAGGACGTAGCCGTACAAGGTGACGGCCGACAGGGCCAGGTAGAAGACGTGCCCGCGCGTGCCGGGAATGAAGGCGTAGCTGACGAGCCAGAGCAGGATCGACACCAGTGCGATCGCGTCGATCGAGACCGGGTCGCTGCTGAGGCTGAACGTCAGGAAGAGCATCAGCATGGGGACGCCCAGCGCGCTCGCCGCGACGCCCGCCGCCGACAGCGGTCCGCTGGGTCGCCTGACGGCCAGGACGTACCCCTCCGCGACGACCACGAGCGAGAGCACGACACCGAGCCACTTGCGCGAGTCGGACGCACCGCCGCCGCCGGAGAAGGCCGAGCCGGCGATCCCCTCGATCAGGTACGTGCCGCTCCAGATGAGGACGCCGACGATCGCCAGCCCGATGCCTGCACCGGCGAGCGCCACGCCCAGGCGCGGACGGGCCCGCCGCAGGGCGCGGTCGCCGAGCCGTTGCGTCAGCGTCGTCCCCGGAAGCGGCGCGGGCGACTGCTGCGGCGGGTATGTCGGGTAGCCGGGCGGTGCATATCCGGGCGCAGGGTAGCCGCACGTCGGGTAGTCGGGACGCGGATATCCGGGAGGCGGATATCCGGGAGGCGGATATCCGGGAGGCGGATATCCGGGATACGGCGCACTGCCCTGGTCCGGTTCGTATCGCGGATACTGCGGGTCATCTGGTGGATTCGGCCCTGTCATGCCAGCAATGTACAAGCTGTGAACGCCATGGTCGGGCAGTCGGCCGGGGCTGTGGACGACCTGTTCGCCGGGGTCAGCGCTCGGGGGCCGCCGGCTGCGCGTCCGCCTCGGCGAAGGCGGCGGCCTCGGCCCGCTCGCTGCGTCGCTTGCGCAGGTGCAGCGCCGCGTAGCCGGCGATGGCGACGGCCAGGAGCGCCAGGGGCGCCCAGGTGAGCGTCTCACCGACCACGCCCAGTGCGGAGGCGAACGCGTAGCCGAGCAGCACGCAGCCGGGCGCCCAGATCAACCCGCCGACCGCGTTCCAGAGCAAGAAGGTGCGGTAGCGCATCCCGCTCATCCCGGCCATCGACGGCATCAGCGCGCGCAGCACCGCGGTCAGCCGGCCGAGCAGCACCGCCTTGCCGCCGTGGCGGTGCAGGAACCCGTCGACCTTGGCCCAGCGGTGCTCGCCCACCCAGTTGCCCAGCGGCGAGCGTCGAAGCGGCGGGCCGAACTTCTTGCCGAACTCGTACCCGACCGAGTCGCCGGCGATCGCGCAGACGACGGCGATGATCATCATGACCCAGAGGTTCAGGGCCCCGTACTTGGCGTTGCAGAACACGCCTGCGACAAGCAGGGCAGTCTCGCCCGGCAGCACCATCCCGACGAGGATGGCCGCCTCGGCGAAGCACAGGCTGCCGGCGACCAGGTAGAGCCAGAGCCCGACCGAGTCGCCGATGCTTCGCATGACGTGCTCGAACATTGTCAAATAGTGCCACGTCCGCCGGAACGGCCGGTGTCGGCAGCGCACCATAGAGTGCGCGTCATGGAGCGACGATGACCGCGCCGCCGCGGCTCACGGCCGGCCAGGCCCGCCGGATCGCCCTTGCCGCACAAGGGTTTGCCGATCCGCGCCCGAGCGGCCGGGTCGATGCACGCCACCTGCGCAGGGTCCTCGATCGCATCGCAGTCCTGCAGCTCGACTCGGTGAACGTCTTCTGTCGCACGCACTACATGCCGCTGTTCTCGCGGCTCGGCCCGTACCCGCGTCCGCTACTGGACAAGCTGACCGCGCATACAGCCGGCCCGATCCGTCGCGAGCTGTTCGAGTACTGGGCGCACGAGGCGTCGCTGGTCCCGGTCGAGACGCAGCCACTGCTGCGCTGGCGCATGGCCCGGGCCCACCTGGAGGCGTGGGGCGGCGTGCGCCGGCTGGTGCGCGAGAAACCCGACCTGATCGACGAGGTTCGCTCACTGGTCAGCTCGAGCGGGCCGATCCGGGCCGGGGAGACGGGCACACCGCGCCCGGCGAGGCGTCCGGGCGAGATGTGGAACTGGCACGACGGCAAGGTCGCGCTGGAGTACCTGTTCTGGTCCGGGCAGGTGACCGCGGCCCGGCGGATCAATTTCGAGCGGCTCTACGACCTGCCCGAGCGGGTACTGCCGGCCGAGGTGATCGCGACGCCGACGCCGTCGGTCGAAGACGCCCAGCGCGAGCTCCTCCGCATCTCCGCGCGCGCGTACGGCGTCGCGACAGAGCCCGATCTGCGTGACTACTTCCGGCTGCCGCACGCTGCGTCCAAGGCGCGTGTCGCCGAGCTGGTCGAATCGGGGGAGTTGCTGCCGATCACGGTCGACGGCTGGCGGGCGCCCGCGTACCTCTGGCCGGAAGCGCGGCGGCCACGACGGGTGAGCGCGCGCGCCCTGCTGTCGCCGTTCGACTCGCTGATCTGGTTCCGGGACCGCGCCGAGCGGCTGTTCGACTTCCGCTACCGCATCGAGATCTACACGCCACCGCCGAGACGGCTCCACGGCTACTACGTCCTGCCGTTCCTGCTGGGTGAAGCACTGGTCGCCAGGGTGGACCTGAAGTCCGACCGGCAGGCCGGCGTGCTGCGCGTGCAGGCCGCGTACCTCGAGGACGGCTGCGATCCCTACTACGTCGCCGGCGAGCTGGCCGAGGAGCTGGCGATCACCGCGAGCTGGCTCGGCCTGGACGGGGTGCAGGTCATGCCTCGCGGCGATCTCGCTCCGGATCTGGCCAAGGCGCTCGCCCGGAGCTAGTACGTTGCTGCTTACGATATCGTAAGCGGATGCGTACTACTTCCGTGGCGCTGAAGCGTGACGCCAAGCTGGTGCGGCAGGCGGCGACCGGACTCGCAGCGCGTGCTCGCGCCGAGCGCGGTGGGGTGCTGAGCCTGAACCAGACGGCTGTGCTGGGCCGCCTCGCGACGCGCGGAGCGATGACGCCGGGGGAGATGGCGGGCCAGTTGCGCAGCCAACCGCAGTCGCTCACCCGCACGTTCGCCTCGCTCGAAGCCGAGGGGTACGCTCGCCGCACGCCGGACCCGACCGACGGGCGCCAGTACCTGCTGACGATCACGCCGGCAGGATCTCGCGCGGTCAGGGACGAGATGGCGCCGCGTGATGCCTGGCTGGCCCGCGCTATGGGCGACATCCTGACCCCGGACGAGCGGGCCCTGCTGGTGCATGCCAGCGAGCTGATGCTGCGGCTCACCGAGTTCGAGCCCGGGGGCGCGGTGGTGGAGCGATGACGGCAACGGCCGCTACGGTGACCGCCGAACTGCAGGCGGACTCGGCCGACTCGGTGCCACTGCGCCGGATAGCCGGACTGTTCGGTCCGTACCGGTGGTCGGTCGCTGCGCTGGTCGGCGTGGCCGCGCTGCAGGCATTGACCAACGTCGCGTCACCGTTCCTGCTTCGCGCGATCATCGACGACGCCCTGCCCGAGCGCAGCGCGTCGCTGGTCAGCTGGCTCGCCGCCGGCATGCTGCTCGCCGCGGCTACGACGGCGCTGCTCGGCGTCGTCACGACCTGGCTGTCGAACCTGATCGGGCAGCGCGTGCTGCACGATCTGCGGGTCGCGGTCTACTCGCACCTGCAGCGGATGTCGTTGCGCTTCTTCACCCGGACGCGGGCCGGTGAGCTCCAGTCCCGGATCGCCAACGACGTCGGGGGAATCGACAACGTCGTCGCCAACACCGCCACGTCGATCGTGCAGAACGTCTTCGCCGGCCTGTCGGTCGCGATCGCGGCCCTGTTCATGGAATGGAAGCTCGCCTGCGTGTGCCTGGTGGTCATCCCGTTGTTCCTGCTGTTCGCCCTGCGGCTCGGGCGCCGCCGACGAGCCATCGCCCGTGGCCGGCAGAAGCGGTTGGCCGGGATCACCGGCCTGGTCGAGGAGTCGCTGTCCGTCGCCGGGGTGCTGCTCACCAAGACGCTGGGCCGCCAGCGCACTCTGACGACGCGCTTCGAGGAGGAGTCGCGGGAACTCTCGAACACCGAGATGCGCGCCGCGATGAGCGGTAGGTGGATCACGTCCTCGCGCCGGGCGAGCCTGACCATGATCCCGGCGATCGTGTACTGGATCGCCGGCCTCGCGCTCGCACACGGAGCCGCGCCGATCACGATCGGCACCGCGGTCGCATTCACCAGCATGCTCAACCGGCTGGTCCTTCCCGCGACCGCGCTGCAGAACATCGGTGTGCAGCTCTCGACCTCGGTCGCGCTGTTCGTGCGGATCTTCGAGATGCTCGACCTGCCCGTCGACATCGACCAATCACCCGATGCGATAAGGCTGTCCGAGGTGCGTGGCGATGTGTGCCTGGACAAGGTGAGCTTTCGCTACGACGCCGACGCGGGGTGGACGCTGCGTGACATCGAGTTGGTCGTCCCGGCCGGTACGACCACGGCGATCGTCGGCGAGACCGGTGCGGGCAAGACCACCCTGGCCTACCTCGTCGCGCGGCTCTACGACGCCGACTCCGGTGCGGTGCGCATCGACGGGGTGGACGTGCGGCGGCTCGCCCTGGACACCGTGTCGGACGCGACCGGGCTCGTCGCGCAGGACACCTACCTGTTCCACGACACCGTCGCCGCCAACCTTCGCTTCGCCGCGCCCGAAGCGAGCGATGACGAGCTGATCGCGGCGGCTCGGGCTGCGCGCATCCACGAGCTGATCGCGGCCCTGCCCGAGGGGTACGACACCGTTGTCGGGGCACGCGGCTACCGGTTCTCCGGTGGCGAGCGTCAGCGGCTGGCGATCGCCCGGATGCTGCTGCGCAACCCGCGCGTGCTCATGCTCGACGAGGCGACGAGCGCGCTGGACAACGAGACCGAGCGTGCCGTGCAGGCTGCGCTTGACGAGCTGGCGAAGGGTCGCACGACCATCGCGATCGCGCACCGGTTGTCGACGGTCCAGGGGGCCGACCAGATCGTGGTGCTGCACCGCGGCCGGATCGTCGAACGGGGCACCCACGCGGAGTTGCTGGCCCGCGGTGGGCGCTACGCGAGCCTGGCCGGCGAGCTCGTCTGATCGGTCAGGACGCGCGGAACAGGTGGATGTCGCCGCTGCCGGTCCGCGCGCGCACCGAGATCGGCTCGCCCTTGCTCATCGGCACGTCATCGATGGGCAGCTCGGAGTTCACCCGACCGGACCCGGTGTGCAGGTCGAGCCGCGCGGGCCGGCCTGCGGGCAGCCCGATGTTCATCGGTCCCGAGCCGCTGGCCAGGTCCACGTCCCCGTGCACCGCGTTCAGGGTGAACGTCCCCGACCCGGCCCGGCTGCGCACCCGCCCGCCGACCGAGCGCACCAGCAGTTCGCCGCTGCCGCACCCGGCACTGAGCGAGCCCTCGATGCGTCCGAACTGCGCCTTGCCGGAGCCGGAGCGCGCCTCGACCGAGCCGTCGACCTGGACGATCTTGCACTTGCCGCTGCCGTAGCGCAGCCGCAGGTCGCCGGCGATGTGCTCGGCACCGATGTCCGCGGCGCCGGCCGCGATGTCCGCCCCGCCCACCTCGCCGCGGATGATCACGTCCGCCGAGAAGGTGCTGGCCTTGACGGGAGTGCCGGTGGGTACGCGCACCACGACGTCGACCGCGTCGCGGCTGCGGTTGCCGAAGAACGGCAGGTCGAAGACGCCACCCTCGCGCGGGGCGGTGACCACCAGCGTGCGCCCACGCAGCTCCACGACCACGCGGTCCAGGATGTCCGAGTCGGAGTGGCGGGCGGTGAGCTGGACGGATGCCTCGCTCAGCCCGTCCTGGGCGTCGATCGTCAGCGAGCCGCGGCACAGGCGGGCCTGCAGGTCGATCGGGCCGTTCACGGGGAAGGTCTGGGTGCTCATCTGTTTCTCCTGACGGAAGCGGGGTCTCAGCCGTTGATCCAGCCGGACACGTGATGGGAGTTGGGGTTGCGCCGGGTGCCCTGACCGCCACGGCCGGGTGCGAAGCTGCCGGGGCGATCGCCGCCGAAGCCCGGCCAGCTGGTGCTCAGCGCGCCAGTCGCGGCACGGACCAGCCAGGTGTTGACCGAGATGCCGTCACGCCCGGCGGCTTCGTCGATGTCGGACTTGAGCGACTCGGACATGCGCAGCGAGATGCGCGCGCTCGTGTCACCGTCGTCTGGTCGGCTGGCCGCCGGTTCGGGCTCCCTGTTCGTGACCTCCACGCGCACGTCGTCGCCGTCCAGCCGCACCGACACCGACGGCGCGGACGGCGAGTCGAGCAGGGCCGCGGTGATCTCGTCGGCCGCCTCGCTGAGCGCGGCGAGGATGGCGAGCCGGACCGCCGGGGCCGATGCCGCGGTGAGCGTCGAGGCGATCTGCTGGGCCCGTTCGTCCCCGAGGGCGGCGGTAGCGATCAGCTGCTCGTGCACTTGTCGGGTGTAGTCGTCGAGATGCATGATGTCATCATGACATCATTCCTGGCGCCACCGCAACGTCTGCTCGGTGTCAGGCTGCTTCGAGCGACGCCCTGCCCGGTCGATAGGGTGACCGCGCCGGTCGCGCCCGAACCGGTCGATCCCGTGGAGGAGCCGGTGGCCGGACCCGCACAGCTACGCGTACAGCCGATCGCGTGGACCCAGTTCGCGCCGCCGGCGGACGTCGAGTGGTCCACCGACGCCGACGGTGGGCAGGCGCTCGCGGAGTTCGCCGGGCGGGCTTGCTATCAGTCCTGGGACAAGCCGAATCCCGCCACGGCGACCAACGCCGGCTACCTGCGGCACATCCTCGAGGTCGGCCACCTTTCCGTGCTGGAGCACGGCACCGTGACGTTCTACCTGACCGGTGTGTCCCGCTCGCTCACCCACGAGCTGATCCGGCACCGGCACTTCAGCTACTCGCAGCTGTCCCAGCGGTACGTGCCCGAGCGGTCGGGTTCGATGGCCGAGCCCGACGTGATCGCCGAGGATCCCGAGCTGCACGCGCGTTTCGTGGACGCGACCGAGTCCTCGGTGCGCGCCTACCGTGACCTGCTGTCCGGGCTCGAGGCCAAGTTCGCCGACTCGCCGGACGCGACGCTGCGCCGCAAGCAGGCCCGCCAGGCCGCGCGGTCGGTGCTGCCGAACGCGACCGAGACGCGAATCGTCGTCACGGGCAACTACCGCGCCTGGCGGCACTTCGTCGCGATGCGGGCATCCGAGCACGCCGACGTCGAGATCCGCGCGCTGGCCGTCGCCTGCCTTCGCGAGCTGCAGCAGCTCGCGCCGAACGTCTTCGCCGACTTCGAGATCACCGTGCTGCCCGACGGGACCGAGGTGGCCTCCAGCCCGTTCGTCAGCGAGGGGTAGCCGCGACGCGGTATTTTTGGCACATGCCCGCAACCGCCGACCCCCGTCGCCCGTTCGGCCGGCTGCTCACCGCGATGGTGACGGCGTTCGACGTCAGCGGCGCGCTCGATCTCGCCAAGGCCGCCGAGCTGGCCACTCATCTGGTCGACGATCTGGGCAACGACGGCCTGGTCATCAGCGGAACGACCGGTGAGTCGCCGACGACGACCGACGCGGAGAAGTCCGACCTGGTCCGCGCAGTGGTGGATGCGGTGGGCGATCGCGCACACGTGCTCGCGGGCGTCGGGACCTTCGACACGGTGCACACCATCCAGCTGGCCGAGCAGGCCGCGAAGTCCGGTGCGCACGCCCTGCTCGTGGTCACGCCGTACTACTCGCGGCCACCGCAGGCTGGCGTGCTGGCGCACTTTCGCGCCGTCGCCGATTCGAGCGAGCTGCCGATCATCGTCTACGACATCCCGCACCGCACCGGGACCGCCATCGCGACCGAGACGATGCTGCGGCTGGCCGAGCACGAGCGGATCGTCGCGGTGAAGGACGCGAAGGGCGAGCTGCCCGCCTCCTCGCGGGTGCTCGCGGAGACCGACCTCGCGTACTACAGCGGCGACGACGCGATGACGCTACCTCTGCTCGCGGTCGGGGCGGTCGGCGTGGTCGGCACGTCCACCCACTTCTCGGGCGTCGGGATGAAGGCGCTTATCCAGGCATTCGAGCGCGGCGATGTCGCCGAGGCGCTGCGCCTGCACCAGCAGCTGCTGCCGATCTTCACCGGTGTCTTCCGCACCCAGGGGACGATCCTGGTGAAGGCGGGGTTGCGCGATCGCGGCCTGGACGTCGGTCCGGTGCGGCTGCCGCTCGTCGACGCTACGGAGCACGAGCTGAGCCACCTGCGCCAGGATCTGGCCGCCGCCGGACTCTGATCCGGCGCATGGGTGGATCTTCCTGCGCGGGGTAGCCCCGGCGACAGCAGGCGCAGGAAGATCGCGGGCCGCATCTGGTGCTTGCGTGGATCTTCCTGCGCAAGGTAGCCCCCGTGACGGCAGGCGCAGGAAGATCGCGGGCGCCGATCGACACCGCCTGCGCCTCCCCGATAACCGTCGAGTCCAGGGTTAGTGTTGGCGGGTGTCTGGAGCAGCCGGAACCCGCACCCGCCCGCCCGCGCGCAAGTCCCCGTCGCGCGGCGGTAAGGGGCGCGCCCACAGGTCGAACGCGATGGCGCCGCTTCGCGGGATCGGCCGCGCGATCGCCGCGACCTGGCGCGCCTTCGCGGCGCTGCTGGGCAGCCTGGCCCGCGCTGTCGGCCGCAACGCCGCGACCGCCCGGGAACTGGATGCGGCGCACCGCCGCGACGGTGCCGCGCTCGGAGTCCTGGCCTTCGGCCTGATCAGCGTCATGGCGATCTGGTTCTCGGCTGCCGGCCCGATCGGCCGGGCCCTCACCGCCGCCTGCCGCTTCGTGGGCGGAAACGGCGCGGTGCTGCTGCCGATCGTCCTGATCGCTGCCGGCGCGCACATGCTGCGCCAGGCACCCGAGCCCGGCTCGCGCGGGCGCGTCGTGGTCGGCAGCACCGCCGTCGCCATCTCGGTGCTGGGGCTGCTCGACCTCTGGGCCGGTTCACCGCACTCCGCACACGGTCACGCGCATGCCGGCGGCGTGCTCGGAGCGCTGGCCGCGCAGCCGCTGTCCAGCGGGCTGTCGGCGGGGATAGCGGTCCCGCTGTTGTTGCTGGTAGGCGCGTTCGGCATCCTGGTCGTCACCGCAACCCCGATCAGTGCGCTGGCCGGCTACGTCCGAGAACTCGTCACCGGACGGGTCAAGGGCGCGGTCGAGCAGGACGTCGAGGACGACGTCGATCCGGCGCCCCGCAGGCGTCGCGGGCGCAAGGTCGCGGACGCTGACACCGATACGGCCGACCTGTCCGCGCTCGCCGAGTCGCCAGAACTGGTCGGCGAGGTGGCGGCCGCCGGGCCCAAGCCCCGCAAGCCGCGCAAGCCGAGGGTGATCGAGGAGGACCTGCCACCGATCTCGCAGCCGATGCAGCTCGAGTTGTCCAACGGAGCCGGCATGTACACGCTGCCGTCGCTGAAGGATCTCGCGCAGGGCCCGGCGCACCTCGAGCACACCCGCGCGAACGACGAGGTGATCGCCGCGCTGACCCAGGTGTTCGCGGAGTTCGACGTCGACTGCGCGGTCACCGGGTTCAACCGGGGTCCGACGGTGACCCGCTACGAGGTCGAACTCGGCCCTGGCGTTAAGGTCGAGCGGATCACCAACCTGACCCGCAACATCGCGTACGCGGTCAAGAGCGCCGACGTCCGCATCCTGTCGCCGATCCCGGGCAAGAGCGGGGTCGGCGTCGAGATCCCGAACGCCGACCCCGAGATCGTGATGCTCGGCGACGTGCTGCGCTCGCCGGTCGCGCAGCGCGATCACCACCCGATGCTGGTCGCGCTCGGCAAGGACGTCGAGGGCGGTTTCGTCGTCGCCAACCTGACCAAGATGCCGCACCTGCTGGTCGCCGGCGCGACCGGCGCGGGCAAGTCGAGCTGCATCAACACGCTTATCCTCTCGGTCCTCACCCGCGCGACGCCGGACCAGGTGCGCATGGTGCTGATCGATCCCAAGCGGGTCGAGTTCGCGGGCTACCAGGGAATCCCGCACCTGGTCACGCCGGTGATCACGAATCCGAAGAAGGCCGCGGATGCCCTGCAGTGGGTCGTGCGCGAGATGGACATGCGCTACGAGGACATGGAGCACTCGGGCGTGCGGCACATCGACGACTTCAACAAGAAGGTCGTCAGCGGCGAGCTGGTCGCGCCCCCCGGTTCCGAGCGCATCTACAGCGCGTACCCCTACCTGCTGGTGATCATCGACGAGCTGGCGGACCTGATGATGGTCGCCCCGCGGGACGTCGAGGACGCGGTTGTCCGGATCACCCAGCTCGCCCGCGCGGCGGGGATCCACCTGGTCATCGCCACGCAGCGCCCGTCCGTCGACGTCGTGACCGGACTGATCAAGGCCAACGTCCCGTCGCGGCTGGGGTTCAAGACGTCTTCGGTCACCGACTCGCGCGTGATCCTCGACCAGCCCGGCTCGGAGAAGCTGCTCGGCAAGGGCGACGCGCTGTTCCTGCCGATGGGCGCCTCGAAGCCGGCCCGCATGCAGGGCGCATACGTCACCGACGCCGAGATCCGCTCGATCGTGGACCACTGCAAGTCGCAGCTGCAGCCGAGCTACCGCGAGGACGTCACCGCTCCGGCCGCGGTCAAGAAGGAGATCGACGAGGACATCGGCGACGATCTCGACCTGTTCCTCTCGGCCGTCGAGCTGGTGGTGTCGACCCAGTTCGGCTCGACCTCCATGCTGCAGCGCAAGCTGCGGGTCGGCTTCGCCAAGGCCGGACGACTGATGGACCTGATGGAGTCACGCTCGATCGTCGGACCGTCCGAGGGATCCAAGGCTCGCGAGGTGCTAGTGCGGCCGGACGAGCTGGCCGGTCTCCTGTACACGCTGCGCAACGGCGGCAGTGCCGACGACCTGGTCGCATCCGACGAGGACGACGAGCACCCCAGCGCCGACGCCGTCTGACGTAGACGTGTGTGGCGAGGCTGCCGAGTCCGGCACGGCGTGTCGCCCGGCTCCGTCGCCACACGCTGTGCCCTCGTCAGGCGAAGTGTGCCCGGACATGCGAAGAGGGCGCCGTCTCCGGCGCCCTCTTCGGGAGGTTCAGGTAGCGCTCAGTGCGCGCGGACAACTCGGTGTCGAGGCCGGTAGAACATCCGCAGCAGCGAGAGCGCGCGGCTACTCGCGCTGCGATGCCTGCCGACGTATGCCTCGTCGTCGGCTACGACTACTGACGTCGACCCAGCGGTCCAGGGCCGAAAGTCGACGCGATCTGCAGTGGTCACGGTTAATCACCTCCGTGGTGCAGACGCTAGCTGCTGATGCGGCTGGGACACGTGAGGCGCGCGGTGTGTTGCGAGCCTAAAGATGCAGGAGCATCCGTGTGTTTCCGAGGGTGTTCGGCTTGACGTACTCCAGCCCGAGGAACTCCGCGACCCCCGGGTCGTACGAACGGCGCATCGCGTCGTAGGTGTCCGGGTCGACCGGCGTGCTCTCGATCGGGACGAACGCGTGCCGGCTGAAGAAGTCGGTGTGGAACGTCAGGGCGAACAGCCGGGACAGCCCGAGCTCACGGGCCGTCCCGATCAGCCCGTCCAGCAGCTGCTCGCCGATGCGGTGCTTGGTCTGGGTGGGGTGCACGGCCAACGTGCGAACCTCGCCGAGGTCCTGCCAGAGCACGTGCAGCGCGCCGCAGCCGACGACGACCCCTTCCAGCTCGGCGACCAGGAAGTCCTGGACGTCCTCGTAGATCGTCACGAGTTCCTTCGCCAGCAGCTTGCGGCCGGACCCGGCGTAGATGTCGACGATGGACTTGATCGCGGGGACGTCGGGCGTACGGGCGCGACGGACGACGGGCAGCACGACCGAAACCGTATCGGGTCGCCTCAGCCGGTTGGCGGGTAGTCGAGAGTGATCGGGATGCCGGTGGCCTTCGCGAGGGCAGTGGCCAGCAGTTCGGAACCCGGAGAGCGCCGGGTCACTGCTCAGCGCGCGCGCCCGGATCGTGACGGCCACTGCTCCCACACCATCAAGACGCTACGGCGCGGCCGTTCCGCTGCACCGTGACAACCGCGGCGAGGACGCGGCGACGAATCGGGCCGCGCGCGCCACGCGGGTAACCTGCTCACGTGTCACCCGCCTCCCGCTCGGTCTCGCTCGTCACGCTCGGCTGTGCCCGTAACGAGGTCGACTCCGAGGAGCTCGCGGGGCGTCTGGGAGCCGGCGGCTGGGCGCTGACCGACGCCGAAGACGCCGACGTGGTGGTGATCAACACCTGCGGCTTCATCGACTCGGCCAAGAAGGACTCGATCGACACCGTGCTGGCCGCAGCGGACTCGGGCAGGAAGGTCGTCGCGGTCGGCTGCCTGGCCGAGCGGTACGGGCAGGAGCTGGCAACATCGCTGCCCGAGGCTGCCGCGGTGCTCGGCTTCGACTCGTACGCCGACATCGCGGAGCGATTGGACGACGTCGCGGCCGGCCGCCCGATCGCTCCGCACACGCCCCGGGACCGCCGCAACCTGCTCCCGGTCTCCCCCGTGCAGCGCCCGGCGGCCGTCGCTGACGTCGCGATACCCGGGCATGCCTGGCTGCCCTCCGGGACGGCCCGCACGCGGCTGGACGACGCGCCGACGGCGTACCTCAAGCTCGCGTCCGGGTGCGACCGCCGCTGCTCGTTCTGCGCGATCCCGTCCTTTCGCGGCTCGTTCGTGTCCCGGCCTCCGGCCGACGTGCTGGCCGAGGCGCGGTGGCTGTCCGAATCCGGCGCGCGCGAACTCGTGCTGGTCAGTGAGAACTCGACGTCGTACGGCAAGGACCTCGGAGACCTTCGCGCGCTGGAGAGGCTGCTGCCCGAACTCGCCGCCGTCGACGGTGTCGAGCGGATCCGGGTGTCCTACCTGCAGCCGGCCGAGCTGCGCCCGTCGCTGGTGGAGGCGCTGGCGACGACGCCGGGTGTTGCCCCGTACTTCGACCTGTCCTTCCAGCATGCCAGCCCGGCCGTGCTGCGCCGGATGAAGCGGTTCGGCTCGACGGAGGCGTTCCTGGATCTGCTCGCGTCGGTGCGGGCGTTCGTACCGGACGCGGGCGCACGCAGCAACGTCATCGTCGGCTTCCCCGGCGAGAGCGAGGCTGACGTCGCCGAGCTGGAGCGGTTCCTCACCGAGGCGCGGCTGGACGTCGTCGGGGTGTTCGGCTACTCCGACGAGGACGGCACCGCCGCGGCCGCCTTCGACGGCAAGCTCGACGCGGACGAGATCGCGGGACGGGTGGAGCGGGTCACCTCACTGGCCGACGAGCTGATCGCGCAGCGGGCCGAGGACCGCGTCGGCACCCGCGTCGAGGTGCTCGTCGAGCAGATCGGCGATGAGGTGAGCGGCCGCGCGATGCATCAGGGCCCGGACGTCGACGGCACCACCGCACTGCACGGGACCGAGGGCGTCCGGCGCGGCGAGATCGTGCCGGCGTTCGTCACCGGCACCGAGGGTGTCGACCTCGTCGCCGATGCGAACGGTGCGCCGTGGTGAGGCAGCCACGCCAGGTGGCCGACGATCCGATCGCCGACCCGCCCAGCGACGTCTCGGCGTGGAACGTGGCCAACGCGCTCACCGTGTTCCGGCTGCTGCTAGTCCCGGTGTTCGTCATCGCGCTGTTCCACGGCGGCGGGCACCTGGACGGCTGGCGGGTAGCCGCGTGGGGCGTGTTCGCGATCGCGTCGATAACCGACCGCTTCGACGGGGACATCGCCCGCAGGCGGGGGCTGGTGACGGAGTTCGGCAAGCTGGCCGATCCGATCGCCGACAAGGCCCTGATCGGTGCTGCGCTGATCGGCCTGTCCGTCCTGCACGACCTCGCGTGGTGGATCACGGTGGTCATCGTCGTCCGCGAGGTCGGCGTCACGCTGCTGCGGTTCTGGGTGATCCGGCACGGGGTGATCGCGGCCAGCCGCGGGGGCAAGGTCAAGACCCTGCTCCAGGCCGTCGCGATCGGGCTGTACGTGCTGCCGCTCACCGGCTGGCTGCACGACGTCGCGGTGGCGATCATGTACGTGGCGATCGTGATCACGCTGGTGACTGGAGCGGACTACGTCGGGCGGGCGATCAGGTTGCGGCGTGTCGGGCGTACCGAGCGGGCGGCCGTGTAGCGCCGGGTGCCCAGCGGCACCGGGCGGAATGCGGCCGGACTGGCCGGGCGTTACGTTCGCCGAGAGCGGACGCACCCGCTCGATCACACGCCGGTCAGCGTCGACCGGTATCGTGAATCTTCTAATCGAGATCGTTACCGCGCCGATAGAGGAGGGGTGGACCAGATGCCAGTGCTTCGTCAAGTGGTCGGCGACACCCTTCGCGGCGTGCGGCTGCGCCAGCGTCGCACCCTCCGCGAGATCTCGGCCAGTGCGCGGGTGAGCCTCGGTTATCTGTCCGAGGTCGAGCGCGGCCAGAAGGAACCGTCGTCTGAGTTGCTCGCCGCGATTTGCCGGGCCCTGGACGTCGAGCTGTCCGAGCTGTTCCAGGAGGTCAGCAACACGCTGCGCCGCGAGGAGAAGCTGACGTTCGCCGGACGTATCGCGGCCATCCCCGGAGCGGGTTCGGCCCGCATCTCGGTCGCCCCCAACATCGCCTCCAGCGTCGACTCGGCCGGTCCGCAGGTGCGCGCGCACGTCGCAGCCTGAGCCTTCCCCGACCACTCTGGTCACACCCGTCACGTTCTGGCCCGCCACGCCGCGCGGCGCGGACGTCTCGGCCGAAGCCGGTTGTACGTTGCCGGTATGACCGCCCCTCGGGACCCGCTCTTCGACACCTTGTTCCGCTCCACCGCGGCGATGCCGTCGATCGCGTCGGCCGCGCCGGTACGCGAGGCGGGTACCCGATCCCGCGCGGGCAACGCGATGAGCCGCACCCGGGTTGCGCTGCTGGACGGCGCCCGCCGAGCGGTCGAGGTCAGCGGTACCAAGATCACGATGGCCCAGGTGGCCGCTGCCGCCGGGGTCGCGAAGGCCACGCTGTACAACCACTTCCGCACGCGCGAGGCCGTGCTCGCCGCGCTCCTCGAGGACGAGGTCACCGCGCTCGTCGCCCAGCTTCGTGACCAGCCTCTTGCCGAGGCGCTCGGTGCGGCGGCGAACGCGCTCGCACAGCATCCGCTGCTGCACACACTGGCGCGCCTCGAGCCGGCGACGCTGACCCGCATCGGCCGCATCGACATCGCCAAGCCGGGCTGGCGGGCGGCGCGGGCCGGTGTCGCGGAGGCACTCGCCCGCGACGGCCGCGGTGGCGCGGACACCGTGCTGCGCTGGCTCGCGTCCTACGTCGTGACGCCGGCGACCGAGTTGGCGGTGACCCAGGATCTCGCCGTCGTGCTGGCCGGGCTGCCGGGTGCGCCTGCCGGGGTTAGCGCAGCCGCGCCGGTCAGCTCGCCGGACGGGACCGCCGCCCGGTCGGCGTGATCCGAGGGGCCGCAGCTGCTGGACCGCCAACTATGGTGCAGGCGTGATGCTCTGGCGCTCGATGCGCAACAAGATCGACGGGAGCACCCGATCAAGGCGCGATGCGGCCGAGACCGATCCGCGATCGGCGGTGCTGCACGCGATCGCACAGACCAGGCAGCAGCAGGACAGGCTTGCGGCCGACTCCGGGGCGGTATTCGTCAAGCGGGCCGAGATCGAGCGCGCGCTCCGGGAGCAGCAGCTCGTGCTGTCCGGGGCCGCGGACCAGATCCGGCAGGCGATGGCGGTCGCGCAGACCGCGGCGGACGGGGCGCGCGCGGACGGGGGAGTGGATCCCGCGCCCTACGAGCTGACCGCGCAGGGCCTGCGGGACCAGCTTGAGGTTGTCGAGGCGTCGATCGCGCAACTCGAGCCGCTCCGCGCCGGGGCGCAGGCCAACCTGACGAACGCCCGGGTTTTGCTGCGGCAGAACGCGGCATCGCTCGACCGGGCCCTGCGCGCCGAGGTGCAGCTGCTGGGACGGCTGGACCGGCTGGAGCGGCAACGCATCATCGCGCAGGCGCGGCGTCGGCATCCCGGATCGGCTGACAGGTAGGGCACCAGTAGGTGCTGCGCTGACGCAGCGGAGGGCCCTGCTCGGTGCGGCGGATGAGTGTCCGGCAGCGCAGGCAGGGCTGATCCTGGCGCTCGTACACCCAGTGCTGCCGGCCGCGGGCGAGAAAGCCCGTCGTCGACTGCTCGGGATGCTCGCGATTGGCCGTCAGCAGCCGATGCGCGGTCGCGACCACGCGGTCAAGCCGGGCCACCGCCCCGGCCGCCGCCCACGGGTTGAGCTGCTCGATGAACAGGACCTCGCACTTGTAGAGGTTGCCGATCCCGGCCACGGCCCGTTGATCGAGTAGCGCCTCGCCGATGGCGCGGCCCGGGTCGAGCAGCAGCCGGCGCACGGCCTCGGTGGCGTCCCAGTCGGGTCCGAGCAGGTCCGGCCCGAGATGCCCGACCAGCTCGTTCTCGCGGCCGGTCGGCACCACGGCGAGGTCGTGGACGCGGTACCCGGTGGCCAGCCACTCGGCGTTTCCCAGCTGAGCCCTGATCAGGTGCGCGGGATGCCCGTGCGGCCGCTTCCCGGCGCGGCACAGGTACCAGCTGCCGTCCATCCTCAGGTGCGAGTGCAGGGTCAGCTCGTCGTCGAGGCGCACCAGCAGGTGCTTGCCGCGGGCGAGCACGTCCAGAACCCGGTACCCGCGCAGGTCCGTCGTGGCGAGCTGCGGCACGCGCAGGTCGGCGGTCGTGAGCTCGTGCCCGCGCAACGCCTGTCCGAGCCGCCGCGCCGTGAGCCAGACGGTGTCGCCCTCGGGCATCAGCTTCCCCGGCCGGTGGGACCTCCGGTAAGCCGCAGCCCGCGCGGCGTGGGCCGGAACCCGGCGGCGGCCAGCGCCGTTCCCAGGGCGGACGCGACCACGGGCGTTCCGTCCGCGCGCTCGACGGCGAGCTTGCCGAGCGCGCCGTCCCGCACGGCCAGCGCGAGCGCGTCGGCAGCCGGTTGCAGCACGTCCGGATCATCGGTGAACGACAGCAGGGTGCGGCCGCCGCGCTCGACGTACAGCACGCAGGCCCCGTCCACAAGGACGGCCAGCGCACCGGCTTTTCGGGCCGGCTGATGGCCTCGGCCGGTTTCCGAGGCCGGCGCGAGCGGCCAGTCGAGCGCCGCGCCGTACGGATTGGCCGGGTCGGTTGCGGCGAGGACGAGGGTCGGGACGGGATCGCGCACGTCGGCAGGTCGGGCGTAGCTCCGCAGCCGGTCGACCGCGCCCGGCAGTGCGAACTGGGCCGCGCCCAGCCCGTCGACGAAGTAGCCGCGCCGGGTGCGGCCGGACTCCTCGGCCGCCTTCAGGACCGAGTACACCGCGGCGAACCCGCCGGTGATCCGCGCGGCTGACACCGCGCCGCGGGTGACGATTCCGTACCGGTCGAGCAGCGTGTGCGCCGCCGCGACCGCCCGCCGGGTGGGGTCGAGGTCGCGGCGCGGGACGGCCGACCAGCGCCCGCCCATGCCGTACGGAGCCGGGCGCGGCGCAGCAGCGGGGGACAGGCCGGTGTAGCGGCCGTATCTGGCCCGCGGCGTGCGCGGCCGGCGCGAGTGCGCGGTGCGGCTGCCCGGTGCGAGCAGCGCGCGAACCGGCGCGAGCGTGTCGTTGGTCAGCTCGCCGGACCAGACGAGCTCCCACATCGCGGCCACGACGGCGTCGTCGGTGCCGTCGACGAGCCGGTCCGCCAGGGCGCGGAAGAACAGCGCCTGCTGGCCGTCGAGTGCCTCGCGCAGTGCGTCGGCCGTCGCACCGTCGACCGGCTCGACGGGCGGCAGCACGAGCGGCGCGAGTTCGGCGGTCGCGAGCACCAGCCAGCCGTCGTGACCGCCCAGCGATCCCGCGCCGGCCCAGACCACCTCGCCGGCGAGGGTGAGCTCGTCCAGCAGCGCGGGGGAGTAGTCGCTGATTCGCGACGGCAGCACCAGCGTCTCGAGCGCGCTCGCCGGCAGCGGCAGCCCGGCCAGCTGCTCGACCACGCGCAGCAGCCCGTCGGCACCGCGTGCCTCCCGTCCGTGGGAGGCACCGCCTACGCCCTGCCAGGCCGGCACGAATCGGGCGAGCGCGTCCGCAGGCACCGGCTCGACCTCGCGACGGAGCGCAGCGAGCGATCGTCGCCGGATCGACCGCAGCACCTCGACATCGCACCACTCGGTGCCGGTGCTGCCCGGCCGGAACTCGCCCTGCACCAGCCGCCCCGACGCGGCCAGGCGCTCGAGGGTGGACGCGACCACAGCCACGCCCAGACCCAGCCGGGTCGCGACATCGGCGGCGTGGAACGGTCCGTGGGTGCGCGCGAAGCGCCCGACCAGGTCGCCCAGCGGGTCACGCGTCGGCTCGGTGAACACCTCGGGGACCCCCACCGGCAGGGAGGTCCCGAGCGCGTCGCGCACGCGGCCGCTGTCCTCGATCGCGAGCCAGCGCTGCTCGGCGGCGATCCGGACCCGGACCGCCCGTCGCCGGGACTCCAGCTCGGCCAGGTCCTGCGCCGTCGCGCCGCGGGCCAGCGCCTCGCCGGTGGTCAGGTCACCGACGCCGCGCAACAGGTCGTGCACCGCGTCGACGCCCCGGGCGTGCCGGTCGGGTGCGAGGCGAGCGATCTCGGCCTCCACCTCGGCAAGCGCGTCCGGATCGAGCAGCTCGCGCAGGTCGGTCGCGCCGAGCAGTTCGGCGAGCAGCGCGGAGTCCAGCGACAGTGCCTGTGCCCTTCGCTCGGCGAGCGGCGCGTCGCCGTCGTAGAGGAACATGCCGACGTAGCCGAACAGCAGCGATCGGGCGAACGGTGACGCGGACGGTGTCTGCACCTCGACCAACTTCACCGTGCGCCCGGCCAGCTCACGCATCAACCCGACCAGGCCGGGCACGTCGAACACGTCCTGCAGGCACTCGCGCATCGCCTCGAGCACCACCGGGAACTCGCCGTACTCGGACGCGACCTGCAGCAGCTGGTTGGCCCGCTGCCGTTGCTGCCACAACGGCGTGCGGCGCCGTGGATCGCGGCGCGGCAGCAGCAACGAGCGGGCCGCGCACTCGCGGAACCGGGACGCGAACAGCGCCGAGCCGCCGATCTCCGCAGTCACGAGCGCCTCTATCTCGTCCGGCTCGAACGCGGCCAGCTCGGCGCCGGGGGGTTCGGCGTCGGTGTCGGGCAGCCGCAGCACGATGCCGTCGTCGGAGTGCATGGACGCGACGTCCAGCCCGTACCGCTCGCGCAGCCGCGCGCCGATCGCGAGCGCCCAGGGCGCGTTCACCGGCGCGCCGAAGGGCGAGTGGATCACCAACCGCCAGTCGCCGAGCTCGTCGCGGAACCGCTCCACCAGCACGGTCCGGTCATCGGGGATCCGGCCGGTCGCCTCCTGCTGCTCGCTCAGGTAGCCGAGCAGGTTGGTGACTCCCCACTCGTCGAGGCCGGCCGCTCGGGCGCGAGCCACGGCCGCGTCGGGCTGGGCTCCCGCGACCTCGCGAACGAAGGCGCCGAGTGCGCGCCCCAGCTCGGCCGGGCGGCCCGGAGAGTCGCCCTTCCAGAACGGCATCCGTCCCGCCTGTCCGGGGGCGGGCGTGACGAGCACCCGGTCGTGCGTGATGTCCTGGATCAGCCACGAGGAGGAGCCGAGCAGGAACACGTCGCCGACGCGTGACTCGTAGACCATCTCCTCGTCCAGCTCGCCGACCCGTTTCCCGGGCCCCTCCCCGCCCCCGGTGGTGAGGAAGACCCCGAACATGCCGCGATCGGGGATCGTGCCGCCGCTGGTCACCGCCAGCCGCTGGGCCCCGGCGCGGGGCGTCAGTTCGCCGGTGACCCGGTCCCAGTTCAGCCGTGGTCGCAGCTCGGCGAAGGCGTCGGACGGGTACCGGCCCGCCAGCATGTCCAGGACCGCTTCGAGCGCGCTGTGCGGGAGGCCGCTGAACGGTGCGCTCCGGCGCACCAGCTCCTCGATCTCGTCGACCGTCGTCGGGTCCATCGCGACCATCGCGACGATGTGCTGGGCCAGAACGTCCAGCGGGTTGCGGGGAAAGTGCATCGACTCGATGGCGCCGCTGCGCATCCGCTCGGCTACGACGGCGCACTCGACGAGGTCACCGCGGAACTTCGGGAAGATCACGCCGCGCGACACGGCACCCACCTGGTGACCGGCCCGCCCGACCCGCTGCAGGCCGGATGCGACCGACGGCGGTGACTCGACCTGGACGACCAGGTCGACCGCGCCCATGTCGATTCCCAGCTCGAGCGAGGACGTCGCGACCACCGCGGGCAGGCGACCGGACTTGAGCTCGTCCTCGACGATCATCCGCTGCTCGCGGGATACCGACCCGTGGTGCGCCCGCGCAATGACGACGTCACCCGACCCGGCGCCGATGTCCGCGGCGGGCGAGCCGATGCCCGACTGGGCCATGACCTGGGCGGGCACGCTGTCGGCCAGCGGTGCTAGGCCGGCCCGCTCGGACGCCAGCTCGTTCAGGCGGGCCGTCAGCCGCTCGGCCAGCCGCCGGGAGTTCGCGAAGACGATCGTCGACCGGTGCTGTTCGACCAGGTCGAGTACCCGCTCCTCGACGTGCGGCCAGATCGACGTCCGCCGCTGCGCGCCCGCAGCCGCGCCGCTGAGGTCGTCCGTCGGCTCGCCCAGCGCGCTCATGTCCTCGATGGGGACGACGACGTCGAGCTCGAACGTCTTGGCGATCGGCGGTTGCACGATGGTGACCGGACGCCCGCCGGCCAGGAACAGTGCGACTTCCTCGACCGGGCGGACCGTGGCCGACAGCCCGATCCGCTGGGCCGGTTGCTCGAGCAGCGCGTCCAGACGTTCCAGGGAGAGCGTGAGATGTGCGCCGCGCTTGCTCGCACACACCGCGTGGACCTCGTCGACGATCACCGTGTCGACGCCGCGCAACGACTCGCGGGCCGCGGACGTCAACAGCAGGAACAGCGACTCGGGCGTGGTGATCAGGATGTCGGCGGGGTGGCGGGCGAACGCGCGGCGCTCGGTGGCGGGCGTGTCGCCCGAGCGCATCGCGACCGTGACGTCCGGCTCCGGCAGGCCCAGCCGCGCCGCGTGCTGCCGGATGCCGGCGAGCGGCGAGCGCAGGTTGCGCTCCACGTCGACGGCCAGCGCCTTGAGCGGGCTGACATACAGGATGCGGCACCGGCGCATCGGGTCGACCGTGTCCATGCGGTCTTCGGGCTGAAGCGCCGCGTCTACGCGGCCTTCGGCCTGAGGCGCCTGGACCTCGGGCCGACGTGGACCGGCTCGCGTGACCAGGCGGTCGAGGGCGGACAGGAATGCGGCGAGGGTCTTGCCCGATCCCGTCGGCGCGACGACCAGCGTGTGCTCGCCCCGCGCGATCGCGTCCCACGCGCCCAGCTGGGCCGGTGTCGGAGCGGAGAACGCGCCGTCCAGCCAGGCCTGGGTGGCGGGGGAGAAGCGGGTCACGGGTCCAGTCTGCCCGTCCGGACCGACAGCGTGGCTCGGGCGGATCTTCCTGCGCGGGACGTCACCGGGCCTACCTGGCGCAGGAAGATCGCCGGTCGGGTGCGAGCCGGTCAGCCGGCAGCAAGACGGGCGCTGAGCCGCTCGCGCGCCGGGGGCCAGTCGTCGTCGGTCATCGAGTACTGGACGGTGGTGCGCCAGGAGCCGTCCGCCCGGATCCGGTGCTTGCGCAGCTCACCCTCGCGGGTGGCGCCCAGGCGGGCGATGGCAGCCTGCGAGCGCTCGTTGTAGATATCGGTGTGCCAGACCACGCGGGCCACCCCGAGGGTGTCGAAGGCGTGCGTGAGCATCAGCAGCTTGGACTCGGTGTTGTGCCCGGTCCGCCACCACCGCTTGCCCAGCCAGGTGTGGCCGATCCCGATCGCACGCAGCGCGGGATCGATCTCGTAGTACGAGGACGATCCGGCCACCTCGCCGGTCGCCGCGTCCAGCTGCGCGTAGGCCAGCCGCTGACCCCTGGCACGCGAACCCAGAGCGCTGAGGATGTGCTGGCGCGCGTCCTCGAGCGTCACCGGTTCGTTGACCGTAGCCGGCGGGGGCGGGCTCAGCCAGCGGAACACCTCGGCCGCCTGCTCGCGTGGCCCGGCGGCGGCGAGGTAGCCCGGCGCGTGCTCCAGCGCCAGCGGTTCGAGTCGGATCAGGCGTCCGGTCAGGACGGGCAGCGCGTACCAGAGATCTGTGGGCGTCACGCCGCTCATCCTGGCAGCCGGAGCGATCCGGTCACCACATGGCTTGCCGTTCGAAGGACGGTTGCGCGGGAACCTACGCTGGTGCCGTGCGACTGACCGAGTTCTGGAGCCGGATGGACGAGCGGTTCGGGCCGCGCTATGCCCGTAGCGTGGCCGCGGACTACCGGCTTCCGTCGATCGGTGCCACGGTGGAGGACGCGCTCGCCCGAGGGGACGACGCCAAGGCGATCTGGCGCGCTGTGTGCGCCGAGTTCGACGTTCCCAGTCATCTGCACTGACGGCAGCTCGCCCAGCCTCGGCGTGTCGCGCGCGCAACTACCACGGTCGAACAGGTGTTCGGCTATCTTTGTCCACAGCAGAGCCGGTCGTCCACAACCTCGTGGCGTTCCCCCAAGTTGTCGGCGCCCGGGCCTAACGTCCAGACAAGCAGGGCATGTCGACTGGCCGGCCCACCAACGACTGAACGAAGAGGTGTCTTCGATGGCAGCAGGATTCGACCGGGACAAGGCGCTCGACGTTGCCGTGGCGCAGATCGAGAAGCAGCACGGCAAGGGCGCCGTGATGCGCCTCGGCGATCGCATCGCGGCTCCCGTCGAGGTTATTCCCACCGGGTCGATCGCGCTCGACCTCGCGCTCGGCATCGGCGGCCTGCCGAGAGGGCGGGTCGTGGAGATATACGGACCGGAGAGTTCGGGGAAGACCACGGTGGCGCTGCATGCGGTCGCCAATGCGCAGGCGGCCGGCGGCGTTGCGGCGTTCATCGACGCCGAGCACGCGCTGGACCCGGCCTACGCGAAGGCGCTGGGCGTCGACACCGACGCGCTGCTGGTCAGCCAGCCGGACACCGGCGAGCAGGCGCTGGAGATCATGGACATGCTGATCCGCTCCGGTGCGATCGACGTCGTGGTCGTCGACTCGGTGGCCGCGCTGGTGCCACGCGCCGAGATCGAAGGCGAGATGGGTGACAGCCACGTCGGGCTGCAGGCCCGGCTGATGAGCCAGGCACTGCGCAAGATCACCGGTGCCATCAACAACACCAACACCACCGCGATCTTCATCAACCAGCTGCGCGAAAAGATAGGTGTCATGTTCGGATGTCTGTCTTACAACACCCGGGTGACGCTGGCGGACGGTACGCAGGAGAAGATCGGCAAGATCGTCAACCAGAAGCTCCCGGTCGAGGTCCTGTCCTACGATCCTGACCTCGGCCAGGTCGTGCCGAAGAAGGTCGTGAACTGGTTCGACAACGGCGTTGCCGATCGGTTCCTCCAGGTCACCGTCGCGCGGCCAGGCGGAAACGGACGCGCCCAGATGGGACTCACCGAAAATCATCTGGTGCGCACGCCCGGGGGATGGCGTGAGGCCGGCGAACTGATCCCTGGGGAGCGGGTGATGATCTCCCAGGCGCAGCGGCTGAGCCAGATGCAGTGGCAGGCGATTCTCGGCGGCTTGATGGGCGACGCGGCACTGTCGCCGAGCCGGATCCCCGGCAGCCTTGGTACCCGGTTCCGGATGGGACACGGAGCGAGCCAGATCGAGTACCTCGACTGGAAGGCCTCGCTGTTCGGCAACATCAATCAGTCTCGCTCGACCAACGGCCGGGGGGCTGGCTTCGTCGACCTGACCCCACTGCCTGAGCTGGCCGAACTCCGAGGCGCGGTGTACCTAGGCGACGGTAAGAAGCACCTGTCGTGGGAGTACCTCAAGGCGCTCACCCCGCTCAGCCTTGCCATTTGGTACATGGATGACGGGTCATTCGCGTTACGCGCCAAGGGCCTGCAGGAGCGCTCTCGCGAGGGCAGCGGGCGAAGCGAGATCTGCGTCGAAGTGATGAGCCCGGGTTCGCGCCAACGGCTCGTGGAGCACCTCGCCGGGGCGTTCGACCTGCATCCGACGCTGCACCTGCGGGGAACTCGCAAGAAGGCGGTGCTGACGTTCGCCAAGGACGAGACGGCCAAGCTGCACGAGTTGATCGCGCCGTATGTGCAGCCGTCGATGCAGTACAAACTGCTGCCGCGGCTGCGTGGCCGGTTCGCGGTCTCTGCCGAGTTCATCGAGCCGACGATGGTGCCCGTGCCGGCCCCGGTGCTGTCGGTCAAGGTGCGCCCGAGGAGCCGCTCGATGCACCGATTCGACCTCGAGGTCGAGGGCACGCACAACTATTTGGCCGACGGCATCATGGTGCATAACAGTCCGGAAACCACGAGCGGCGGCAAGGCGCTGAAGTTCTACGCATCGGTGCGTCTGGACGTGCGCCGGATCGAGACGCTCAAGGACGCCGGCGAAGCGGTCGGCAACCGCACCCGGGTGAAGGTGGTCAAGAACAAGGTCGCGCCGCCGTTCAAGCAGGCCGAGTTCGACATCGTCTACGGCCAGGGCATCAGCCGCGAGGGCTCGCTCATCGACGTCGGGGTGGACCAGGGCCTGATCAAGAAGTCCGGCGCCTGGTACACCTACGAGGGCGACCAGCTCGGCCAGGGTAAGGAGAACGTCCGCAGCTTCATGCGCGACAATCCCGACCTCGCCGACGAGATCGAGAAGAAGATCAAGGAGAAGCTGGGGATCGGTGCGCAGGTCGACGAGAGCGTGCCGATCGACGTGACTCCGGTCGACTTCTGAGCGCCGCCGGTGGGTCGCGCAACATGACGAGCGAGATTCCCCCGGAGGACGAGGTCGCGCTCGGTCCTCCGGGGGATCCCGAGTCGGTCGCCCGCACGATCTGCTTGCGGCTGCTGGACCGGCGGGCCCGGACGCGGGCCGAGCTGGCCGACGCCCTGCGCAAGAAGGGTGTACCGGACGATGCGGCCGTTCCGGTTCTCGAGCGGTTCACCGAGGTCGGGCTCATCGACGACGGGGCACTCGCGGCAACCTACGCGCTCGCCCAGCACCGCGAGCGGGGCCTGGCCGGTCGGGCGGTCGCGGCCAGGCTGCGGCGCCGTGGCGTGGACGAGCAGACGGTGGCTGCAGCGGTGGAGCCGATCGATCGCGATAGCGAGTACGCGGCCGCCGAGGCACTGGCGAGAAAGAAGCTCCGCTCCCTGGACGGGCTCGAGCCGTTGGTCCAGGCCCGCCGCCTGGTGGGCCTGCTCGGCCGGCGGGGCTACACGCCGGGGCTGGCGCACGAGGTCGTCCGCGCGGTCCTCGCCGACGTGGCCGAAACCGTCGACGGCTCGACCTGGGTCACTTGAGCCTGGGTCACTTGATTTGTGGCGCCCGCGTTCCTAACCTCGCAAGTACCAGGATTAACGCACGATGATCGCGCGGACACCGGATGTTCACCGATTCGACGATGTCCGCAGCGACCACTACATAGTTCTGACGGCGTCGCACAGAAAGGACAGCACCCCGGCGGTAGTTCGGGCGGTTGGCGCACATCTCGGCTCAGCACTGCACACGACAGGACGAGCCCGGCCGCCCGCCGATGATCCCGCCCTAGGCCGTTCCCCGCGTTCCCTGGCCACCGCACGTTCACGGACGGGAGAGGCGATGAACGGGGTCTGGTACGCGGCGATAGGGGCGGCCTTCGTCCTCGGTGTCATATTCGTCCAGGCCTACACCCGCCGTGGCGGTACCTCGGACAGCCTGGGTAGTCGGCACGGTCAAGGGGCCGCCCAGCCGGGCGCACCGGCCATCGACCTCGATGCTGAGCTGGAGACGATCCGTCGTCGGGCGGGCGCCGAAGCCGATGCGCTGCGCCGCGCCGCCGAGACCGAGGTGCAGGCCACCAGACGAGCGGCCCAGTCCGAACTGCAGTCGGCCCGGGTTGACGGCGAGGCCATCCGCGCACGCGCGAGCCACGATGCCGAAGCCTCGCTCGCCGACGCCAGGCGCAGCGGTGAGGCCGAGGTCGCCCGCCTCACCGAGCAGGCGTGCACGACGGCCGCCGACCTTTCCGCCCGCGAGCACGAGCTGGACGAACGGCAGGCCCAGCTGGACGACGAGGCGTCCCGGCTGACCGCCGAGGTCACAGAGCTGGACCGCTCGACCCACCTGCTCGCCGAGCGCCGCGAGGAACTGGACGCGGCCGCCACCGACCTCGCCGCGAGAGCCGACGAGCTGGCCGCGAGAGCCGACGAGTTGGCTGTCCGCGCCGGCGAGCACGACCGCGAGCTCGAGCGCCGCGCCGGCCTGTCCAGCGCGCAGGCCAAGGCCGAGCTGCTGACCGGGGTCGAGGTCGCCGCCCGCCGGGACGCCGCCGTGCTCGTCCGCACGATCGAGAACGAGGCGCGCAGCGAGGGAACCGAACGCGCCCGCGCGATCGTGGTCGAAGCCGTGCAACGCGTGGCCAGCGAGCAGACCAGCGAGAGCGTCGTGAGCGTCCTGCACCTGCCGGCCGACGAGATGAAGGGCCGGATCATCGGCCGGGAGGGCCGCAACATCCGGGCCTTCGAGTCGGTGACCGGCGTGAACGTGATCATCGATGACACCCCCGAAGCTGTCCTGCTGTCCTGCTTCGATCCCGTTCGCCGCGAGGTCGGCCGGCTCACGCTCGACAAGCTGGTGCTCGACGGGCGGATCCACCCGCACCGCATCGAGGAGGCGTACGAGCAGAGCCGGGCCGAGGTGGACGAGCTGTGCCTGCGCGCGGCCAGAGACGCGCTCGCCGACGTCGGCGTGAACGATCTCGATGAGCGGCTACTGCCCACGCTAGGCCGGCTGAAGTACCGCACCAGCTACGGCCAGAACGTGCTCGGCCACCTCATCGAGACCGCTCACATCGCCGGGGTCATGGCCGCCGAGCTCGGCATCGAGCCGACCCTGGTCAGGCGGTGTGCGTTCCTGCACGACATCGGCAAGGCGCTCACCCACGAGGTCGAGGGCAGTCACGCGATCATCGGCGCCGAGTTGCTGCGCAGGTACGGCGAGTCCGAGGCGGTCACCCACGCCGTCGAGGCCCACCACAACGAGGTGCAGCCGCGCACCATCGAGGCGGTGCTGACCCAGGCCTCGGACACCTGCTCCGCCGCCCGTCCGGGCGCCCGCCGCGAGTCGCTGGAGAACTACGTGAAGCGGCTTGCCCGGATCGAGGAGATCGCGTCCGCCAAGGAGGGCGTCGAGAGGGTGTTCGCGATGCAGGCCGGCCGCGAGGTGCGCGTCATGGTGCAGCCGGCCGAGGTCGACGACCTGGCCGCGCAGGTCATCGCCCGCGAGATCGCCAAGCAGATCGAGGACGAGCTGACCTACCCCGGCCAGATCCGGGTGACCGTCGTGCGCGAATCACGCTCCACCGAGATCGCCCACTGACTCGCCCACTGACTCGCCCACTGAGCGGTACAGCGCCGTCAGCTCCTCCGGCTCGCTCGCAATCCTCCGGAGCTCGGTCAGGACGAACCCGTTCTTGGCCAGCACCCGCCGCGACGCGAGGTTCTCCAGGTCGACGGCAACCAGCAGGCTCGCCGCCGGCAGTGCGGCGCGGACGTGCTCGAGCAGCTGGGCGATCATCGCCGTCCCCACACCGCGACCGACCATCGTGGCCTTGCCGATTGCGTAGTCGATGCCCACATCGCCGGGTCGTGCGCCGTACCCGGAGGCCTCGGGGTAGTCCGCCCAGCGGTACCACTGGCACCACCCCACCGGCGCGCCGTCGACGACCGCCACCAGAGCGCAGGTGGGCTCCTCGCCACGGACGGCGCGCCAGTAGCCGGCGACCTCGTCCGCGACCGGCTCGGTCCACCAGCGGGACACGTGGGGCAGCGTCAGCCAGTGGGCCACGAGCGGCAGGTCCGCGTCCGCCATCGACCGCAGGGTGAGGATCACACGGCCGGCCTGATCCGTGCCACCTCGGCGCCGGAGGACGGGCAGCGCAGCACCACTTCGGCTGCGTCGGGTGAATCGTCCAGCACGACGTCGACGGCGTGCGGGTGAGCGGGGCACGGCAGCGCCGCTCGGCCCCACAGCCGCTCGCTCTCGCTGCCGTACTCGATCAACGCGTCGACCAGCTGCGCCAGGGCGCGGGCGGGCGTCCAGCGCGACTCGACGTGGATGCCGAAGCTGCGGTGCCCGTCCAGCAGCGGCCAGACCAGCCAGGAGGTGGCGCCGAAGCGGTACGGGTCGTCGGCGGCGGCGGGGTCGATCTCGACCGCGATGTCAGGAGCCAGCAGGTCCACTGCCTGTCGGGCCAGTGCGGACACCTCGGGATCGGTCAATGCCACGCGTCCAGTTCAGCACACCCGGCCCCGTATCCTCGACTGCGTCATGACACGCAGCTACGACATCCGCACCTACGGGTGCCAGATGAACGTCCACGACTCCGAGCGCCTGGCCGGCCTGCTCGAGGACGCCGGCTACACGCGCGGCCACGGGGACGACGTCGATCTGGTCGTGTTCAACACCTGCGCGGTACGGGAGAACGCCGACAACCGGTTGTACGGCAACCTCGGACACCTGTACCCGGCCAAGCAGGCCCGACCGGGCATGCAGATCGCGGTCGGGGGCTGCCTCGCGCAGAAGGACCGCGGGACGATCCTCGAGCGGGCTCCGTGGGTCGACGTTGTGTTCGGCACGCATAACCTGGCCGCGCTGCCCGTCCTGCTCGAACGGGCCCGGCACAACGACGAGGCCCAGGTCGAGATCGTCGAGGCCCTGCAGAACTTCCCGTCCGACCTGCCCAGCCGCCGGGAATCGCCGTTCAGCGCGTGGGTGTCGATCTCGGTCGGCTGCGACAACACCTGCACGTTCTGCATCGTCCCGAGCCTGCGCGGCACGGAGACCGACCGTCGCCCTGGGGACGTGCTCGCGGAGATCCATGCGCTCGTCGACTCCGGCGTCCTCGAGGTGACGTTGCTGGGTCAGAACGTGAACTCCTACGGCCGCTCGTTCGGGGACCGGCTCGCGTTCGGCAAGCTACTGCGCGCGTGCGGCGAGATCGACGGGCTGGAGCGGGTGCGCTTCACCAGCCCGCATCCGCGCGACTTCACCGACGACGTCATCGCCGCGATGGGCGAGACGGCGAACGTGATGCCGCAGCTGCACATGCCGATGCAGTCCGACTCCGACGCCGTGCTGCGCACCATGCGCCGCTCGTACCGGAGTGAGCGCTACCTCGCCATCATCGCCAAGGTCCGGGCCGCGATGCCCGACGCCGCCATCACGACCGACATCATCGTGGGCTTTCCCGGCGAGACCGACGTCGACTTCGAGCAGACCCTCGACGCCGTGCGTGCAGCCCGGTTCGCGAGCGCGTTCACCTTCCAGTACTCGAAGCGTCCCGGCACGCCAGCCGCGACGATGGACGGGCAGGTACCGAAGGCGGTGGTGCAGGAGCGGTACGAGCGGCTGATCGAGTTGCAGGAGCAGCTGTCATGGGACGCGGCGCGGGGGCTCGTCGGCCGCGAGGTGCAGGTGCTGGTCAACAGCACCGATGGGCGCAAGGACGGCGCGACCGGCCGGGTCTCCGGGCGCGCGCGTGACGGCCGGCTGGTCCACGTCGCGACCGGTGGAGCCAGGATCCGGCCCGGCGACGTGGTGACGTCGACGGTCACCTACGCCGCGCCGCACCACCTTGTCGCGGACGCCCCGATCACCACCCACCGCACGTGGCGGGGCAGCGATGAGCCGGCGCACGGCGCCTCGAAACCCCAACTGCTGACGATCGGCCCGCGGCCCGGCTGACGCCGGTTACTCGGGGATCAGCGAGCGGCGCTGCTCGACGTCCGCCTCGGCCTTCGCGATGCGCGCCGCGTCGCCGGCCTTGCGAGCCCGTTCCAGCTTCGCCTCGGCCTCGGCCAGCCGCTCGCGCAGCGCGGACAGGAACGGGTTGGACTCCGTGCTGCCGCGGCGCCACTGCGCATCCACCGCGTCGCGCAAGCGCTGCTCGGCCGCCCGCATCCGGTCGTCGGTACGCCGGATCGCATCGCGCGGCACGTGCCCGACCTCGTCGAACCGGGACTGCAGGTCGCGCATCACAGCCTGGGCCGCCTTGGCGTCGGTGATGTCGACGGCCTCGGCCTGGGCGATGATCGCCTCCTTCTTGCGCTGGTTGTCCACCTGCTCCGCGTCGCGCTCGGAGAACACGTCGGAGCGGCGGGCGAAGAAGGCGTCCTGCGCGGCGCGGAAGCGGGTCCACAGCGCGTCCTCGACATCGCGGGCGGCCCGGCCGGCCGCCTTCCACTCGTTCATCAGCTCGCGCATCGCGGCGGCGGTGTCCTTCCAGTCCGACGACTGCGAGAGCGCCTCGGCCTGTGCGATCAGCTTCTCCTTGACCTCCCTCGCCGAGCCGCGTTCGGCGTCGAGCTTGGCGAAGTGCTGGCCCCGTCGGCGCCCGAACGCGTCACGCGCAGCGGAGAACCGCTTCCAGAGCGCGTCGTCGGTCTTGCGGTCGATGCCCTTGATCGCTTTCCACTGCTCGACGATGGCGCGGAGCCGGTCGCCGGACGACTTCCAGGACGTCGCGGACTCGCCGATCTGCTCGGCCTCGACCGCGAGCGCCTCCTTGGCCGCGATCGCGTCGGCCCGCGCCTGCTGGCGAGCTGCCGCGTTCTCACCCGCCTTCGCCTCCGCCGTGGCGAGCAGCGCGTCCAGCCGGGAGTCCAGCGCGGCGAGATCACCGATGGCCGCGGCGGTCGGCAGCTGCTCCTTGAGTGCGACGGCGTGCGTGCGGGTGGCGGCAGGGTCGCTCGCTCCGGACTCGAGCCGCTTCTCCAGCAGGCTCACCTCGGTGGCCAGGTCGTCGTAGCGTCGCGCGTAGAAGGCCAGGCCGGCCTCGGCATCGCCTGCCTGCCACGATCCGATCTCCCGTTCACCGTCGGCCGTCCTGACGAAGGCGTTCCCCTCCGCGTCGATGCGTCCCCACTCCGAACTCATACGTGTCCTCGTTCCTCGGACGCGCACGAGGCTCCACACGCGCTGTGCCGATGGTTCGCTCCGCAAGCGTCGCTCATGACTACGCATTGAACACGATCTGGCTCGGCCCCCGTGTAGGCGGACGCGGCAGCTAGCCTGCTGAAGTGATCTCCGGCGCCGCGTTCTGCCCGCAGCCTCCGCTGCTCGTGCCGGAGGTGACGGTAGGCGCGCCCGGGCTGGCAGACGTCCGCTCGGCCTGCCGCGCCGCGATTGCCCGCATCGGTGCCATGGGTCAGCTCGTGCTGCTCGGCACCGGGCCGGTTTCCTGCTCGCACTCGCCGCTCGCCCGGGGGACGCTGGCCGGGTTCGGCGTCCCGGGCGAGATCCACCTGGGCGCACCGACCTGCGGCGGTTCCCTCGAGCTGCCGCCGTCGCTGACGGTCGGTGCCTGGCTGGTCCGCGACGCGCTCGGTCCACGCAGCGCAGCGGTGGCGTACACGGTCGGTCCCGATTTCGCCGCCAGCCGGGCCGCGGTCGAGCTGCTCGAGCTGGCCGAGACGCGCGAGATCGCCCTGCTCGTGCTCGGCGACGGCACGGCCCGGCGCAGCACCGACGCGCCGGGCTACCTGGACGGGCGGGCCCAGGCGTATGACGCCGAAGTCGCCGCCGCCCTGGCCGGTGGCGACGGCACGGCCCTCGAAGCGCTCGACGGCGACCTTGGTGCGCAACTGCTCGCGGCGGGAGTCCCGGCCTGGCACGCCGCCGGAGCACTGCTGGCCGGCGGAGACTACGACGCCGAGCTGCTGCATGACGACGCGCCGTACGGGGTCGGGTACTTCGTCGCGGTGTGGACCGCGCGTGGATAGCGACCGCGTCATCGCCGTCGTCGGCCCCACCGCGACCGGAAAGTCTGATCTCGCGGTAGCCCTCGGCCGCCGGCTCGGCGGCGAGATCATCAACGCCGACTCGATGCAGCTGTACCTCGGCATGGACATCGGGACGGCCAAGCTGGCGCCCGAGCAGCGCGGCGGCGTCCCGCACCACCTGCTCGACGTCTGGCCGCTCGGCAAGTCCGCCGCGGTCGCGGAATACCAGAGGATGGCCCGGTCGGCCATAGCCGAGATCCACGCCCGCGGCCGGACGCCGATCCTGGTCGGCGGCTCCGGGCTCTACCTGCGCGGGGCCCTGGACGATCTCGAGTTCCCCGGCGAGTCCCCGCAGGTCCGCGAGCGGCTGTACCGCGAGCTGGATCAGCTGGGAACCCACACGTTGCACGCGCGGCTAGCCGAGCTCGATCCGGCGGCCGCGGCGGCGATCCTGCCCACCAACGGGCGGCGCATTGCTCGCGCGCTCGAGGTCATCGAACTCACCGGCCGTCCGTTCACAGCGACCATGCCCGGCTTCGAGTCGATCTACGATGCCGTCCAGATTGGGCTGGATCGCACGGACCTGGACGAGCGGGTCGAGCTGCGCGTGCACCACATGATGACGCGGGGCTTGCTGGACGAGGTGCTCGGCCTGCTGCCCGCCGGGCTGCGCGAGAGTCCCACCGCCGGCAAGGCGCTCGGCTACGCGCAGCTGCTCGCCTGCCTCGCGCCGGATGGCACGGTGACCGGCGACCTCGGCGAGGCGATCGAGCAGACGGTCCGCGCGACCCGCCGGTTCGTCCGCCGCCAGCGCTCGTGGTTCGGCCGCGACCCGCGCGTGCGGTGGTTCGACGGCGCTGACCCCGACTTGCTGGACCGCGTGGGCCATACCCTGGAGTGATGCACGTCCTGAAGGGCCACGGCACCGGGAACGACTTCGTCCTCGTTCCGGACCTCGACGGTGTCTTGGACCTGACGCCCGAGCTTGTCCGGGCGCTGTGCGACCGGCACACCGGCATCGGAGCCGACGGTGTCCTGCGCGTCGTCCGGTCCGCCAACGACCCGGACGGCAAGGAGCTCGCCGACGATGGCGAGTTCTTCATGGACTACCGCAACGCCGACGGCTCGGTCGCGGAGATGTGCGGGAACGGCGTCCGCGTATTCGTGCGATACCTGCAGCGGGTCAGCCTCGTTAGGCAGGATGCGGCGGTGGCGACTCGCGGTGGGATCAAGCGTGTGCGATCCAGCGACGACGGCTCTCTGGTCGTCGAGATGGGTCAGCCCCGGATCCTCACCGACCGGCCGGTCGTCACCGCCGCGGCCGCGCCGGTCTGCACCGGCACCGCTGTCGAGCTGCCGAACCCGCACGTGGTCGTCGAGCTGGCCGAACGCGAGCAGCTCGCCGGACTCGACCTGAGCGCCCCGCCCGAGGTCGAGCCGCACCGACCGGCCGGGGTGAACGTCGAGTTCGTCGTCCGGGCCGGTCCGCGGCACCTGCTCATGCGGGTCCATGAGCGCGGTGTGGGGGAGACGCGTTCGTGCGGGACCGGCATCTGCGCAGCGGTGGTCGCCGCGGCTGCCGCGGGCGGCTGCCCGGCCGACGGCACGCGCTGGCGGGTCGACGCCCCGGGCGGCACCTGCACCGTGGTCTGGGACGCCGACGGGGTGCAGCTGAGCGGTCCGGCCGTGATCGTGGCCGAGGTCGACGTCGACGACGAGTGGCTCGCTACGGCCTCCGTGACTAAAGACCTGGGCCAGCCGTGTCACGATGGATCAGATGACTGACTTCGACGAGCATGTGCGCAGTTCCCCTACCGCCGATGACTCGAGCATGGAGCTGGCCGACCGCCAGGCGCTGCGCCGGGTAGCAGGGCTGTCCACCGAGCTCACCGACGTCACCGAGGTCGAGTACCGGCAGCTGCGCCTGGAACGGGTGGTCCTCGTCGGCGTCTGGACGTCCGGGACCCTGACCGAGGCCGAGAACTCGCTCGCCGAGCTGGCCCGGCTGGCCGAGACGGCCGGCTCGGACGTGCTCGCCGGCCTGATCCAGCGCCGGGACCGCCCGGACCCGGCCACCTACATCGGGGCGGGCAAGGCCAGGGAGCTGCGCGACGTCGTGCTGGCCGAGGGCGCGGACACGGTGATCTGCGACGGCGAGCTCTCGCCCGGCCAGCTGCGTCAGCTCGAGGAGGTGGTGAAGGTCAAGGTCGTGGACCGAACCGCCCTGATCCTGGACATCTTCGCCCAGCATGCCCGGTCCAAGGAGGGCAAGGCGCAGGTCGAGCTGGCCCAGCTGCAGTACCTCATGCCTCGGCTGCGTGGCTGGGGTGCCTCGCTGTCCCGGCAGGTCGGCGGCCGGGCCGCCAGCGGGGTCGGCATCGGTGGGCGCGGCCCCGGGGAGACCAAGATCGAGATCGACCGGCGACGGATCAACTCGCGGATGGCCAAGCTCCGCAAGGAGATCGCCGGCATGAAGACCGCCCGTGACGTCAAGCGATCGCAGCGGCACGAGCGGCGCGTCCCGAGCATCGCGCTGGCCGGCTACACCAACGCCGGCAAGTCCTCGCTGCTGAACCGGCTCACCGATGCCGGCGTCCTCGTCGAGAACGCGCTGTTCGCCACCCTCGACCCGACGGTGCGCCGCTGCCAGGCATCCGACGGCCGCCCGTACACGCTCGCGGACACCGTCGGCTTCGTCCGGCACCTGCCCACCCAGCTGGTCGAGGCGTTCCGGTCGACCCTCGAGGAGGTCGCGCAGGCCGACCTGATCCTGCACGTCATCGACGCGTCCGATGCCGATCCCGAGGCGCAGATCCGCGCGGTCCGCGAGGTGCTCGCAGAGATCGACGCCCTGGGCGTGCCGGAGCAGTTCGTCTTCAACAAGGCGGACGCCGCCGAGCCCGACGCGCTGCTGCGGCTGCGCCACCTGGCGCCGACCGCAGTGTTCGTATCGGCGCGCACCGGGCTCGGACTGCCGGCGCTGCAGGCGAGGATCGAGGAGCGGCTGCCCCGCCCGGCCATCGAGCTGGACGTTCTCGTGCCTTACACCCGCGGTGATCTGGTCGCGCGCGTGCACGAGACCTCCGAGGTGCTGAGCACCGAGCACACCGCGGACGGCACCGTCCTGCGCGCCCGGGTGACGCCCGTGCTGGCGGCCGCGCTCGGGCCGTTCGTACGGACGGCTGGCGTAGGCTGAGCCAGGTCAGCCACGTATCGGCTCGAGATGTTCGAAGGAGATCAGCATGGGATGGGATCAGCCGTCGCATTGGCTCGTCGTCTTGATCCTCCTGGCGGTCCTGTTCGGCTACAAGAAGCTGCCGGACGCCTCCCGCGCGGTCGGTCGCTCGCTGCGGATCTTCAAGACCGAGATCAAGGGGATGGGCGAGGACGATCGGGCGCGCGACAGCGCGAGCAACGCGATTGCTTCGCCGTCGGCGGTCGAGGCCCAGTCCGTCGAGCAGGCTCCCGCGGCCCCGCCAGCAGCGCCTCCCGCGCCGGTGCCCGGCACCGACAAGCCCACGACGGGTGCGTAGCGGCGCCTCCCGAATCGCGGCCGTCGCCGCAGTCGCGATTGCACTGTCCAGGGGCCCGCTGCTGATCGGTCCGCCCGCGTCGGCCACACCGGACCAGAACTGCACCCCGCAGGCGGGTGGCACCCTGAACACCGAACCGTGGGCGCAGAAGTGGCTCGGCTTCGACCGGGTCTGGCCGATCACCCAGGGCGGTGGAGTCCGGGTTGCCGTCATCGACACCTGCTGCGCGTGATCGCGAGGGGAATCACAGCGCGGTGGAGCCCGGCGGAGGCCAAGATCATCACGCTCGACTACCGCCGGGGGCTGCTCGGCGCGATCACGAGCGAGCACCAGATCGGGTACGTGATGAGTTCGGTCGGTGCCCCTGCCGTGGTCGTCAACGTGGTGTCCGCGCTGCAGGAGCGCCTGGCCGGGATCCAGATCGACCCGGGTGCGGGGGAGGTTCCGACCTGGAGCGGGCCGCACCTGTTCCTGCTCATCGACGACTACGACCTGGTGGTGGCCAGCCAGGGCAACCCGATGCCTGCTCTGGTCGAGTTCCTGCCGCAGGCGCGCGACATCGGCCTGCACATAGCCGCTCGGCCGGTGGCGCGGGCCAGGGGATGTACGAGCCGATGCTGCGCGGGCTACGCGAGCTGGGCACGCCCGGCGTGCTGCTGTCGGGCAGCAAGGACGAGGGCGCGGTGCTCGGTTCGGTCAAGATGGAGAAGCTGCCGCCGGGACGCGGACGCCTGGTGCACCGACGGTTCGGCTCGAAGCTGATCCAGACCGCGCACCTCGCCGACGAGCAGTGATCGCGGCGTGGATGCTGCGTCCGGCATGCGCGGTCAGGGTGTTCAGAGCCTTCGGCGCCGTCAGAGCTTGCGCAGCACCGTGACCACCCTGCCGAGGATCGTGGCGTCGTCGGCAGGGATGGGGGAGTACGCCGGGTTGTGGGGCAGCAGCCAGGCGTGACCGTCGCGGCGGCGGAACGTCTTCACCGTCGCCTCGCCGTCGATCATCGCCGCGACGATTGCGCCGTTGTCGGCGTCCTGCTGCTGGCGGACGACGACCCAGTCCCCGTCGGAGATGGCCGCGTCGATCATCGAGTCGCCGACGACCTTCACCATGAACAGGCTCCCGTCACCTACCAGGGCCTTGGGCAGCGGGAACACGTCCTCGATCATCTGCTCGGCCAGGATCGGTCCGCCGGCTGCGATCCGCCCGACCACGGGCACGAACACGGGCGCCTCGCTGCGCGGTGCGTCGTCGGTGACCGCGAGGGCGCGGCGGGCCGCCTTCGGCTTGTCGCTCTCGGCGCCGCGGACATCGACTGCCCGCGGACGGTTCGGGTCACGGCGCAGGAAGCCCTTGCGCTCGAGCATGGCCAGCTGGTGAGCGACGCTTGAGGTCGAGGCGAGCCCTGCGGACTCGCAGATCTCACGGATGCTCGGCGGGTACCCGCGTCGCTCGACCGAGTCGCGGATGACGTCCAGGATCGCCTGCTGGCGGCGGGTCAGCCCGGTGACCGGGTCGGGGAGTTCGGTGACCTTCGGCCGACCCGGACCCCGATGGGTCCCGGCCGGTTCAGCTGATTTCGCACGCGAGCGCATGCCGGTCGACCGGGTTGTGGGCTTCTTCGCGGCCATGAGGACTCCTGCCTTCGGTGCGGTGGATACCCGTCGACCGTAGCGGAATAGCTCGGCTGTTCCAAACAGTTGTTCGAACGACACGCCGGTGCGTGATGGAACTTGTCGTAGCTGGCTGGTAGACATTCGATCAGGCATTCGATAGAACGCCTGTTCGAGCAGATAGCACCGGCTACCTGGGCTTTCGTGAGGAGCACCGATGTCCGTCGCAACAGAATTCGCGCCAGTCGTATTCATCCCCGAGCGGGCACGTCCTGCGCGCCCGTCGGCGACCGTCCTGACGCTACGCCCGCCGTCGCCCGCGTCGGTCGCACCGCAGCTTCGCCTCACCCGTCGCGGCGTGGCCGTGCTCGCATCGGCCGTCTTCCTGCTGGCCGGCGCCCTGCTCTGGCTGGCGGCCCTGTCGGCTCCCTCCGCGTCACCGGTCCGAGGACCAGTACCGGCAGTCGTGACGTTGCACAGCGGCGACACGCTGTGGTCGATCGCGACCCGGGTGGCGCCGAACAGCGACCCGAGAGCAGAGGTAGCCACGCTGCAGCGGCTCAACCACCTCGCCGGCGTCGCCCTGACACCTGGGCAGACGATCAGGACGCGCTGACGCACCGCTATCGAGATCCGTCGGCGCGGATTCGCCGAGACACGCCGGTCTTCGGGGCTTGCGGAAGTTCGCGCGCCGTTCTAGCGTTGCACCCCTAGATGTAGTAGTTACAAGGATGTACTTCGTCCACAGCTTGGGTTTGACTGTCCACCGGTTGTCAACAGCGCGGTGGCCGTTTTCCCCAGGTTGTCGACAGGATCGTCCACAGGATCATCGTCAGCATCGACAGGGGAGGTGTCCGCAGATGCGCTGTCCCTACTGTCGGCACGCCGACTCGCGGGTCGTCGACTCGCGAGAACAGGACGAGGGCCAGGCGATCCGCCGCCGGCGCTCCTGCCAGTCCTGCGGCCGGCGCTTCACGACGATCGAAGAGGCCACGCTCGCGGTGATCAAGCGCAGCGGCGTCACCGAACCGTTCAGCCGCGGGAAGGTCGTCACCGGCGTGCGGCGAGCCTGCCAGGGTCGGCCGGTCGACGAGGACGCGCTCGCTCAACTGGCACAGAGTGTCGAGGAGACGGTCCGGGCGAGCGGCGCTGCCGAGGTGAACAGCGACGAGGTGGGGCTGGCGATCCTCGGCCCGTTGCGCGAACTCGACGAGGTGGCGTACCTGCGCTTCGCCAGCGTCTACCAGGCGTTCAGCTCCGTCGACGATTTCGAGAAGGCCATCGCCGACCTGCGCGTCGAGCACCGTACGCATGGCCCGTAGCCGCCGACCGAGGCTCAGCCCGGCCAGCACCTATCCGACTTCCCCCAAGCCCCCAGCACTGCCGCCACGAGAGGAATCACCACCGATGACAGAGACGACGGACAAGTCGGCCAAGCACACCAAGCCCGGGGCGGGCACGTCGGACTCGCCTGCGCCGAGTTTCCCGGTGACCGGCCTGGCCGTCGATCGCGTCTACACCTCGCCCGGCGTGCACCCGTACGCCGAGGTCACGTGGGAGCGGCGCGACGTCGTCATGACGAACTGGCGGGACGGCTCGATCAACTTCGAGCAGCGCGGGGTCGAGTTCCCCGATTTCTGGTCGGTGAACGCGGCGAACATCGTCACCACGAAGTACTTCCGCGGGGCGGTCGGGAGCGAGTCGCGCGAGTGGTCGCTGCGCCAGCTGATCGACCGCGTCGTGCTCAAGTACCGCGCGGCCGGCGAGGAGCACGGCTACTTCCGTTCGGCCGAGGATGCCGAGGTGTTCGAGCACGAGCTCACCTGGATGCTGCTGCACCAGGTCTTCAGCTTCAACTCGCCGGTGTGGTTCAACGTCGGCACGACCTCGCCGCAGCAGGTCTCGGCGTGCCAGCCCTACGATGCGCTGGTCAGCACGCCGTCCGGGCTCGTCCCGATCGGCAAGCTGGTCGCCGACGATGCGGTCGGAGCGAAGGTGTACGACGCACACGGCACCACCAAAGTGCTGGCGACCAAGCACAACGGCGTCAAGGAGGTGCTGCGGATCGTCACCAAGGCCGGCCACGCCCTGGACGTGACGGCTGACCATCAGGTCTGGAGGAGCACTGGCCAGGGGTCCGGTCGGTTCGTCGCGGCCGGCGAGCTTGCCGTGGGTGATCAGCTGGAGTGGCATCGTCGCCCGTCATTCGGTGAGTCGGAGATTGTTTCGCGCGAGATCGCCGAGGCCGCGTTGGCCGGCTGGCTGCAGGCAGACGGGTTCGTCGGCCAGTACGAACGGGGAACCAACCGGTCGCTGACGATCGAGGCGATGACCGTCACCGATGCTGAGCTCGGCTGGGTCACCACGGCGCTCGACGTCGTGTTCCCTGACGTGCACCGGCATGAACGGCGAGTCGAGACGCAGCGCACCGATCTCGACTGCCGACGCACCCGGCTGTACGGCCACGTCCTCGATGAGTTCGTCGCCGACTGGGATCTGCGCGTGCGCGGCGTCGAGCAGGCGGTGCCGGTGCGGATGTTCGACGCACCCCTGCCGGTCGTGGCGGCATACCTGCGCAGCCTGTTCCAGGCCGAGGGCTACGTGTCGGCGCGTGAGCGGTCGACGCTGGTCGGAATGGACATGATCAGCGAGGAGCTGATCCGCGGCGTGCAGGCACTGCTCAGCCGGTTCGGGATCTTCGCGCGCGTCGGACACAAGGTGGAGAAGCGGGCCGACCGGCACGACACGTGGGGTATCCGGATCCAGAACGCCGGCGACCGCAGGATCTTCGCAGACGAGATCGGCTTCATCGATCCGGTGAAGGCGGACAAGCTCGAAGCATCCTTCGACCTGCCCGGACGTGGTGCGCTGCCGGTCAAGCGCCTGGAGATCGCGCGCATCGAGTCCCGTGGCGAGATGGACGTCTACGACATCCAGACCGAGAGCGGCGAGTACCTGTCTGCCGGCGGCCTGCGCGTGCACAACTGCTTCATCCTCGCCGTCGACGACACGATGGACTCGATCCTGAACTGGTACCGGGAGGAGGGGCTGATCTTCAAGGGCGGCTCGGGCGCCGGCCTGAACCTGTCGCGGATCCGCTCGTCCAAGGAGTTGCTGTCCTCCGGAGGTACCGCGTCCGGACCGGTCAGCTTCATGCGGGGCGCCGACGCCTCCGCGGGCACGATCAAGTCCGGCGGCGCCACCCGGCGCGCGGCCAAGATGGTCGTGCTGGACATCGATCACCCGGACATCGTCGAGTTCGTCGAGACGAAGGCGCGCGAGGAGGACAAGATCCGCGTGCTTCGCGACGCGGGATTTGACATGGACCTCGGCGGTTCGGACATCACCAGCGTCCAGTACCAGAACGCGAACAACTCGGTGCGGGTGTCCGACGAGTTCATGCGCGCCATCGACGACGACGCCGAGTTCGGGCTCCGCGCGCGCGGCACGAACGAGGTCATCGAGACGATCGGTGCCAGGGACCTGTTCCGCAAGGTCGCGACCGCCGCGTGGGAGTGCGCCGACCCGGGGATCCAGTACGACGGCACGATCAATGACTGGCACACCAATCCCGAGACGGGCCGGATCACGGCGTCCAACCCCTGCTCGGAGTACATGAGCCTGGACAACACGTCCTGCAACCTGGCATCGCTGAACCTGCTCAAGTTCCTGGGTGAGGACTACAGCTTCGACACGCAGAGGTTCGTCAAGGCGGTCGAGCTGATCATCACCGCGATGGACATCTCGATCTGCTTCGCCGACTTCCCGACCGAGGCGATCGGCGTGAACACGCGGGATTACCGGCAGCTGGGCATCGGCTACGCCAACCTGGGTGCGCTGCTGATGGCGACCGGTCTGGCATACGACTCGGACGGCGGGCGGGCGCTGGCCGGAGCGATCACGTCGCTGATGACCGCGACGTCCTACCGTCGCTCGGCCGAGCTTGCGGGGATCGTCGGTCCGTACGCGGGGTTCGCGCGCAATGCCGCAGCCCACGCCCGCGTGATGCGCAAGCACGCTGCGGCCAACGACGCGGCCCGGCCGATGCACGAGGTCGACCGCCCGGTGTATGCCGCCGCGACCGACGAGTGGGCCAAGGGCAACAAGATCGGCGAGAAGAACGGCTGGCGCAACGCGCAGGCGTCCGTGCTGGCGCCCACCGGCACGATCGGCCTGATGATGGACTGCGACACGACCGGTATCGAGCCGGATCTCGCGCTGGTCAAGTTCAAGAAGCTGGTGGGCGGCGGTTCGATGCAGATCGTCAACCAGACGGTTCCCCGCGCGCTGCGGGCGCTGGGCTACCAGGAGGAGCAGGTCGAGGCGATCGTCGAGTACATCGCCGAGCACGGCCACGTCGTCGACGCTCCCGGTCTTCGGACCGAACACTACGAGGTGTTCGACTGCGCGATGGGCGCGCGGGCGATCAAGGCGATGGGGCACGTGCGGATGATGGCTGCGGCTCAGCCGTTCCTGTCCGGTGCGATCTCCAAGACGGTCAACCTGCCCGAGTCCGCGACGGTCGAGGACATCGAGGAGGTGTACCTGCAGGGCTGGAAGCTCGGTCTGAAGGCGCTCGCCGTCTACCGCGACAACTGCAAGGTCGGCCAGCCGCTGTCGGCGGGCAAGGGTGACAACAACGGGAGCAAGACCGAGAGCGCGGTGGAGAAGGTGGTCGAGTACCGGCCCACTCGCAAGCGGCTGCCGAAGGCGCGCCCGTCGCTGACCACGTCGTTCTCGGTCGGCGGGGCCGAGGGGTACATGACCGCCGGCTCGTACCCGGACGACGGTCTCGGTGAGGTGTTCCTCAAGCTGGGCAAGCAGGGCTCGACCCTGGCCGGCGTGATGGACGCGTTCTCGATCGCGATCTCGATCGCCCTGCAGCACGGGGTGCCGCTGGAGACCTACGTCTCCAAGTTCACCAACATGCGGTTCGAGCCGGCCGGCCTGACCGACGACCCGGACATCCGGATGGCGCAGTCGATCCTCGACTACATCTTCCGGCGGCTCGCGCTGGACTACCTGCCGTTCGAGACGCGGTCCGCGCTCGGCATCCACACCGCCGACGAGCGGACCCGCCAGTTGGAGACCGGCTCCTATCAGCAGGAGCACGACGAGGACTCCGACGAGCTGGACCTGGAGTCGCTCGCCCAATCGGCGCCGGTCACCAGGGCCGCACCCGAGGTCGAGGACGAGGTCGTGGACGAGGTCGCGCCGGTGCAAGCGCCGGCTACCGTGCACAGCTCGACCGAGCTGCTGGAATCGATCACCGGCTCCTCGGCCGACGCACCGCTGTGCATGAACTGCGGCACTAAGATGCGCCCGGCCGGTTCGTGCTTCGTCTGCGAGGGGTGCGGCAGCACCAGCGGCTGCAGCTGAACCTGGGCCAGCGCGGGGTGCGGCGACGCTGCGGGTGGTCCCACAGCGTGCGTATCCGGCTGGGTCGTCACACAGCCCGACCGGCGAACGATCATCGTGCGCCGGTCGGGCTGGACTCGTGCCCGCGTGCATATGGCCGCCCGAGGGGTCGACTGTAGAACTCGACCAGTTGACGCGGTCGCCGGCAGTCGATGGCGATTGCGTACAGCGCGAGCGGCTCCACGACCGCGACGCTGCGAGGCCGCGACGCTGCGAGATCGCGCCGACTACCGGTCAGGGCGGGATCGCCTTCCTTGACACGCGGCGACACCCGGGTCAATGCTCGAACCACCATAAACCGCCATCAAACATGGCAAGTGTGGTGATCGCAGGGTCGTAGTCGGGCAGCGGGTAAGACACCTCCACCGCTCTCGGGCCCCGAGGACGGAGGCAACCGTCATGTCCATCAGTTCGCGCCGGACGCTGCGCCGCATCGCCCCGGCCACGGCAGCCCTGCTCGTCGTCGGCGTAATTGCCGGCGCCACGACCGCGGCACATCACATCGCCGCCGCGCCGAGCCGGGACCACGCGATCGAGAAGAAGGTCGACGCCCTGGTGGGCAGGATGACTTTGGCCGAGAAGTTCGGCCAGCTCGAGATGGCCGGCCCGGACGGCGCGAACGGGACACCCGGACCTCAGCTGCTCGCCAACGCGAAGAGCGGGACGATCGGTTCGGTGCTCGACCTTGTCGGCGTGGACAACATCAACAGGGCGCAGCAGGCGGCGTTGCAGTCGCGACTGCACATCCCGCTTATCTTCTCGCTCGACGTGATCCACGGATACCGGACGATCTTCCCGGTTCCGCTGATGGAGGCGAGCAGTTGGGACCCGGCGGCGATCACCCGCGACGAGTCCGTCTCGGCGAGTGAGGCCACCGCCGATGGCATCAAGTGGACGTTCAACCCGATGGTCGACATCGCCCGTGACCCGCGATGGGGTCGCGTGGTCGAGGGCGCGGGCGAGGACCCGTACCTCGGCTCAGCCGTGGCGGCCGCGAAGATCGCGGGCTATCAGGGGACGGACTTCAGCCGGCCGGACAAGATGGCGGCGACCGTGAAGCACTTCGCGGCGTACGGGGCTCCGGTAGCCGGCCGCGAGTACAACACGGTGGACATGTCGACGCAGCAGTTGTTCAACGACTACCTGCCGCCGTACCGGGCTGCCATCAAGGCGGGAGCGGCGAGCGTGATGAGCGCCTTCGACTCGCTCGACGGGGTGCCGGCGAGCGGCAACCAGTACCTGCTGGAGAAGATCTTGCGGCAGATGTGGGGCTTCAAGGGCGCGGTCGTCAGCGACTACCAGGCGGTGCAGGAGCTGGTGGAGTTCGGCTTCGCCGCCGATGAGCACGACGCGGCGCGGCTGGCGTTGGCGGCCGGCGTCGACATCGAGATGGGCGTGCAGGTACCGAGCATCAACTCGACCTACACGAACTTCGGGCCCGCGCTGGTGCAGGAGGGCAAGATCAGCATCGACGAGATCAACGCCGACGTGAAGCGCGTCCTGCGGCTGAAGTACCTGGCCGGAGTGTTCGATCATCCGTACACCGACCCGACGCGCGTCCAGCACGACGAGCTGACGCCGGCCAACCTGGCCGCGGCCCGAACCATGGCCGACGAGTCGACGGTGCTGCTGCGCAACGACAACGTGCTCCCACTGGCCAAGTCGACCAGTTCGATCGCGGTGGTCGGGCCGCTCGCGGACAACGCCACCGATCAGCTCGGCTCGAACGTTCCGATCGGGCAGAACGCCATCGCCGAGGCTCACACCGTGACCGTCCTGCAGGGGATCAAGAACGCCGTGCCGTCGGCGCACGTCACCTACGCGCAGGGCTGCGACGCCACCTGCACATCGGACGCCGGCTTCGGCGCCGCCGTCCAGGCGGCGAAGACCGCGGACCGAACCATCGTCGTTCTGGGTGAGCCCGCCTCCTACTCCGGTGAGGCGTCCTCGCGCAGCAACATCGATCTTCCCGGCAGGCAGGCGGCACTCGTGCAGGCAATCGCCGCCACCGGCAAGCCGTACGTGGTCGTGCTGATGAACGGGCGGCCGCTCACGATCCCGTGGCTGGCGGACCACGCTCCCGGACTGCTAGAGGCGTGGCAGCCGGGTACCGAGGGTGGCGACGCGATCGCGGACGTCCTGTTCGGGTCGGTGAACCCGAGCGGCAAGCTGCCGATGAGCTTCCCGCGCAACGTCGGGCAGATCCCGATTTCGTACGACGAGTTGCCCACCGGCCGCCCGTTCGACCCGAACAACAAGTACACCTCGAAGTACCTGGACGTGCCGAACACGCCGCAGTACGCGTTCGGGTACGGGTTGTCGTACACGACGTTCTCGTTCGCCAACCTGCGCGTGTCGCCGTCCTCGATCAGCCCGCACGGCAAGGTGACGGTGCGCGCCGACGTGACGAACACCGGCACGCGGGCCGGAACTGACGTCGTCCAGCTCTACATCCACGACAAGGTCGCGAGCATCCTGCAACCGGTGCGCCGGCTGTCCGGCTTCCAGCGCGTCCAGCTGGATCCGGGCCAGACCCGGACCGTGCGGTTCACGCTCGGGCGCGACCAGCTCGGCTACTACGACAACGACGGCCACTTCACGGTCGAGCCGGGTGGGTTCGACGTCTACGTCGGCGACAGCTCGACGGGCGGGCTGGCGGGCGAGCTCACTGTCCACTGACCGCTCGCTCGTGGCCGGTCAGCGCACCGTCACCCATCTGCCGGCCGAGCTCCAGCCGATCACGTTGTGGACGCACACCTGAAGGCGGTACGTCGTCCGTCCCGTCATCCCGGTCATCCTGAAGTGCGGCGACGAGGTGGCGGTCAGGGTGTAGTAGCCGGAGTTGCAGGACCTCAACCACGACGAACACGGAGACACCCAGGCTCTGCCCCGCAGCACCTGCACTTGCACCTCGTAGCGATTCGCGGCGTGCTCGACGTTCCAGCTGAGCGTCCGCGTCGTCCCGGATCTGGTCAGTCGCAGGCCTGTCGCGGGTGTCGCGGCACCTGAGCCGTTGGCTCGTACGCAGTTCCACTGCGAACTGGTCGTCTGGATGCCGGCGCCGAACGGCACCTGGAGCCACGTCCTGGGCAGTGGGTTCGGCACCCTCTGGCCGGCCGGCATCACGTACATGCTGCGCGAGATCGCCGCCGGCCAGGCGACCGCCTTCGTGCTCGTGCCCGAGCAGCCCAGCAGGACCGGGACAGAGACCGCCGTCGGAGTCTGGTACTGGCCGCCGTTGCGCCGCACCTGGAAGTCCAGGTAGGCGGTCGGGGGCTTGCCGTGCGCGTCGCACGCCGCCCCGGTGGCTCCCGCGGTGCCGATGGCCGTCCGCGCCGTGACTTTCGAACCGACGCGCACGTAGACGGCCAGCAGGTGCTGGTACACCGAGACGACGCCGCCGCTGTGCGCGATCCACACCTCGTTTCCCGCGTACACGGGGCCGGAGCGGGCGCACGCCGCATGGCCGGTGGAAGCGCGGATGACGACGCCGGCGCCGGCCGCGTACACCGGCGGGTGTGGCACCGGATTCACGCGACCGCCCGTGACCTTCCACGGGATGCTGAGGTTCATGGAGAAGTAGCCGACGTGGTCGTGCGAGCAATGGTTGGCACCGGAACGAGGCCCGTTGTTCGACGTCGAACTGCCGATACAGCCGGCGCGGAACGCCGTGTGGATCGGGACCCAGATCGGGTCGGAGTAGAGGTGGGCGGGATTAGGCGGCGGGACGCTGGCCGACGCCGATCCGCTACCGGCCACGACGGCGAAAGAGGCGAGCAGCAGGCTGGTCAAGAGCCCGGCGAGCACACGGGCCCCCCGGTGGTATACACGGGGCATATCGCGGTCTCTCTTTCACGCGCTCAGGCCGCCCCCGTGCGACCACCTTCGACGCGGATTCCCCGCGACGTGAAGTTAGTGTAAGGCAGCTTGGCCAAGATGACGACGATACGAGCGGTATCGATAAAATTTGCCCGCCTCGCAGGCAGCCCGCTCATCGCGATCAGCTGAACGCAAGGGTCGGCGTAACCGATGATGTAGGCACACTGCGCGGGGGACCAAGGGGCGGCATGCAGAGCAAGACGCTGATCGACCTGATCAGCATCCCGCTGTTCACCGGTCTGATCGGCTACCTCACCAACTGGACCGGCGTACTCATGCTGTTCAAGCCGATCCGCTTCCACGGCGTCACCGTGCCGGGCCTGAAGCTGCTCTTCCCGCTGCTGCCGCGCCGGATCCGGGTGCTGCCGCTGATCAGCTACACCGGCGGCCTGGGCTGGCAGGGCATCGTCCCCTCGCGGGCCGACAAGATGGCGAGCATCGCGGTCGACAAGGGTCTGGGCAAGCTCGGCAGCATCTCCGACTTCTACCGCGAACTCGAGCCCGACCGGATTGCCGAGCACCTCGCGATGGTGGCGCAGAACGAGATCCGCGGCGTGGTCGAGCTGATCATGGAGCAGGAGAACCCACAGCTGTGGCACGACCTGCCGCAGGTCATCAAGGAGGCCGTACACGCCCGCGTGCGGCAGCAGTTGCCCGGCATCGTCCGGCAGATCACCGGCGAGATCGGCGACAACGTCGACCAGTTGATCGACGCCAAGCTGATGGTCATCCGGTACTTCTCCGCCCACCCCGAGTTGCTGAACGAGCTGTTCCTGATCATGGGCAGGAAGGAGCTGACGTTCATGCAGAACTTCGGCTTCTACTTCGGGTTCCCGATGGGCTTCGTGCTGTTCGCCGTGCTGCAGGTCATCCCGCACTGGTACGTGCTGCCGATCGGCGGCGTGATCATCGGCTGGGTAGTCAACTACCTCGGCATCGCGATGATCTTCGAGCCGGTGTTCCCCAACAGGTGGGTGCCGTGGCACCAGGGGCTGCTGATCAGGCGTCAGGCCGAGGTCACGAAGCTGTACGCGCAGATGGTTGCCGACAAGGTGATCACGCTGCAGAACATCGGCGAGGAGCTTCTGAGCGGCCCGCGCAGCGACCGCACCATGCAGATGCTCCAGGACACGCTGCGACCGGCGGTGGACAAGGCGATAGGTCCGGCGCGGGCGGCGGTGCGCGTCGCCATCGGCACCAAGGAGTACGACCAGATCCGGGCCTCGGTCGCGAGCGAGGCCACCGCATTCGCGCCGATCGCCTTCAACGACGCGGAGTTCAACAAGCGGCAGTCCGGCAAGATCTACGCGTTCATTTCGGCGCAGATGCAGAAGATGGGACCTGACGACTTCGTCGAGATGCTGCGCTCTGCGATCAAGCAGGACGAGTGGCTGCTGTTCTTTCACGGGGGAGCGCTGGGCCTGTTCGCCGGCTTCCTCCACCTCGCGATCTTCGGAGTCTGACGTGAGAGATAGCGACGACAGCGAGCTGGCACGCGACGTGCGGCTCGGCCCGCTTCCGCATCCCGACGCCGGCCTGCTCAGAGCCGTACCCGGTATCGCCCGCGTCACCGCCGCATCCGCCTGGCACATGCTGTCGTGGTCGGTGAGCGCCGGCGTGAGCGGCACGACGTACCTGATGCGGCGGGCCGTTGACGGCGAGCCGACCACGTCGATCCTGCACGACGCGGTCACCGACCTACGCGCGGCGGCCTGGCGCGCGCTCGGGCTCGACGAGCAGCACGACGCAGCCGGTGTGCCCGAGCGCATCGCGCCGCGCAGCACGTCTGCGACGGACCTGCAGAAGCGCGGCTCGGACCTGATGCGCCGGGCGAACGACGTGCACGTGGTCGAGGACACCCATCCGGCGTTCGCCCGCATCCTCACCGAGATCACCCCGGACGAGGCACGGATCCTGCGCTTCCTCTATCTCGAGGGCCCGCAGCCGGCCATCGACGTCCGCACCAACCGTCCGCTGGGCATCGGCTCGGAGCTCGTCGCCGGCGGCCTTAACATGATCGCCGAGCACGCCGGCTGCGTGCACCTGGACCGGGTCGAGCCGTACCTGACGAACCTGGCGCGACTGGGTCTGATCGAGTTCTCCAAGGAGCAGGTGAGCAACCCCAAGCGCTACCAGGTCGTGGAGGCGCAGCCCAAGGTCACCGACGCGCTCAAGCGGGCCGGCCGCCTGCCGCGGATGGTCCAGCGCAGCATCCATCTCAATTCGTTCGGCGCGCAGTTCTGCCGCACCTGCCTGCCGGTCGGCGACGGGCCGCGGGCGAGCGGCGAACCGGGCGACGCGGGCCGCCGCCGGGCGTAGGCGTCAGTCCGGGTCCGGGCTCAGCGAGTCGACCTCGTCGGTGTCCCGCTCGTCGCGGATGACGTGCAGGACGGCGTTGATCAGCGCCAGGTGGGTGAACGTCTGCGGGAAGTTGCCGAGCTGATGGCCCGAGCTGCTGTCGATCTCCTCGGCGTACAGCTCGAGCGGTCCGGCGAGCGAGAGCAGCTTGGCGCACAGCGCGTGCGCGCGTTCGTGCTCGCCGATCTCGCTCAGCGCCGAGACCAGCCAGAACGAGCAGATCGTGAACGAGCCCTCCTGGCCGGAGAAGCCGTCGTCGGTCTCGTCGGTGCGATAACGCAGCACCAGCCCGTGCTCGGTCAGTTCGTCGGCGATGGCGAGCACGGTCGCCCGGATGCGCGGGTCGTCCGGCGGCAGGAATCGCAGCAGCGGCGCGAGTAGCAACGACGCGTCCAGTGCCTTGCTGCCGTAGTGCTGGGTGAGCACGCCACGCTCGTCCACGCCGTTGGTCAGGATGTCGGCCTTGATCTCCTCGGCCGCCTTCTCCCACTCGGCGGCCGCGGCGTCCTGCCCGATCTCGGCTGCGAGCCTCGCGCCACGGTCGACCGCCACCCAGCACATGATCTTGGAGGAGGTGAAGTGCTGGGGTTCGCCGCGGACCTCCCAGATCCCCGCGTCCGGATCGCGCCAGTGCTCGAGCGCGGCGCGGACCTGTTTGCCCAGGATCGGCCAGATACGCAGGTCGACGTGATCGGCCGCCTTGTTGTGCAGGTACACCGAGTCGAGCAGCGCCCCCCAGACGTCGTGCTGCTTCTGCTTGGCCGCCGCGTTGCCGACCCGGACCGGACGCGAATCGCCATAGCCGGGAAGGTGATCGAGTTCGTACTCGGCCAGGTCGCTCTCACCGTCGATGCCGTACATGATCTGCAGATCGTCGTTGCGCTGCGCAACGTCGGCGATGAACGAGAAGAAGTCGACCGCCTCCCAGTCGAAGCCGAGCGAGTACATACCCCACAGTGCGAAGGTGGAGTCCCGGATCCACGTGTAGCGGTAGTCGTAGTTGCGCCCGCCGCCGATCACCTCGGGCAGGGATGTCGTGGACGCGGCGACGATCGCACCGGTCGGCGCGTAGGTGAGCCCCTTGAGGGTGAGCGCGCTGCGTTGCAGGTAGCTGCGCCACGGGTGGTCCGGGAACGTGCCGCGCGCCAGCCAGTGCTGCCAGTGGTGCGCCGTCCAGACCAGGCGCCGGTAGGCCTCGGCGTAGTCGACCGGGGCGGGCGTGCTGCCCCACGACAAGGCGACGTAACGGGTGTCGCCCTCCTTGAGCAGCGTGCGCGCCGCGGCCCGTCCACCCTCGAAGCCCAGCCGAAGGTCGGTCGTCAGAGTGAGGGTCTGGGCGAGCGATTCGCAGCGCGCTTGGGCCTGGTTGTACACGCGGTCCGTGTAGTCCCACCTGATGATCGAGCGTCCGTAGTCCGGCAACGGCTCGCACTCGACGACCGTCTGCACCTCGCCCTTGACGCAGCGGATAGTGCGCAGCAGCGTGTGCTCGGCCTCGTAGTCGGTCGGCGTGCGGCGGTGCGTCCGGGAGAGCGAGTCGTCGTGCCGCCACGGACCGAGGATCAGGGCGTCGCGGACGATGATCCAGCCGGTGTCCGTGCCCCAGCTGGTCTCGAGCACCATCGTTCCGGGCAGGTAGCGCCGGGCGGCCGGCACCGAGATGTCCGACGGTGCAACGCGAAAGCTGCCGGCGTGCGATCCGAGCATGGCGCCGAACACGCTGGGCGAGTCCATCCGTGGCAGGCACATCCAGTCGACGCTGCCACCCGGTGACACCAGCGCGGTGGTCTCACCGTCGGACAGGAAGGCGTAGTCGCCGATCGGGACGGTGCGACGCGACACGTTGACGCGTGCGGTTGCGGCAGCGGCTGCGTCCGGGTCCATGCTCGGGAGGATTCTCCCAATCGGCGGTCAGCTCAAGCCTGCGAGCCTGTGTCGGCCCGGCGTGTCGCGGCCACTGCCGGCAACGGCTCGGTGACCTGCGGCCGTCCCGGAGCGCGCGCGGCGACGATCAGGCGGGCGGCTCCCAGCCGCAGCCAGGCGCAGGCGATCAGCATCGCGACGGCGACGATCCCGTCCAGCCACCAGTGGTTCGCGGTCGCGACGACGACGAAGACGGTCAGCACCGCGTGGGCCGCGCCGAGCCAGCGCCACCGCGACCGGCTCACCCGGGCCACGTACCACCCGATCAGCACGGCCCAGGCGACATGCACCGACGGCATGGCCGAGAGCTCGTCCGCGCCGAAGCCGAGGTTGTACACCGACTGGCCGTACTGCGCGGCGGTGTCGACGTAGCCCGGTAGCAGCCGGGGCGGGGCTACAGGGAGCAGCTGGACGAGCAGGCAGGCCAGCGTCGTCAGGGCGAGCGTGGTGCGGATCGCGCTGTAGCGATCGCGGTGCCAGGCGAACAGCCAGACCAGGAAGATGAACAGGGCGGTGAAGTGCATGCTCGCGTAGTAGAGGTTCGCGCCCTGGGTCAACAGCGGGTGACCGGTGATCAGCCGCTGGACCGACGCCTCGGACGGCAGATGGACGTCGTGCTCGACCCGCGCGATCCACGCGCCCCGTGCGTACGCGTGCGAGGTGCCGGTGACGGACAGGTTTCCGGCCAGCTGCCACACCGAGTAGAGCGCGGCGATCAGGCACGACTCGCCCGCGAACGGGGCTATCCGGTCGGTGATCGACGACTTCGCGCCGCGCAGAACCGCGTAGACGGCGGCGAGCGCCACCGTCACCACGGCGGCCTGCTGCCACGTCAGCGCGTAGTTGTGCACGCGCCCACTATGCCGGTTGGCCAGGGTGGAAATTGCAGCGACGCCGTCGGCGTTGGCGCCTACGTTGGTCGGGGCTGCGATTTCGGCGGAAGGGTGTGAGATGTCAAGGCGCGGTTGGCTGTTGTTCGCCGCGATGTGCCTCATCTGGGGGATCCCGTACCTGCTGATCCGGGTCGCCGTGCGCGACGTCGCGCCGGGCACGCTGGTGTTCCTGCGCACCGCGATCGGGGGCCTGGTCCTGCTGCCGCTGGCGCTGTCACGGGGTGGGTTCGCGCCGGTACTGAGACGGTGGCGCCCCCTCGTCGCGTTCACGGTGATCGAGCTCGCGATCCCGTGGCTGCTGCTCTCGGACGCCGAGACCCGGCTGCCCAGCTCGCTGTCCGGCCTGCTCGTGGCCGCGGTACCGCTTGTCGGGGTTCTGGTCGCGCGGTTCACCGGGGCGGACGACCGGGCGGACGCGGCCCGTTTGATCGGGCTCGGGCTGGGCATCGCCGGCGTGAGCATGCTGGTGGGCCTGGACCTCGGCCAGCTGCACACGTGGTCGCTCGTCGAGGTCGGGATCGTGGTCGTCGGATACGCGGTCGCCCCGATGATCATGGCGCGCCATCTCTCGGACCTGCCCAGCATCCCCGTGGTCTCCGCGTCGCTGTTGCTGGCCGCGCTCGGCTACCTGCCGTACGCGGCGCTGCGACCGCCACACTCGCTGAACGTGCGGGAGATCTCCTCGATCGTCGTCCTCGGCCTGGTCTGCACCGCGCTGGCGTTCGTGCTGTTCTTTGCGCTGATCAACGACATCGGGCCGGCCCGCGCGACCGTGATCACCTACGTCAACCCGGCGGTCGCAGTGCTGTTCGGCGTGCTGTTGCTCAACGAGCGGTTCACGCTGGGCATGGCGGTCGGCTTCCCGCTGATCCTCGGCGGGTCGGTACTCGCCGCACGGCGCAGGGCGGTGCCGAACGCGGGGGTGCCGGAGGCGATGATGTGCGAGCCGGTGTGCCCCGATCAGTCGATGCGGACCGAGCCGGCAGCCGTCCCGAACACCGCGGCGAGCAGGCCGGTGCCGTCGTCGTCCGGCCTCGACCAGTCGACCGCGACACCGTCGAGAGGCTGCTGAGCGGACGTGCCCAGGTAGCTGTCGACGTCCGCCGAGTCACCGGCGATCTCCAGGCGCGCCAGGGTGATTCCCGAGCCACCTGCGGACGGGTGATGCGCGGCGTCGCTCTCCCACTTCACGAAGAACGGCAGCTGTGGATTGGCCGCCACGTCGTTCACGCCGATCTGCTTCCAGCGCAGGTCGACCCCGTCCGGGCGCCGCCGGTGGCCCTCGGCTGCCGGGCGATGAAGGCGGGCCTCGACCGGTGCGATGTCCTCGACGGAGATCACCCAGCCGAGCCAGCCGCCACCGGCAGCGGTTCGAGCACGCACGGCCATACCGAACGGCGCGCGGTCCGCGGCCGGGTGGTCGAGTGCCTCGACCACCTCGAGGTAGCAGCCGCCCGCGATCGGGAGGATGAAGTTGCGAGTGCCGAACGAAGGGTGGATGCCGCCGTCGGTGAACCCGGCGCCGAGATGCGCGCCGAGGCGCTGCGCACACGCGGCAAGGCCCTCGGGTCCGGCGGCGTAACTGAGGTGATCCAGACGCATGAGCACATGGTGACCCACCGCATTCGCCGCGCTGTTCGCGGGGGCGGTCACGGGACGTCGCATCGAAAGTGCTAGGGCGCGCGGTCGGTGTAGAGGTCGACGTGGTTGGCGCCCGTCGCCTCGGCCGCCGCGCCGCCACAGCCGAGCCACGCGCGCGCCACGTCGTCAGAACGGGCAACAGGTTCGCCGGCCGCCGACCGGGTCAGCAACGCCGCCGCGAGCCGTCCCTTCGCAAACTTGCTGTTATAGCTGATGATTCCGAATCCACCTCGCGGGAGGGGCGAGAGCACTCGCACGGACACGACGCGCCCGCAGATGTCCCGTCCGGGTCGCCACATCGCGGTGTAGTCGCTCGAGCGTAGGTCCACGACAATGCCCCGGCCGAGCATCGTGGGCAGGGTGCCTTCCAGCACCGGCCGCCAGAATGTGCCGACGACGCCCACACCGGGAAGCACGGCCTTGGCCGGTACCCGATAGTTGGGCACGGCCTCGTCGCCGCGCACGACGCCCCACAATCCGGAGAAGATCAACACGCACCGGCCGGCTGCGCGGCGGACGTGCGGTGGCAGCCCGGCGGTGTCCAGGCCGTCGTAAACGACACCGGTGTATCGGCGCAGGGCCGCGGTGGTGCGCGAGCTACCGACGGCGGAGTTGGCGGCCAGGGCCTCCGCGGCCACTCCCGCAGGGAGGAGCAGAGCGTCGGCCGCGCGGACCGGATCGCCGCGGACCAACGTGGCCAGGGCATCGAGCAGGACGGCCCGGTGCTCGCCCAGCGGACCCTGCAGCAGTCCGGCGAGGGCGCGCCCGCGACCGCCGACCGTCTTGGTCTCACTCGGTGGTAGCAGGATGCGCACGCAGCGGGACGCTACGCGACCCCGAACAGCGGGCGACCGGTCAAGCGGTGCCGAGCAGGCCGCGCAGCCGCGGCCACGCTCCGGCGAAGCCGGCGTGCAACGGTAGCTGGGCGACCGCATCCATAGGCCACCAGCGGATCTCCACGCTCTCAGCGTTCGCGGCCCGCGGATGGAGGTCGGCCAGTGCGTGCGCGAGCACCGTGGTGTACGTCCAACCGCCGTGATCGTCGATCCACTGATCGAACGGCGCCACTTCGGCCGGGTCCAGGTTCGCCTCCTCGGCCGCCTCCCGCAGGGCTGCGGTGACCGCGTCCTCGTGGCTGTCGCGAGCACCGCCCGGAATGGCCCAGGTGCCGCCCTCGTGGGTCCACGGCGCGCGGTGCTGCAGCATGACCCGTGGCCCGTCGGTGATCAGCACACCGGCCGCGCCGAAGCGTCCCCAGTGCCGGTGGCCGAGCGCGCACTGCGCCCAGCCGTTACCGTCACCGCTCACTGCCCGCGTCCCGCCGTGGTTCGAGATGCCGTGGTTCGAGATTCTGCGTCGGCCCGCCAGGTCGCCTCGCGGCGGAAGGCCGCTCGTGGCGGCAAATGTGGGACCGGGGGCCGTGGATCGGGCCGACGCGGTGACCACGGTACCGGCTCGACGGCCGGATCGCAGCGTGCCCGGCATGCCGGGTGTCCGTGCCGACGAGCCGTATCCTGGTGCGCGTGATCGAGACGAGTCCGGGCGGCGCGAGATGAACGGCGATCGCGCACGCCCGCACCGTCCCACCCCCTACCCCGACCTGACTGCGTTGATCGACGCGGCCGGGGGCAGCGAGCCGGAGTCGCGCGCGGAAATCGCCGCCGCGACTGCAGCCGTACTGGTCAGGGTGGGGCGTGAGCCGTCCGGCGACGACGCACGATTCGTCGCACTGGCCGATCGGATCGGACTGGACACGCTGGCCGAACTCTGGCGGGACGCAGATCCCGTGAGCCTGCCCGGAGCGCTGTGGGCGCTGTACCTGCTGCGGCAGTGGTGTCGCTCGGGCGCCGAGGAGGTCGGCCGGTTGTGGCGGGCGGGTGAACCGATCGCCGCTGCCGATGCGGTGGTCGCCGGCGTCGCCGACTACGTCGACGTCGAGTCGGTGACCCGGGTGGCCGACGACGTCCTGGCCGGGGCGTACCGCGGCGACTTCGCCGTTGCCCTTGAGCGTGCCGCCGCCCTGTTCCGCGTCATCGCCGCCGGGCGCCGCGAACTGGCCGGGCCGGACGAGCGCGGCGAGGTGGAACGGCGGCTCGCCGATCGCAACGAGCGGGCGGCCGCTGACCTGGCCACGTCGGCGCGGCTGTGGCGGGCTGGCGCGCTGCGCTGACGGCGTCACCGTCCCGACCACCGTTGACCGGCCCATAGCACCGAACGGCGACAGTTCATGTTCGCCCGTCCACACCGGCGCCCTTCGTCCACATCTTCGCGATGGCTATTTGTGCTCGCGGTGCGCGCGCCGAAGCTCGATCGCATGACCGACGACGAATCAGTGCCGACGATGCGAATCAGCGGGCCGGCCGATCTGCTGCAGGCCGTGCCGTACCTGCTGGGCTTTCACCCGTCCGACAGCCTGGTGCTGATCGGCTTGGCCGACGGGCATCTCGTCGTCACCGTGCGCCTGGACCTGGTCGATCTGGCCGAGCCACGAGTGCTGGCCGAGGCGATCGATGCGATGCACCGCGGCGGAACGGAGGAACTGGTGGGGGCGGTCTACGACGACTGCCCGACGTCATGGCCGCTGCCCTGGGCCGGAGTAGCCCGCACACTGTCGAACGAGTGCGACCGCACGGGCTGCAATCTGTCCGACGTGCTCCGTGTCTCCGGGGCTCGCTGGTGGTCCTACGAGTGCAGCTCGCCCGAGTGCTGCGCACCGGAAGGCAATGAACTTCCGGACGCGCCGTCACCGTTCGTGGCTGCGGCCACCTATGCGGGGCTGGTCGCGCTGCCGGATCGTGACAGCGTCTCGGCCCAGTTCGAGCCATTGCCGGCCGAGCGTCGGGCGGCGCTCGAACCGCTGATCGGCGAGCACGAACACGCGGCGGTCAGGGCGGTGCTCGAGGGCCACGGCGAGCGATGGGACCGATCGGTCAAGCGTGCGTTGTTCGCCGCTGCGCGCGCTGCCGACCGATCCGCTCCGGACGCTCTCAGCGACGACGACGCGGCACGGTTCGCTGTCGCGCTGTCCGCGATCGGCATGCGCGACTCGGTGTGGATGGCGATCGACGACGGGCGCCTGGACGGGCGGGCACTGTGGCGGGACCTGGCGCGCCGGCTGCCGAGTCCGTACGACGCCACCCCGCTGTTCCTGTTCGGATGGGCGAGCTGGCGAGCCGGGAACGGCGCCCTCGCCGGGATGGCGGCGCAGCGCGCGATCGACAGCGACCCGACCTACAGCGCGGCTGACCTGCTGCTGGCCGCGCTCGCGCGTGGCCTGGACCCACGCCAGCTGCCCCGCCTTCGCCTGCCGCGCACGGCATGACACCGCGGGGCGTTGGGGAGCAGGGTGCAGCCGAGCGCCGGACCGTCGAGCACCGGAGGGGTCAGAGCGACACCGCGTGCGGGCGCACCGGTGTCGGCAGGTCCGTCGCGCCGCTCAGCCGGTCGTCGACCGCAGCCGCGCAGGCGCGCCCCTCCGCGATTGCCCAGACCACCAGTGATGCACTGCGCGTGGCATCGCCACAGGCGAACACGCCGTCCGCGCTGGTCCGCCACCCGTCGTCCACTACGGCCGTGCCGCGTACCGGGTCGCGGTTCACGCCGAGGGCGGCGAGCAGATCGGGCACGTCGGTTCCGACGAAGCCGGCCGCGAGCAGGACCAGCTCGGCGGGCAGCTCGGTGCGCGAGCCGGGCACCGGTCGGATCTCGCGCCGGGTGTCGATGCGGACGATCTCGACCTCCTCGACCACGACCGCACGCACCGCGACCGCCTCGTCGCCGACGAACTCCACCACCTCGCGCGCCCACGCTTCGTGCACGCCCTCGTCATGCGCCGGCGAGACGCCCCGGCTGTTCGGCGCGGAGGGCCACACGGGGTTGACGAGCCCGATGCGCGGCCGCGGGCGCGGGTTGTGATCGAGCACCGTCACCGAGCTCGCACCCTGGCGATTGGCGGTGCCGAGGCAGTCGGCGGCCGTGTCGCCCCCGCCGATGATGATCACATGTTTTCCGGCCGCGTCGATTCCTGGACGGTCGATGTCACCGGCATGCACCCGGTTCCCCTGATGCAGGTAGGTCATCGCCTGGTGGACGCCGGCGAGATCGTGGCCAGGGGTGCCGAGCTCGCGTGGCGCGAGCGCTCCGACTGCCAGCACCACCGCGTCGAAGTCGGCACGCAGCGCACCGACGTCGGCGCGGCCGATCTCGGTATCGGTCTTGAAGACCGTGCCTTCGGCGCTCATCTGGGCCAGTCTGCGATCGATGATGTCCTTGGGCATCTTGAAGTCCGGGATCCCGTACCGCAGCAGGCCGCCGAGCCTGTCGTCGCGCTCGAACACGGTGACGGCGTGACCGGCCCGGGTGAGTTGCTGTGCTGCCGCCAGCCCCGCGGGCCCTGAGCCGACGACTGCCACCGCCATGCCGGTTCGCTCGATCGGGATCTGTGGCCGGACGTTGTCGTCGTCGAACGCGTGCTCGACGATGTTCAGCTCCACCTGCTTGATCGTCACCGGATCGGTGTTGAGCGCGAGGACGCACGCCGCTTCACACGGGGCCGGGCAGATCCAGCCGGTGAACTCGGGAAAGTTGTTGGTGGCGTGCAGACGCTCGCTGGCGCTTGCGAAATCATCGCGCGCGACGAACTCGTTCCACTCGGGAATGAGGTTGCCGAGCGGGCATCCGCTGTGACAGAACGCCACGCCGCAGTCCATGCAGCGTGCGGCCTGCTCGATCACCGACGCGGAGGCCGGTCGCAGGTAGATCGGCTGCCAGTCGCGCACCCGTTCGGCAGCAGGACGCTTGGGGGTGTCCTGGCGGGGGTGCTTGAGGAACCCGTGCGGATCGTGTGCCACCCTGTGCGCTCTTTCCTGTCCGGTCGACCGCGCAGCCACCGGCGCAGGCCAGGTGTCACGACGGGAGGTGCGGTGGGCACCGAGTGGTGCCGGCGGCGAGGCTGCGATGGCTCGCGCTGGTGGGCCGATAGTACCGAACGGCGCCAGTACCGAACGGCGCCGCTCAGGCCGGTCGGACGAAGATGTGATCGCTCACATGCCGCTCGAGGGTGAAGTCCCGTCCGTCGAGGATCACCCTGACCGCGCCGTCGATCGCCGTCACGTGAGCGTGCTGACCGGGACGCAGGCCGGCATCGGTGAGCCGGTGCATCATCGCCGCGTCCGGCTGCAACTGCTCGCTGATCCGGTCCACGACGACCTCGCTCGACTCGGAGCTCGCTCCCACGGTCAGGCTGACCATGCCGGCCGGGTCGTCGGCCGCCGCGAACGGCAGTCCCAGCTCGTCGAGGCCGGGGATCGGATTCCCGTGCGGGCAGACGAGCGGCTTGTCCAGCATCGCGACGATGCGTCGCTCGACTGCGTCGCTCATGACGTGCTCCCAGCGGCACGCCTCGATGTGCACGTCCTCCCAGTCCAGGCCGATCACGTCGGCGAGCAGGCGCTCGGCCAGCCGGTGCTTGCGCATCACGCCGATCGCCTCGTGCCGGCCCGCATCGGTCAGCTGCAGGTGGCGGTCGTCAGCCACGTGCAGCAGCCCGTCGCGCTCCATCCGGGCAACGGTCTGGCTGACGGTAGGCCCGCTCTGCCCGAGCCGCTCGGCGATCCGGGCGCGCAGCGGAACCACGCCTTCCTCCTCCAGCTCGTACACGGTCCGCAGATACATCTCGGTCGTGTCGATCAGATCGCTGTGATGGCTCACGGGGCCAATCCTAGGCTTTCAGCGTCGAGCTCTAGTCCAAATAGTCGCGGAGCACCTGCGCGCGTGAGGGGTGGCGCAGCTTGGCCATCGTCTCGCGCTCGATCTGGCGGATGCGCTCGCGGGAGAGCTTGAACTCGCGGCCGATCTCGTCGAGAGTTCGCGGCTGGCCGCCGTCCAAGCCGTAACGCATCCGGACCACGGCCGCCTCCCGCGCCTCCAGTGAGTCCAGAACGCCGTGCAGCTGGGTTCGCATGAGCTGGTCCTCGACCGTCGTCTCGGCAGCGAGCGTCGCACGATCGTCGGCGATGAAGTCACCGAGCGAGGCGTCGTCGTCCGTGCCGACCGTCTGGTCGAGGCTGACCAGGTCTCGGGACAGGTCGATCAGTTCCCGTACCCGATCCTCGGTGATGTCCAGCTCCGCGGCCAGCTCGGCGTGCGTTACCTCGCGGCCCAGCGTCTGGCTCATCTCGCGGCGCATCCGCTGCATCTTGTTCACCTGCTCCACCAGGTGCACGGGGAGCCGGATCGTCCGCGCCTGGTCGGCCATCGCGCGGCTGATCGCCTGCCGGATCCACCAGGTCGCGTACGTCGAGAACTTGAAGCCCTTGGTGTAGTCGAACTTCTCGACGGCGCGGATCAGGCCCAGGTTGCCCTCCGGGATCAGGTCGAGGAATGGCATGCCGTGGCCGGTGTAGCGCTTGGCCAGCGACACGACCAGGCGCAGGTTGGCGCGCAGCAGGTGGTCCTTGGCCCGATCACCGTCGACCGTGAGCGCGCGCAACTCACGCTTGCGCGCCGCGGTCAGCTTCGGGGTGCTGGCCGCCAGGTGCGCGGCGTACAGGCCGGCCTCGATGCGCTTGGCCAGCTCGACCTCGTCGGCGGCCGTCAGCAGCGCGACCTTGCCGATCTCGTTGAGGTAGACGCGGACCAGGTCGGCCGAGGCGGCCACCTCGTCCAGGTCGGCGGCCGGGCGCTCGGCCACCTCGTCCGACGCCGCCGCCAGGGCGGCCTTGGTCAGCTCCGCGGCCGAGTCGATCGCGGGAGCCTCGGCCGGCTTGGTGGCGCGTGCGCTGCGGTGGGTGCGGGTGGCGATGCGGGATTCGGAGGAAGTCGTGCGGGAACCCGCGCCAGCCGGGTTACGACGGGCCGCGGGCTTGCGGGCAGATGTGCTACGAGATGTAGTCACGGTGTGCAAAACCACCTCTTCGATCGATTTGGCCTGCACCGACTACTTCGTCGGCCGGCCTGTTCGGGTTCACCTGGACAACGTGTATACGGGTGTCCGGTGTTCCCGAAACCCGCGGTCACACGGGTGGCGCACAGGTTCGGCTCAGCTCGATCGGGCCGACGATTTGGCCGGCGGACTCCGGCGCTGCCGATCAGACTTGCAGGAGCAGGGTGATCGGGCCGTCGTTGACGAGCTCGACCTGCATGTCCGCGCCGAAGCGGCCGGTCGCGACGGTGCAGCCCAACGCCCGCAGGTCGCGCACGAACGCCTCGACGAGCGGTTCGGCGACCGGGCCGGGCGCGGCCGCTGCCCAGGTCGGCCGCCGTCCCTTGCGCGTGTCGCCGTACAGGGTGAACTGGCTGACGACGAGGACCGCAGCCATCGGCAGGTCGGCGATGCTCTGCTCGTCGCGCATGATCCGCAGCCCGTGGACCTTGCGGGCCAGGCTCGCGGCCTGCGCAGGGGTGTCCTCGTGGGTCACGCCGAGCAGGACGAGCAGCCCGATGCCGATCGCGCCGACCCGCTCGCCACCGACCGTGACGGCCGCGCTCGTGACGCGCTGAACGAGCGCCCTCACCCCGGCCGCCCACACGTCGGGCGGGGCGTCGGGACTGAACTGCTCACCGGGCAATCCTGTCGCACCGTTCGGGGTCCCACGGCGGCGGGCGGTGGGAGACTGATACGCATGCGGCACAGCCACGCAGATCATCCGGCGCTGATCACCACGGCGCAGCAGAGCGGCGACGAGGAGTACGACCGCCGCCGCAAGCGGTACGCCGTGATGATGGGGCTGCGCGCGCTGTTCGTGCTCGGCGCCGCCCTGACCTATCACGTGTCGCTGTGGCTGGCGCTGAGCTTCATCGTGACCGCCGCGGTCCTGCCGTGGTGCGCGGTCATCCTCGCGAACGACGGTCCGCCACGCAAGCGCGCCCAGCACGTGGGGTTCGTCCCGCCGAACACCGAGCGGGCCCTTCCGCCCGGCGAGGACGACCGGACGGTCGAAGGCTGATCGGCCGGGCAGTGGCACAATCGATGCCGTGACGAGCACCCAGACCCTCGAGTCGCCGAAGACGTCCGACGCCGATACCGGCAACGAGGTCTTCCACTACGTCCGCAAGGCCAAGATCGCCGAGAGCGCGGTGCTGGGGACGATGGTCGAGGCGCTGTGCGGCGAGATCTTCCCCGTGACGAAGACTCCCAAGCCGGGCTCGCCGGTGTGTCCGGCGTGCAAGGACATCTACGACAACGTGCTGTCGGGCTGATCGTCCGGCCCGTCGTCGACGTCCGGCCCGTCGTCCACCCGCTGCCAGTTGCGTGGACGCAGCACTCGCGGTGGCTTGACCGGCGTGGGGGACAGGTGCTCGATGGCGGCGTTGAACTCCGCGCCGAGCAGCACGCCCAGCGCGAGGACGTAGAAGTACAGCAGCGCGGCGATCGGCGTCGCGAGCGTCCCGTACGCGTGGTTGTGGTCGAGGATGAACCGGATGTACGCACGAAGGGCCAGTGACCCGGCCAGGAACACCCCGAGCGCCAGCACCGCGCCGGGCACGCCTCGGTGCCACGGCAGCCGGCGTGGCGGCGCGACGTGATAGAGCGTGGTGAGGCCCAGCAGCAGCAGCAGCACGAGCACGGGGTAGTAGCCGATGTTGACGAGTTCGGTGACGGTCGAGCGGAATCGGCGTGGGAACGAGCGCTTGATGAGGTCGGGACCGAGAACCAGCATCGGCAGCACGATGACCCCGAGCAGCACCGACCCGAGGAACATCCAGAGCGCCAGCAGCCGGCTGTGCACCGCGCCGCGCAGGTTCCGCATCCCGTACGCGATGGTGATCGTGTTGACGAACGTCGCGGTGGCCGATGACCCGGCCCAGATGGCGAGGACGAACCCGATGCTGATGATGTCGGCCCGCCCGCCGTGCAGGACCTCCTGCAGCATCGGATGGATCACCTGATCGGTGACCGATCGGCTGAACGCCTTGCTGAGCGTCGACTCGATCGTGTGCTGGGTCCGGTTGACGCTGTTGTTGCCGAACCATCGCGACACGTAGCCCAGCGTCGCGACCAGGGCGAGGAACAGCGACGGCAGGCTGAGCATCTGCCAGAACGCCGCCTCTGCCGACAGGCCGAGCACGCGGTCGCCCCACGCCTGCTTGATCGTCCGGCTGAGCAGGTACGGCAGGTGGCCGATCGCCCTCACCACGCGCCGCCCGGGGTTCACGAGAGAACAGTCTCGCCCACTGCGGGCAGCTCCGAACCTCGCGGGCCCCACCCGCGTGTCGTGCGCGATGATCGTCCGCGCGCAGCGGGCGCGCCGCGCCGCCCCTCGTCGGTCGAGGCGGTTATGGTGACGCCAGATGCCCTGAGGCCCGTCTTCGCGTCATGCAGAACAGCGCCGCGGGGCATCACGTTGCGCGGCACCGGGTCGCGCGGCATCGCGTCGCGGGCGTTGTTCCGCGTGCCGATCAGCCGGGCGGGAGGGATCAGTGGCTCAGCCACGCGTGTCACCCGCGGCGGTCGGACCGCGACTTCGAGCCTGGCAGCGCGATGCCCTGATCGCGTACGAGGCCGAGAGCCCCCGGCGCGACTACCTGGTGACAGCCACGCCGGGCGCCGGCAAGACGACGTTCGCGCTGGCGCTGGCTGCCCGCCTGCTGGACCGGCGCGCGATCGACCGCGTGATCGTGGTCTGTCCGACCGACCACCTGCGCACGCAGTGGGCCGATGCGGCCGCCCAGGCTGGCATTCCGCTCGACGCCGCGCTGTCCAACAGCACCGGTCCGGTGCGCTCGGACCTGACCGGCTACGTCACGACGTATGCGCAGGTTGCCGCCAAGCCGGCGCTGCACTCGGCCCGGGCAAGGTCCCGGCGCAGCCTGGTGATCCTGGACGAGGTTCACCATGCGGGCGACGGCCTGTCGTGGGGCGAGGCGGTGGCCGCCGCGTTCGAGCAGGTCGCACGCCGCGTCTGCCTCACCGGGACCCCGTTCCGCACCCGTCCGGACGAGCGGATCCCGTTCGTCCGGTACGACCAGGACGCCGACGGGGGCTGGTGCAGCAGCGCCGACTATACCTACGGCTACCGCGAGGCGCTGCGCGACGGGGTGGTCCGCCCGGTCGTGTTCGCCGCGTACACCGGCACGTCCCGATGGCGTAACAGCGCCGGCGAGGTGATCGCCGCCAGCCTGTCTGAGGCGGGGACCAAGCGGACCGAGGCGACGGCCTGGCGCACCGCGCTGAACCCGAGGGGCAGGTGGGTTCCGCACGTCATCGCGGCCATGGACGAGCGGATCACCCACCTGCGCGATTCGGGGATGTCCGACGCCGCCGGACTCGTGCTGGCCAGCGACCAGGACGACGCGCGGGCCTACGCCGAGATCGTCGAGCAGGTGACCGGGCACAAGGCGGTCGTCATCCTGTCGGACGACCCGAAGGCGAGCGAGAAGATCAGCGCGTTCGCGACGGGCACGGATCGCATCGCGGTCTGCGTGCGAATGGTGTCGGAGGGGGTGGACATCCCGCGCGCCGCTTGCCTGGCCTGGATGACGTCCTACCGCACGCCGCTGTTCTTCGCGCAGGGCGTCGGGCGCGTGGTCCGGGCGCGCAACGGCAGGGAGGCGGCGACGGTGTTCCTGCCGGCGGTCCGCCCGTTGCTCACGCTGGCGGCAGAACTGGAGACCGAGCGCAACCACGTCATCCCACCGCCGTCGGCGGCCGACGACGCCCTGCTGGACCTCGAGCGACCCGAACCGGAGCCGGGGGAGGCCGAGCGCAACGAGCTGATCGACGCCAACGCGGCGTTCGCGCACATCCTGCACGCGGGCCGGGCCGTCGTCGCCGAACCCATGCCGGTCAGCGAGGAGGACGAGGAGTTCCTGGGCCTGCCGGGCATTCTCACCCCGGAGCAGATGGCCGCGCTGCTCGCGCGCCGCGACACGCACGCCCGGCACCGGGCCACGACGGCGGCGGATGCGCCGCCGTCGGCCGAAGCGGTTGCCTGGCGCGCCGGCGCCGAACTGCGCCGGGAGGTCAACCGGCTGGTCGGTGTGCTCGCGGCCCGGTCCGGAACGCCGCACGGGCAGATCCATGCGCAACTGCGGCGAGCGGTACCCGGCCCGGCGTCCCCCGCGGCCACGGTCGATATCCTGGAACGGCGTCGCGACCACCTGATGGAACTACTCGGCGGGTGAGCGCGGCGCGTGCGAGCAATCACGCTGTGGGCGAACGGGGAATCGTTCTGCTCGCTCAGCTCGTTGGAACACGTGTACGGCTACGGATCCGCGATAGGTGGCCGATACGAACGGGTAGCAAGTCGATAGCGCTCTCGGGGTGTCGCGGCGACCGCCGTCGGATCGGTGGTTTCGTGTACGGCCAAGGAGCAACATGGACGATCCCGACCGGGGATCAGGCAGAGGGAAGAGGTGCCAACGTGACTACAGCGACCCCAGTGATCGCCGATCGTCCGCTGACAGCTACTGACAGGTGTGACCGCTGCGGCGCACAGGCTTATGTTCGCGCCGTACTGAACTCCGGATCGGACCTGCTCTTCTGCGCGCACCACTGGCATGAGAACGAGGACAAACTCCGCAAGATCAGCGAAAGCATCGTCGACGAATCCGAGAGGCTGGCCGGGGTGCCCGCAACAGCCTCGCTCGAGGAGCGCTGAGCAGAGCCGACCCGAGTACGAACGTCGAGGGCCTCGTCCATTTCGGACGGGGCCCTCGACGCAGTCACGTCAGTCCAGGTAGTCGCGCAGGACCTG
>JBOGDQ010000078.1:0-1623 GCA_050742975.1 Jatrophihabitantaceae bacterium
CCCCAGCAGTCGGCCAGCATCTCGGCAACCTGCCATCGCGGATCGTCGATACCGGTGAACTCCGGGTTCGCCTGGTCGACGTGCCTGTCGGCTCCCGCAACTACGCTGAGCAGGAGCGACCTCGCCAGGTCCTCGCCCTTCGCCGCGTCGGACTTCACGCCGTGGCGGCGTTCGTTTCCGCTCATGACATCGTCCCCACTGTGGGGACGACACGCGCAAGGGCGTCGAGTTCGTCGGCGTCGAGCCGGACGAGTCGCTTGCCGATGCGGTAGCCGGTGAGCTCGCCAGCTGCGATCATGCGGCGCAGAGTCCGCTCAGAGCAGGCGAACCTGTCCGCTGCGGCAGCCAGGGTGATGTAGCGGCGCGGCGTGCCAGTTCGAGGCGGGGTCAGGCGGGCTGAGTGATCAGCTTTGCCCGGAAAGTTCTTGGACATGATGAGAACTCCAAGGAGTTTTCATCCGATGCCCTTCGGACGCACATGTTCGTCCATTCCGGACCGGCGACGATTGCTGATGTTACTGCCGGCGATGACCCAGTCTGTCTCGCCACGCCGGATGTCCTCGCGCATTTCTCTGTCACCAAGAAGCTCAGAGCGACCGCATTCGCAGCCGTATCGATCCATCCGTCCACCGAGCTCAAGGACTCGACGCATCGGCGTCCATGACGTTCGCTCGCGGCCAATGGCTCGCTTCGGCGCCTCGACAACCAGCCCGTCCGGGGTATCCACGACCCGGAACATCAAGTGGCCATTGCGCTCGCAACGGCCTACCAGGCGGACTGGGCCGTCGGCGCTCATGTGACGTTGCCGTTCACCATCGCCGAGAGCTGCGCCGCGATCTCCGCGTCGCGGCCTTTCGCGGCGTGCTGGTAGCGCATAGCCGCGGCAGGTGTCGAGTGGCCCAGCCTCGCCATGACTTCGGCCAGGCTCGCTCCGGCCGCGGTCGCGTACACCGCGCCAGTGTGCCGTAGATCGTGGAACCGTAGGTCAGGACGGCCAGCGGCCTCGCGGGCCCGCACGAATGGTTTGAACATGCGAGCGGCGGGCATGTGCTTATGGGGATCGCTTGCCGTGGGGAACAGCAGCACGTCACGGCCGGCAACGGGCATCATCCGCAGGTGCTCGCGGACGGCGGGCAGCATATGCGGGGGGATCGCCACGTCCCGCACGCCGGCGTCAGACTTCGGTGTGCCGACTACGGCCGTACCGCCGAGCCAGGTCACGGCCTGCCGCACCCGTACAACGCCGGAACGTAGATCAATGTCCGACCGGCGCAGCGCTGCGAGTTCGCCGTAGCGCAGCGCGCACCACGCGGCGAGCAACACCATCAGCCGCAACCGCTCGGGCATCTCCGCGACGACGCGGGCCAGCTCATCCGGGGTCGCCGGCTCGGTCTTCATCGTCCGCTTCGGTGCCTGCCCGGCGCCACGGATACGACACGGATTCGCCGGCAGTAGCTCGTCGTGCACGGCCGTGGTGCAGACGGTCCTGAGCAGCGCATACGCGTGCGCCCGTTGGCGAGCCTTGCCCGCGTCCAGTGTCGAGTACCACTCGCGCACCACGGCCGGGCTCAGCCTGGCGACGGGTAGTGCTCCGAGCTCGGGGAGTATCTGCCGGTCGAGCAG
>JBOGDQ010000079.1:0-13823 GCA_050742975.1 Jatrophihabitantaceae bacterium
GCGTCCCCTAGCCCCCTGTCGGACCGGAGCGGCGCCGCCCGGTCGCGTCAGCCCGATGGCGTCAGCCGGCGTCGAGACGGCCGGTCAGGAAGTCGTCGTAGGCCTGCAGGTCGAGCAGCCCATGGCCCGAGAAGCCGAAGAGGATGACCTTGTCGCTGCCCTCTTCCTTGGCCCGCAGGGCCTCGTCGATCACGGCCCGCACGGCGTGGCCCGTCTCGGGCGCCGGGATCGTCCCCTGGGTGCGGGCGAACTGCACCGCCGCCTCGAAGACCTTGCCCTGGGGGTACGCGGTCGCCTTGACGCGCCCCGACTTGACCAGGTTGCACACGAGCGGGGCGTCACCGTGGTAGCGGAGCCCGCCGGCATGGATCGTCGGCGGCATGAAGTCGTGGCCGAGGGTGTACATGGCGAGCAGCGGCGTCATGCCCGCCGTGTCGCCGAAGTCGTAGGCGTACACACCTCGGGTCAGCGACGGGCAGGCGGCGGGCTCGACGGCGCGGAACACCGGCGCCATCCGGCCGGCCAGCTTCTCGCGCAGGAACGGGAAGGCCAGCCCGCCGAAGTGCGAACCGCCGCCGGTGCAGCCGACGATCACGTCCGGTGTCTCACCGACTTTCGCCAGCTGCAGCAAGGCTTCCTCGCCGATGACGGTCTGGTGCAGCAGCACGTGGTTGAGCACGCTGCCCAGCGCGTAGTTCGTGTCGGCGTTCTGCGCGGCCACCTCGACGGCCTCGCTGATCGCGATGCCCAGCGACCCGGTGGAGTCCGGGTGCTCGGCCAGGATCGCGCGCCCGGCCGCCGTCAACGTCGACGGCGACGGGTGGATCACGCCGCCGAACGTCTCGATCATGATCTTGCGGTACGGCTTCTGGTCGTACGACGCGCGCACCTGCCAGATCTCGCAGTCCAGCCCGAACTGCGCGCACGCGAACGCCAGCGCCGTGCCCCACTGCCCGGCGCCGGTCTCGGTCGTCAGCCGCCGGATGCCCGCCTGCTTGTTGTAGTACGCCTGCGGCACAGCGGTGTTCGGCTTGTGCGAGCCGGCCGGCGAGACGCCCTCGTACTTGTAATAGATGCGCGCGGGTGTGCCGAGCGCCTTCTCCAGCCGGTGCGCGCGGAACAGCGGCGACGGGCGCCAGAGACGGTACACGTCGAGCACCGCACCCGGGATGTCGATGTACCGCTCGGTACTGACCTCCTGCCCGATCAGCTCCATCGGGAACAGCGGCGCCAGGTCGTCCGGCCCGACCGGCTGCAGGGTGCCCGGATGCAGCACCGGTGGCGGGGGAGTCGGCAGGTCGGCGAGCAGGTTGTACCACTGCGTGGGCTGCTCGGACTCGTCCAGGATGATCTTGGTGGTGGTAGCGGCCATGGCTCACTATGGCCCGCGCCGGAGCCGATGAACACCCCTTTCAGCGGGCCCTGGCCCGCTGAAAGGGGTGTTCATCGGGACGTTGCTAGCCTTCGATGCGGCCCAGAGCGCGAACTCCCGGAGGTGCGGCCATGCCCGCGATCGTTCTCGTCGGCGCCCAGTGGGGCGACGAAGGCAAGGGCAAGGCGACCGACCTGCTCGGCAGCCGCGTCGACGCCGTCGTCAAGTTCAACGGCGGCAACAACGCCGGCCACACCATTGTCATCAGGACCGGCGAGAAGCTGGAGAAGTACGCGCTGCACCTGCTGCCGTCCGGCATCCTGACGCCCGGCTGCATCCCGGTCATCGGCAACGGCGTGGTCATCGACCTCGGCGTGTTGTTCGAGGAGATCGACGGCCTGCTGGCGCGTGGCGTCGACCCGTCCAGGCTGGTGGTGAGCGGCTCGGCGCACGTCATCCCGAGCTACAACCGGACGCTGGACAAGGTGACCGAGCGGTTCCTCGGCAGCTCGAAGATCGGGACGACCGGACGCGGCATCGGACCGACCTACGCGGACAAGATGGCGCGCATCGGCATCCGGGTGCAGGACCTGTTCGACGAGGACGTCCTGCGCGCGAAGGTCAGCGGTGCGCTGAACCTGAAGAATCAGATCCTGGTCAAGATCTACAACCGCAAGGCGTGCGACGTCGAGGCGGTCGTGGCGGAGCTGCGCGCCTACGCCGACCGGCTCGCGCCGATGGTCGCCGACACGTCCCTGCTCCTGGACGGGATGCTCGAAGCGGGCAGGACCGTCGTGCTCGAAGCAGGTCAGGCGACGCTGCTCGACGTCGACCACGGCACCTACCCGTTCGTGACCTCGTCCAGCGCGACCGCCGGCGGGGCATGCACCGGCAGCGGCATCCCGCCGACCCGGATCAGCCGCGTCATCGCGATCGTCAAGGCGTACACGACGCGCGTCGGCGAGGGACCGTTCCCGACGGAGCTGCTGGACGAGTCGGGCGAACTGCTGCGCAACAACGGCGCCGAGTTCGGCACCACGACCGGACGCCCCCGCCGCTGCGGCTGGTTCGACGCGCCGATCGCGCGCTACGCGGCCCGGATCAACGGCGTCACCGACTTCGTCCTGACCAAGCTCGACGTGCTGACGGGCATCGGCGAGATCCCGGTGTGCGTGGGTTACGACATCGACGGCGTGCGCCACGACGAGCTGCCGATGAACCAGGCAGAGTTCGCCCGCGCCGTCCCGATCTACGAGGCGTTCCCCGGCTGGACCGAGGACATCGCCGGGGCGCGCAGCCTTGACGAGCTGCCCCGCAACGCCCGCGAGTATGTGGCCGCGCTGGAGAAGATGATCAGGGCACGGATCTCCGCAATCGGCGTGGGACCCGGCCGGGACGAGACGATCGCGGTTCACGACCTTCTCGATTGACCCGATTGCGCAACAATCGGGTCATGCGGCGGGTTCTGGCGGTCACCACGGCCACCTTTCTACTGGCCGGCTGCACGGCGAGCGGCTCCCCGCCCGGCTCGACCGCACCGCTGCCGGTCCGGTCCAGCCCGACGTCGACGGCGACCACCCCGACGACGTCACCGGCGCCGACGGCCACGCCGACGGCACCCCACCCGACCGCCGGCACCGACTGGCCGACCTACCACGGCGACGCGGCGCGCAGCGGCGTGTCCACCACCATGCCGGCCGCCGGGCCGCTGCGGCTGACGCACCGGCTGGATCTGGACGGCGCCGTCTACGCGTCACCGATCGTGGCGGCCGGCATCACCGTCGTCGCGACCGAGGACGACACCGTCTACGCCTTCGACAAGCAGTTTCACCTGCTGTGGAAGGCACATCTGGGTGATCCGTCGCCAGCGAGCGAGCGGCCTTGCGGCAACATCGACCCGCTCGGCATCACCGGCACTCCGGTCTACGACCCCGGCACCGGGCTGGTGTACGTCGCTCCGGAGTACGGCGGGCCGCCGCGGCACGAGCTGCTCGCGCTCCGGCTGCGGACGGGCGCGGTCGCCTGGCACCGGCCGCTCGACCTGCCCGGCGTCGAGGATTCCGCGATGCAGGAGCGGGGCGCGCTGACGACCGCGGGCGGCCGGGTGTGGGTGCCGTTCGGCGGCCTGGCCGGCGACTGCGGCGGGTACAAGGGCCGCGTGATCGGCTACCCGCTCGACGGCAGTGCCGCGCCGCTCTCGTACACGGTCCCGACCGCGCGCGAGGCGGGCATCTGGACCCCACCCGGACCGACCGTCGATGCACACGGGCACCTGCTCGTCTCGGTCGGGAACGGCGCGTCCGGCTCCGGCGATCGCTACGACCACAGCGACTCGGTGCTCGAGCTCTCGACCTCCGCGCGCCTGCTCGACTCGTTCTCGCCATCGACGTGGCCGAGTGACAACGAGTCCGATCTGGACCTCGGCTCGCAGGGTCCCGCGCTCGTCGGCCGGTGGGTCTTCATCGCCGGCAAGTCGGGGAAGGCGTACGTGCTGCGGCCGGGCCACCTCGGCGGGATCGGCGGTGAGGTGAGCAGCGCGACCGTCTGCACCTCGTTCGGTGGCACCGCGGTCGTGCGGGACGTCGTCTACGTGCCGTGCACGGACGGGGTGCGCGCCGTCCGCGTCGACAGCAGCGGACGCCTGCACGTCCTGTGGCATGCCGACGGCTCGATCACCGGCTCGCCGGTGGTCGGTGGCGGCCGGGTCTGGACGCTCGATCCTGACGCGGGCGTGCTGCACGCGCTCGACCCGTCCAACGGCCGGTCCGTGGCACAGGTCGGCGTCGGCACTACCTCGCACTTCGCCACGCCCGCGATCAGCGGCGCGAACGTGCTCGTCCCGACGCTGTCCGGCCTGGCCGTGGTGTCGGCGGCCCGCCGGTAGGCTCGGCGCTCGTGCGCGTCCTCGTCATCGGCTCCGGGGCCCGCGAGCACGCCCTGTGCCTCGCCCTGGCCGCCGACCCGTCCGTCGCCGCTCTGGTCTGCGCGCCCGGTAACGCCGGGACGGCCGCGGTGGCCGAGCAGCGCGGGGTCGATCCCGCCGACGGCGCCGCGGTCGCCGCCCTGGCCACCGCGGTGCAGGCCGACCTCGTCGTCGTCGGACCGGAGGCCCCGCTCGTCGCAGGCGTCGCCGACGCGGTGCGGGCGGCCGGCATCGCCTGCTTCGGGCCCTCGAGGGCAGCAGCCCAGCTGGAGGGCAGCAAGGCCTTCGCGAAGTCGATCATGGACGCGGCGGGAGTGCCGACGGCCCTCGCGCGCGTCTGCTCGGACGGGCAGCAGGCCGCCGCCGCACTGGACGAGCTCGGGCCGCCCTACGTCGTCAAGGACGACGGTCTGGCCGCGGGCAAGGGTGTCGTGGTCACGTCCGATCGCGCCGATGCCCTGGCGCACGCGCTCGCCTGCGGACGGGTGGTCATCGAGGAGTACCTGGACGGGCCGGAGGTGTCGCTGTTCTGCGTCACCGACGGCAGTTCAGTCGTCCCGCTGCTCGCAGCGCAGGACTTCAAGCGGATCGGGGACGGCGACACCGGGCCGAACACCGGCGGGATGGGCGCCTACGCCCCGCTGCCCTGGCTGCCCGCCGAGCTGACGGCCGACGTCGTCAAGTCCGTTGCCCAGCCGACGATCGAGGAGATGGCGCGGCGCGGCACGCCGTTCGCGGGGCTGCTCTACGTTGGCCTGGCGATCACCGCTCGTGGCCCGCGGGTCGTCGAGTTCAACGCCCGCTTCGGCGACCCGGAGACGCAGGTGGTGCTCGCGCTGCTGGAGACCCCGCTCGGTGGGCTGCTGCACGCGGCCGCCACCGGGACGCTCGGCGCGCACCCCGCGCTGCAGTGGCACGACGGCTCGGCGGTCACCGTCGTCCTCGCCGCGGCCGGCTACCCCGGCCATCCGCGCACCGGCGACGTGGTCACCGGATCGGATCAGCCGGGCGTCATCCACGCGGGCACCCGGCGCCGCGACGACGGCGCGATCGTCTCCGCGGGTGGCCGCGTGCTGTCCGCGACGGCTACCGGCGCGAGCCTGGCCGCCGCGCGGGATGCTGCGTACGCGCTGGTCGCGACCGTCGAGCTGCCGGGCGGCCAGTACCGCACCGACATCGCCGAACGCGCGGTACACGGCGAGATCGCAGTCTGAACCCTCGCGCCGCGCGGGAATCAGGCGCACCCTGGGTGGGTGGACGGCGAGGAACTACTGCCCGAGCGGCCCGCCTCCGCGCTGCTCCGCACGCCGGCCCGCCGTCGCGCGCTGGCCGGGCTCGGGGCAGTGCTGCTGCTCGGTGCGCTGATCGCACGGGTCGCGACGTCCGGCCACGATCGCGCGCATCCGACGGTCCTCAAACCGCCGGTCGCCGAACCGGTCCAGGTCTGGCACTTCGACGCCTCGCTGTTCCCGTACGACCCCACCGCCTGTCCGAGCGACCTGCTCTGCCACACCTCGCGCGCGGTCCCGGCCGATGCGCTGATGGCGCTTCGTGCGCGGGCGGCGGGGGCGACGGCGGTTCGCTCGCAGTCGGTGCAGGTGGTACGGCCGCCGGGGCTCTGGTTCCGCCAACTGGACGCCGCCGCGCCGCACCTGCGCATCCAGGTCGTCGTCAAGCGGGCCGTCCCGCACGCTGACTCGCTGCCCGCGCAGAGCTCCAGTAGGTCGAGCGGGTTCGTGCGGATCAACACCGCCGAATTCTCCGTCTCGGTCCGGTTCACCGGGCCGGCCGGATACCGACCGTCGATGGCTGCGATCCGCGCACTGGCAACCGATCCGCGACTGCTCCGCCTGGGCTGAGCCCACGACCGGCTGAGACAATGACGTCGTGAAGCCGCTGAAGGCCCAGATCCCGAACGTCCTCGCCGGTCGATACGCGTCGACGGACATGGCCACGATCTGGTCGCCGGCGCAGAAGATCGTGCTGGAGCGCCGGCTCTGGCTGGCCGTGCTGCGCGCGCAGGCCGAGCTCGGCGTCCCGGTCGCGGACGGGGCGATCGACGCGTACCAGGCCGTCGTCGACCGCGGGACCGCTGCGGTCGACCTGGACTCGATCGCCGCGCGCGAGCGGGTGACCCGCCACGACGTGAAGGCGCGCATCGAGGAGTTCGCGGCACTGGCCGGTCACGAGCAGATCCACAAGGGGATGACCAGCCGTGACCTCACCGAGAACGTCGAGCAGCTGCAGGTCCGGACGGCCCTCGCGCTGATCCGGACGAAGGCGCTCGCGGTGCTCTCCCGGCTGGCCCGGCGCGCTGCCGAGTTCGACTCGCTGGTGATGGCCGGCCGCTCGCACAACGTCGCGGCGCAGGCCACCACGCTCGGCAAGCGATTCGCCACGGCTGCCGACGAGCTGCTCGTCGCGCTCGGCCGCCTCGACGACCTGCTGGCGCGCTACCCGCTGCGCGGCATCAAGGGGCCGGTCGGCACGTCGCAGGACATGCTCGACCTGCTCGGCAGCGATCCGGCCAAGCTGGTGACGCTGGAGGCGCGGGTCGCCGAGCACCTCGGCTTCGCGCACACCCTCACCAGCGTCGGCCAGGTGTACCCGCGCTCGCTCGACTGGGACGTGGTCACCGCGCTCGTCCAGCTCGCCGCGGCACCGTCGTCGCTGGCCAAGACGATCCGGCTGATGGCCGGCAACGAGCTGGTGACCGAGGGGTTCCAGCCCGGGCAGGTCGGCTCGTCCGCCATGCCGCACAAGATGAACACGCGGAGCGCCGAGCGGATCAACGGGCTCACCGTGATCCTGCGCGGCCACGCGTCGATGCTCGGCGAGCTGGCCGGCGACCAGTGGAACGAGGGCGACGTGTCCTGCTCGGTGGTGCGCCGCGTCGCGCTGCCGGACTCGTTCTTCGCACTGGACGGACTGCTCGAGACCGCGCTGACCGTGCTCGACGAGTTCGGCGCGTTCCCGGCGGTGATCGAGCGCGAGCTGGATCGCTACCTGCCGTTCCTGGCCACGACCAAGGTGCTGATGGCTGCGGTCCGGGCCGGTGTCGGGCGCGAGGCGGCGCACGAGGCGATCAAGGAGAACGCCGTCGCCGTCGCGCTCGAGATGCGGGAGAAGGGCACCGACCGCAACGAGCTGTTCGAACGGCTGGCCGCAGACTCGCGCCTCGGGCTGTCCGCCGTCGAACTCGATTCGCTGCTCGCCGAACCGTTGTCGTTCACCGGTGCTGCGCGCGCTCAGGTGGCCGCGATGCTCGCGAGCGTCGACCTCGTCCTGGCCACCGAACCGGGCGCGGCGAGCTACCGGCCGGAGCCGATCCTCTGACACCGAAGTCTTTACCGGCTCGTGCTGTTCTGCCGGCGAACCACGGCGCACGATCGGCCAATGCCCGATGAACGGGAGCCCGATTCGCCCGACGACGTGCTGGACCTGCGCCGCCGCCGGATTCCGCGGTGGGCCGTCGTCGTGCTGTGGGCCGTCGTCGTCGCGGTCGCGGTCACCGTCCTGGTCAACCGTGCCGGGTCGACCAAGCCCGACGCCGGGCCGACGCCGGGCTCGAGCGGCCCAGTGCTCTCCGAACCGCTCGGGGGCCCGGTATCCGCCGACCTGCAGATCGGCAACGACCGGCTGCTCCAGCTCTCGCACGGGGCCCTGTACCGGTGGGTCATCGGTGCGCACGGCGCGCTCACCGCGGACGGAGTCGTGGGCATCGCCGCGCTGGACCTGACGATCAGGAACGCGACCGATCACCTCATCGTCGACGCCGCGGCGCACCGGCTCTGGTTGGTCACCTACGGCGCGTCGCCCGCGACCGTCATCGAGTTCGACGCGTGGACGCTGGGCGAGGTCGGCCGCCTGCTGTGGCCGAGCGAGGTGCACGCGGCCGCTGCCATGGGCGGGCACCTGTACCTGGCCGCGGTCAATGCGGTCGTGGACATCGCGTCGGCGACGACCGCACCGCGCACCATCGATGCGCTCACCGGGCAGTACACCGCCATCGCGGCCGACCCGGTCCGCTCGCGCCTGCTGCTGCTGGACGACACCCAGGGGACGCAGCTGGTGACCTACACGCCGTCGTCGGGGCGCGTGTCCGGTGGCGTGCACGTGTTCGACAAGCTGATGCTGCAGGTCGCCGGGGGACAGATCTGGGTGTCCGGCTGGAGCGACCAGCACGCTGCGCTGGCGCGGCTGGACCCGCGCACGCTGCGTCCGGTCACGTTCAGCGAGCTGAGCGCGCAGCTGACGAACGGCGCGATCCTCGTTTCCGGCGGCGACCACGTGCTGTGGGTGCGCGCGGCGAACGACGACTACGGCCTCTGGTGCCTGGATGCGAGCTCGGGCAACCAGCTGCAGTACTGGCAGTACGCGGGTGCGGTGGCGTCCCGTCGGGGTGCGGCGTACGTAGCTCAGCGCGACGGGCCACTGGCCCTGCACCTGTCCGCCTGCGGCGGCTGACCGCCGATCTTCCTGCGGCTGGTGGTCCCACCACTACCAGCCGCAGGAAGATCGTTCAGGAGCCGGCGAGGACGGCCTGGCTCTGCGTCACCTGAGCGACGATCTTGCCGTCGTCGTCGCGCAGTTCGGTGTTGACGACGATGGTGGATCGGCCGACGTGCAGCGGCTTGGCCGTGGCGATCACGCGGCCCGACCGCACCGCGCCCATGAAGACCGTCGACGAGCTGGTCGTCGAGGTTCCCGCACCCTTCGGCAGGTTCAGGAACGCGCAGATCGCGCCGATGCTGTCGGCGAGCGTCATCAGCGCGCCGCCGTGCAACACACCACCCGAGGTCGTGCGATCCGCCGCCCAGGCCATGCTGCCGACCACCCTGCGCTTGGTCGCGGACTCGACCTCGATTCCGACGGACGCGGCGAACGGCATCAGCTCGAGGAAGTCGGTGTCAGCCATGTCCTCATCCTTCCCGCGGCGGGCGTCCGGCAATCCGGTCCGGCCGGGCGATGTTCCAGTACCCCTTCACGAAGATGGCCTCGTGCGCGATCCCGCGGCGCTCGAGCACGCCGCGCAGGGCCACCATCGAGCGCGTCTCCCCCATCAGGTAGCCGTGACCCGGACCGCTCGGAAGTTGCAGCGACTCGACCGCCGGCAGCAGCTGGTCCGGCGTGCCGGCTGCCGTCGCGCCCCGGTGCACCCAGTGCACGTCGGCCCGCTCGACGGCGAGCTCGTCGGCGCGATCCCGCACCTCGATCACTGCGATCGCCCGCTCACCGGCGGGCAGTGCCTCGCAGATCGCGGCGATTGCCGGCAACGCGGACTCGTCGCCTGCCAGCAGGTGCCACCGCGCGGACGTCAGCTCGAGCTTGCCGCGTGGGCCCTGGAAGGTGATCTCGTCGCCGGCCGCCGCGCGTTCGCCCCATGTCGACCCCGGTCCGGCCCCGTGCAGCAGCACCTCCAGGTCCAGCTCGCCGGTGTCCGGGCGGGCAGTCCGGATCGTGTAGCGCCGCTTGACCCGCCGCCCGGTGTCCTCGCTCAGGTGCAGCTCGACGTCCTGGGCCGGCCGCAGCGCGATCCCGATCATCGCCTCGGACTGCACCGTCACCCTGCGCATCCGTGGCGTGAGCTGAACGCCGCCCACGACGTGCCCGACGTGCACGGGCGAGCGGCGCAGGGGTTGGCTCACGAGATGCGACCCTACTGACCCGGCGCCGGGTGGGACGCGCGGAGCGCCTAACGTCGTTACGGGGTAGTCCCGCCGAGCACTGATCAAGAAGGAGTGCCATGCCAATCGCACTGACCAAGATCGCGTACACGACGTCCGCCGAGGCCCATGGCGGCCGGGCCGGGCACGTCAGGAGCGCGGACGGCATCATCGATCTCGACACCGCCCAACCGGGCACGACGCCCGAGCCCAAGGTGAACCCGGAGACGCTGTTCGCGGCCGGCTACGCCGCGTGCTTCCAGGGGGCGCTGCTCAACCGGGCGAAGACCCAAGGCATCGACACGTCCGACTCGACCGTCACCGCCCAGGTCTCCTTCGGCCCGTCCGAGGACGGTGGTTTCGGCATCGCGGTGACGCTGGAGGTCGCGATTCCCGACGTCGAGCCCGCAAAGGCGCAGGAGCTGGTCGAGCTGGCACACCAGTTCTGCCCGTACTCCAAGGCCACGCGCGGCAACATCGAGGTCACCCTCAACGTCGTCTGAGCACCCGATTGTGCAACCTCTGGCGTCCCTGGGACGCCAGAGGTTGCACAATCGCCGTTTCCGGCGCGCATGATGGATGCGTGGCCATCAGCGTGTTCGACCTGTTCTCCATTGGTATCGGACCGTCCTCCTCGCACACGGTCGGACCGATGCGCGCCGCCCGGACGTTCGCGGCCGGGCTGGCCGATGACGGCGTGCTGCACGACGTCGCGCGGGTCCGGGTCGAGCTGTACGGCTCGCTGGGCGCGACCGGCCACGGGCACGGCAGCGATCGCGCGGTGCTGCTCGGGCTGATCGGCGAGGCGCCCGAGACGGTCGACACCGACTCGATCTCGGACCGGGTCCGCGGCGTGCGCGAGTCCGGTCGGATCGAGCTGCTGGGCAAGCACCAGGTCGCGCTGGCCGAGGACGATCTGGTGCTGCACCGCCGCCAGAGCCTGCCGTATCACCCGAACGGGATGCGCTACTTCGCGTACGACGCGGACGGGGCGCTGCTGCGCGAGCGCACCTACTACTCGGTCGGCGGCGGGTTCGTGGTGGACGAGGCCGCGGCCGGTGCCGACCGGATCACTGTCGACGACACCCCGTTGCAGTACCCGTTCACCAGCGGCGCCGAACTGCTGCAGCGCTGCCAGGAGTCGGGGCTGCCGATCAGCGGGGTGATGCTTGCGAACGAGACGGCCTGGCGTTCGGAGGCCGACGTCCGGGCCGGGTTGCTGAACATCTGGGCGGTTATGCAGCAGTGCGTGGCCAACGGCTGCACGAGCGAGGGGACGTTGCCGGGCGGGCTGAAGGTGCCGCGCCGCGCGCCCGAGCTGAACCGGTGGCTGTGCGGCGAGCAGTCGTCGGCCGAGGCAGTCACGAGTTCGAAAGATCCGCTGCGGATCATGGACTGGGTCGACCTGTTCGCGCTCGCCGTCAACGAGGAGAACGCGGCGGGCGGGCGCGTGGTCACCGCGCCGACGAACGGGGCGGCGGGGATCCTGCCCGCGGTGCTGCACTACTACGTGCGGTTCGTGCCCGGCGCCACCGAGGACGGCGTCGTCCGATTCCTGCTGACGGCCGGCGCGATCGGCGTGCTGTACAAGGAGAACGCGTCGATCTCCGGGGCCGAGGTCGGCTGCCAGGGGGAGGTCGGCTCGGCCTGCTCGATGGCGGCCGGTGCGCTGTGCGAGATCATGGGCGGCACGCCCGAGCAGGCCGAGAACGCGGCCGAGATCGGGATGGAGCACAACCTCGGGCTGACCTGCGACCCGGTCGGCGGGCTGGTCCAGGTGCCGTGCATCGAGCGCAACGCGATGGCCGCGGTGAAGGCGATCAACGCGTCCCGCATCGCGCTGCGCGGGACCGGCGAGCACATCGTGTCGCTGGACAAGGTGATCAAGACGATGCGGGAGACCGGCGCCGACATGAAGGTCAAGTACAAGGAGACCTCGCGCGGCGGGCTCGCCGTGAACGTCATCGAGTGCTGACCTACGCAGATCTTGTTGCGATCCGGCCGGCCTGACCGCCGAACCGCAACAAGATCCACGACCGCTCAGACGGCGACGGCCTCCAGCGGCGGCTCGCTCGGCACCTCTGTCTTCTTGATCCTGATGATGAACACCGCGGCTACGATGCCGACCACGCCGAACATCGCCGCGCCGAGGAACCCCACACCCGAGGCGTGGGCCTGCAGGTGCCGGCCGAAGTCCAGGTACGGGCCGTTCTTGGCGAAGAAGGCCCCGGCCGGGCCCTGCTGGTTCGCCGGCAGCCCCTTCACCAGATCCTTGATGTCGTGCGGCTGCAACCCGTTGCTGCCGGCCGACTGGATCTTCGCCCCGATGACCCGTCCGAGGTTGCCGGGCAGCGCGGCCAGCGAGCGCGTCAACTCGCCCTTGTGGCCGGCCGAGTAGTTGTTCGCCGAGCTCTGGAAGATCGTCGCCAGCACCGACAGGCCGATCGCGCCACCGACCTGCTGCCCGACGTTGAGCAGCGCCGAGGCCAGGCCGGCGTCGGTGTGCTCGATCTTCGACACCGCGGTGACGGTCAGCGGCACGAACAGGCAGCCCATCGCCACCGCGAGGATCAGCATGCCCGGCAGCAGGGTGCCCGCGTAGCTGGAGTGCACGCTGACCCGGGAGAGCCACAGCATCGAGAGCGTCACGATCACCGTGCCGACCGTGATGATCGGCTTCGGTCCGAACTTCGGCAGCAGCTTCGCGACCACCTGCGAGACGACCCCGATCACGAGCGCCACCGGCAGGAACGCGAATCCGGTCTTGAGCGCGCTGTACTCCCGGACGCCCTGCGTGAAGAAGGTGATGAAGTAGAACATGCCGAACATGCCGGCGCCGATCACCAGCATCACCAGGTACGTACCGGCGCGGTTGCGCTCCTCGAAGATGCGCATCGGCATCATCGGCTCGCTCGCCACGAACGCCTCGAACAACACGAAGCCGACGAGCAGCACGATCGCCACGGCGAACACGAGGATCGACTGCGGGTCGGACCAACCGGAGTGCGCGACGTGAATGAAGCCGTAGACCAGTGACGTCATGCCGGCGACGGACAGCAGCCCGCCGAGCAGGTCGAACTTGCCCTTGAGCCGTTCGGTCTGGTGCAGGTACATGAACGCACCGCTGATCAGCACGACGCCGATCGGAATGTTGACGAACAGAACCCAGCGCCAACTGAAGTAGTTGGTGAGCACGCCGCCGAGCAGCAGGCCCAGAGCCGCGCCCGCACCCGACACCGCCGCGTACACCGCGATGGCCCGCGTGCGCTCCTTGCCCTCCTCGAACTCGGTGGTGATCAGTGACAGTGCGGTGGGCGCGGCGATCGCGCCACCGAGGCCCTGGATCACCCGGCCGGCGAGCAGCAACTGGAAGTTCGGGGCGATGCCGGCAAGAAAACTGCCTGTGGTGAACAGCGTCAGGCCGACGATGAACATCCGGCGCCTGCCGAGGATGTCACCGGCCCGTCCACCCAACAGCAGCAGTCCACCGAACGCCAGGGAGTACGCGTTGAGCGCCCAGGTCATGTCGGTCTGGCTCTTGTCGAAGTACTCGCCCATGGACGGAAGCGCGATGTTCACGATCGTGCTGTCGAGGACCACCATCAACTGAGCGCCCGCGATGATCAGCAATATCAGTGCGGGGTGCGCATGGCGTCGCGCGCCGCGTTCGCCCTTGCGGGGCGTTCTCGCGGTTAGTGTCTCGGTCACCGAGTTCTCCTGTTTCATGTGAAGATTGAAGACGGCTGCGTTCTCTATCGGGTAAGATAGACGGTTGTAGGTAGGGAACGCAAACGTTCTTTAGATTATGTCCTGGTGGCAAACATATTTACGGAGGGATCTGACAACGTGGCCAGCCCAGCCC
>JBOGDQ010000080.1:0-36564 GCA_050742975.1 Jatrophihabitantaceae bacterium
GCCGCCGCCTCCGCCGCCGCCTCCGCCGCCTCCGCCTTGGCTGGCAAGCGCACGCTGCCGGGCCCGCTCGCGCGCAGCCGCAGCGGCGGCCTCGCGCTCGCGCTTGAGCTCGGCCTGGCGGCGCAGCTCGGCCAGCCGGGCCTGCTCCCGGACGTACGCGTTGTACCTGGCCCGCTGGCCGGTAAGGGTCAGCAACTGATTGCGGGCGGCGTCGAGGCGCACCTGGGTCGCGGCCTGGGTGGCTTGCGCCTGCTGGGTCCGCACCTTGGTCTGGGCGAACAGCGTCTCGGCCTGCTGCTTGGCCTGCGCCGCCGCATTGGTCGCGGCCGTCCTGGCCTGCACCGCCCGGCGCGCCGCCGCGTCCGCGTTGGACTTGGTGACGGTCGCGCGCTGCAGGGTGCCGATCGCGCTGATCTGGTGCTGGGACTGGTACTGCTCCAAAGCGCCCTGCTGCAGCAGCACATTCGGGTCACCTGCGGTCAGCAGCGTGCCGGTCGTGCCGCCGACGCCGCCGCTCATGTAGGACGCCTGCGCGTAGGCGATGAACTCCTGCTGGGCGGCCTCGACGCCCTTCTGCGCGGCCGCGGCGTTCTTGCTCGTGACCTCAGCGGCGGTCTCGGCCTCCTGCAGCTTCTGCACAGCGAACGAATACTTCTGCTCGGCCATCTCGGCCTGGGCCCGCATCTGGACGACCTGGGTCTGCAAGGCGGCGACCTGGGCGCTGAGGTTGCCGACCTCGGTGGCCAGCTGGGACTTCTGCGCGGCCGCGGCGTGCAGCTGCGCGTCGGTCGGGTTGGGCGGCGGCGCGGCGTGCGGGGCGGCGTGCGCGGCCGGCGACGGCATGACGAGCAATGCGGCGACGGTGGCGAGTGTGGCCAGTGCTGCCACGGCTCGGGGACGAACACGTCCCAGGCGACTCACGTGCACGGCAACGGCTCTCTCTCTGGCGGCCCCCGAAATCGTCTTCTCGGAGCACAGAGTGCCATTCCTGTCCCACTTGCGCCAGGCACCACTCCAGAACCACAGGCAACAGATGGAACAAACCGGACATCAACCGGACGGGACCGACTCCATCTCGGCGTCCGGTACAGCGCTCGCCTCGGCCCGGCCGGCCGGCCGCCGCTGCTTGAGGGACACCCACCACTGCTCCCACTTGTTGAGCAGCAGGTGCGCCGCACCGGCGTAGAGCAATCCGAAGATCAGGTCGATCACGTAATGCTCGCCGGTGTAGACGAGCGTCAACGCCATGCCGAGCGGGTACAGGGCGAGCAGGTACCGCCGGCGCGAGGAGACGCGATCTGCCACGAACAGCGCGGCGAGGGCGGCAAAGGCCAGGTGCAGGGACGGCATCGCCGCCACCGGGTTCGCTCCGCCGTTCTGCCCGGCTTCCAGCAGGCGGTTGGCGAAGCCCGCGTGCAGGTACTCCCAACCGCGGGCGGACAGTCGGGTCACGTGGCCGATGTCCCCGTCCTCGGAGGCGAGCCAGGGCGGTGCCTCGGGGAACAGGATGTAGGTGGCCAGCCCGGCGAAGGACAGCAGGATGACCCGGCTGATGTAGCGCAGCCACACCTTGCGGTTGCGCATCCAGAAGATTGCGGCCAGCACCGGCGTGACGACGAAGTGCGAGGTGTAGATCAAGGTCGCGAGGGCGTCGTACCAGTGCACGCTCGACGGGTCGTAGAAGTGCTGCTGCAGCCAGATCGTCGGGATGTGGCCGTCGAACAGCCAGCTCTCGGCGTGCGCGATGTCGCTCTCGTGCAGCGGCATGCCCACCGTGTCCGCGAACGCGCGCGAGCGGTCGTACGTCATCAGCACGAGGGTGAACGGCAGCCAGTCGACGGCGACGAGTATCAGCCGGCGCCAGCCCCGGCCGAGACACCAGATGCCCAGCCCGACGACGATGATGTAGGACAGGGCCTCGCGGCCGGTCGGCACGCCCTCGGTGATGACCATGTTGGCGATGCCGAGGAAGTAGACCGTCGCGCAGGCGAATCGGATCCGGCGCCAGCCGATCGCGTGGATCACCCGCATGATCGACTCGTAACCGGCAACGGCCGGGCGGATGACCGTCGGCGCGGTACGTGCAGGGCGCACGCCCACGCTCAACTCCTCCGCCACGCTAGGCAGACTATCGGGGCCATGCTGTGAGCAACTGCAGGTGGTGGCCATCGAGAGGCGGATCACCGGTGGTATCTTGACGTCAAGACACTTTTGCGAATGCCGTAGTTAAGGAGTCTGGACGTGCCAGCAGCGAGCAAGGACAGCTTCCGATCCCACGACCGACTCGAAGTCGGTGACACCGGCTACGAGTACTTCCGGCTCGACGCCGTCGCCGGCTCGCAGCGATTGCCGTTCAGCCTGAAGGTGCTGCTGGAGAACCTGCTCCGCACCGAGGACGGCAAGAACGTCACCGGCTCGCAGATCGAGGCGCTCGCGAACTGGAAGCCCGAGGCCCAGCCCGGCACCGAGATCCAGTTCACCCCGGCTCGGGTCGTCATGCAGGACTTCACCGGTGTGCCAGCCGTCGTCGACCTGGCCACGATGCGCGAGGCCGTCGTCGAACTCGGCGGCGACGCAACCAAGATCAACCCTCTCGCACCGGCCGAGCTGGTCATCGACCACTCGGTCATCGCCGACCTGTTCGGCACGCCGGACGCGTTCGCCCGCAACGTCGAGTTGGAGTACGAGCGCAACCGCGAGCGGTACCAGTTCCTGCGCTGGGGTCAGACCGCGTTCGACGAGTTCAAGGTCGTGCCGCCGGGCACCGGCATCGTGCACCAGGTCAACATCGAGTACCTGGCCCGCGTCGTGTTCGCTCGCGGAGGCGTGGCCTACCCGGACACCCGGGTCGGCACCGACTCGCACACCACGATGGTCAACGGCCTCGGCGTGCTCGGCTGGGGCGTCGGCGGCATCGAGGCCGAGGCGGCGATGCTGGGCCAGCCGGTCAGCATGCTCATCCCCCGCGTCGTCGGGTTCAAGCTCAACGGCGAGATGCCCGAGGGGGCAACAGCCACCGACCTCGTCCTGATGATCACCGAGATGTTGCGCAAGCACGGCGTGGTCGGCAAGTTCGTCGAGTTCTACGGGCCGGGCGTCGCTGCCGTCCCGCTGGCCAACCGCGCGACGATCGGCAACATGAGCCCCGAGTACGGGTCGACCGTGGCGATCTTCCCGATCGACGACGAGACCCTGCGCTACCTGCGCTTCACCGGCCGCAAGGAGGAGCAGATCGCGCTGGTCGAGGCGTACGCGAAGACGAACGGGCTCTGGCACGACCCGTCGGTCGAGCCCGCCTTCTCCGAGTCGCTCGAGCTGGACCTGTCCACGATCGAACCGTCGCTCGCCGGCCCCAAGCGACCGCAGGACCGGGTGCCACTCAAGAACTCGAAGGCGATGTTCCGCGAGGCGCTAGGCAGCTACGTCGACGGCGACTCCATTCAGGACGCGCAGGACGAGGCCGAGTCGGAGTCCTTCCCCGCCTCGGACGTCCCGAGCTTCACCGAGGCGGCGACCGTGCCATCGGCGGCCGACGGAGCGCGCGGGCGCACCTCCAACCCGGTGCCGATCACGTTCGCCGACGGGACGGAGGCGGTCGTCGACCACGGAGCCGTCGTCATCGCCGCGATCACCTCGTGCACCAACACGTCCAACCCGTCGGTCATGGTCGGTGCGGCGCTGCTGGCGAAGAAGGCGGTCGAGAAGGGACTGACCCGAAAGCCGTGGGTCAAGACCTCCCTGGCGCCCGGGTCCAAGGTCGTCACCGACTACTACGACCGCTCCGGCCTGACCCCATACCTGGAGAAGCTCGGCTTCAACCTGGTCGGCTACGGCTGCACGACCTGCATCGGCAACTCCGGCCCGATCATCGACGAGGTGTCCGAGGCGGTGAACTCGGCCGACCTGGCCGCCACCGCCGTGCTGTCCGGCAACCGGAACTTCGAGGGCCGGATCAACCCCGACGTGAAGATGAACTACCTCGCATCCCCGCCCCTCGTCGTCGCGTACGCGCTCGCCGGGTCGATGGACGTGGACCTGCTCAACGAGCCGCTGGGCACCGACAGCGACGGCAACGACGTGTTCCTGCACGATATCTGGCCGTCCGCGCAGGAGATCCAGGAGACGATCGACTCGGCGATCGCCAGTGAGATGTACACGAGCGACTACGCCGACGTGTTCGCCGGCGACGAGCGCTGGCGGGAACTGCCGACGCCCGAGGGCAACACGTTCGAGTGGGACGCCGGGTCGACGTACGTCCGCAAGCCGCCGTACTTCGACGGGATGCAGCGCGAACCCTCGCCGGTCACTGACATCGGTGGTGCGCGCGTGCTCGCCATGCTGGGCGATTCGGTCACCACCGACCACATCAGCCCGGCCGGCGCGATCAAGACCGACTCCCCCGCTGGCAAGTACCTGTCCGAGCACGGCATCGAGCGCAGGGACTTCAACTCCTACGGCTCGCGCCGCGGCAACCACGAGGTGATGATCCGCGGCACGTTCGCCAACATCCGGCTGCGCAACCAGCTCGCGCCGGGGACCGAGGGCGGCTGGACGCGCGACTTCACCCAGCCGGACGGGCCGGTTGCGACCATCTACGACGCGTCGGTGAACTACGCCGCCGCCGGCACCCCGCTGGTGATCCTGGCCGGCAAGGAGTACGGCTCCGGGTCGTCGCGGGACTGGGCGGCCAAGGGCACGGCACTGCTCGGCGCCCGGGCCGTCATCGCCGAGTCCTACGAGCGGATCCACCGCTCGAACCTGATCGGCATGGGCGTGCTGCCGCTGCAGTACCCCGACGGGCAGAGCGCCGAGTCGCTCGGTCTGACCGGCGAACAGACGTTCGACGTCACCGGGATCGAGGCGCTGAACGAGGGGGGTATCCCGCGGACCGTGCACGTGACGGCGGGCGCCGTCGAGTTCGACGCCGTCGTCCGGATCGACACCCCCGGCGAGGCTGACTACTACCGGCACGGCGGCATCATGCAGTTCGTGCTCCGCTCCCTCTTGTAAGTCCGACGGGCTACGGCAATACGGACACACCAAGTAAGAACAGGTCACGAGTTGGTTACAGGCCGACAGCACGACCGTGAACGTGGGATATGTTCGCGCTCGGAACAATCATTGGGTGGCCGACCTGCCGGCCGCACCACGAGGAAAGGCGTCCTGCATGCGCAAGACCACAGTCACCATTGCCGCGATCGGGGTCGCTGCGGCATGCGTCCTGTCCGGCTGCAGCTCGAGCGGCGGCAAGAAGACCACCACGAACAACACAGGTACCAACACCGGTAGCAACACTGCCCCGACGACCGCCTCGACCTCGAACAAGACCGAGGTCGGCGTCATCCTGCCGGACACGACGTCCTCGACCCGGTACACCGAGTTCGACGCCCCCCTGCTGACCAAGGCCTTCAAGGATGCCGGCATCAAGGCCGACATCCAGAACGCCGGCGGCAGCACGTCGAAGTACGCCTCGATCGCGCAGAGCATGCTCGGTGAGGGCGTGAAGGTGCTCATCATCGACTCGATCGACCCGACCTCGGGTGCCGCGGTGGAGGCCCAGGCCAAGACCGCCGGCGTGAAGGTCATCGACTACGACCGCGTAAACCTCGGTGGCAGCGCGGACTTCTACGTGTCCTTCGACAACGAGAAGATCGGCGAGTTGCAGGGCCAGGGCCTGATCAGCTGCCTGAAGGCGGCCAACGCCCCGAACCCGGCCCAGGTCATCGAGATGGACGGCGGCACCGACGTCGACAACAACGCGGTGCTGTTCAAGCAGGGCGCCCAGAAGGTGCTCAAAGCCGACTCGGGCATCAAGGTCGTGTCCGACAGCGTCGTCAAGGGCTGGGACGTCAGCCTGGCCGCTCCCGCGTTCTCGCAGGCGCTGACCGCCAACGGCGGGAAGGTCGACGGCGTCTACGCCGCCAACGACGACATCGCCAACGCGGTGATCGGCGTGCTCAAGAGCAAGGGGCTGGCCGGCAAGGTCATGCTGACCGGGCAGGACGCCGGCGTCGAGGGCCTGCAGAACATCCTGCGCGGCGACCAGTGCATGACGATCTACAAGTCCTACGCGCAGGAAGCGGCGGCGGCCTCGAAGCTGGCCATCGCGCTGGTCAAGGGCCAGGACCCGACGACGGCCGGCGTCACGCTGACCGACTTCAAGGATCCGAAGGGCAAGCGCACCCTGAAGGCGTTCCTGCTGCCCGCCCAGATCGTCACCAAGAGCAACGTCAAGGTGGTCGTCGATTCGGGCCAGGTCACCAAGGCGGCTCTGTGCAGCGGTCTCACGGCCCAGTGCGCCTCGGCCGGAATCAAGTAATCCGGCGCGCCTACGCGGCCTGAGGTGGTGGGCGGACCGATATGGTGCGCCCACCACCCGTGCGACCAGCGCAGAAGGAGGAGCACTATGCCCGAGCCGATCCTCGAGATCAAAGGCCTGAACAAGAGCTTCGGACCCATTCACGTCCTTCACGACATCGACCTGACCGTGCACCCGGGCGAGGTGACGGCGCTGGTCGGTGACAACGGTGCCGGCAAGTCGACCTTGGTCAAGTGCATCGCCGGCATCAACAGCATCGACAGCGGCGAGGTGTTCTTCGACGGCAAGCCGGTCAACCTGCACGATCCCAGGGTGGCCGCCGCCCTCGGGATCGAGTTCGTCTACCAGGACCTGGCGCTGGCCGACAACCTGGACATCACCCAGAACATGTTCCTGGGCAGGGAGATCCGCCGGTTCGGGTTCCTCGCCGACGGTCAGATGGAGCGCAAGGCGCGCGAGGTACTGGCCAGCCTGTCGGTCCGCACCGTCTCCTCGGTGCGCCAGGTGGTCGCGAGCCTGTCCGGTGGTCAGCGGCAGACGGTGGCCATCGCCAAGGCCGTCCTCTGGAACAGTCGCGTGGTGTTCCTCGACGAGCCGACCGCGGCACTCGGGGTGGCGCAGACCAGGCAGGTACTGGACCTGGTCCGCCGGCTGGCCGACCAGGGCCTGGGCGTCGTGCTCATCTCGCACAACATGAACGACGTCATGGAGGTCGCGGATCGCGTTGCGGTGCTCTACCTCGGCCGGATTGCCGCGGAGGTGTTCGCGAAGGACAGCAGCACCACCCAGATCGTCGAACTCATCACTGCCGGCCGCAGCGGCGAGATAGGCCTGGCCCGTGCGACAGCGAACCAGGACATCTGACATGAGCCAGACACCGGACCTGACCAAGAACACCGCGACGGACGACTCGGCCGGCCCGTCCGGCGGCTTCTCGCTGGACGTGGACCGCCGCACGATCGGCCGCGGCCTGCGCTCGTACGTGGACCGCATCCGCTCCGGCGAGCCGGGCGCCCTGCCCTCGATCCTTGGCCTGATCGTGCTCGCATTCATCTTCAGCCAGGTGAGCGGGCGCTTCCTGAGCAAGGCAAACATCGGCAACCTGCCGGGCCAGGGCGCTTATATCGCGGTCATCGCGCTCGGCCTGGTCTTCGTGCTGCTGCTGGGCGAGATCGATCTGTCCGCCGGCACCACGGGTGGTATCTGTGCCGGCTTCGCGGCGCAGGCGGTCACCTCGCACAACCTGCACAAGGGCATCCCCGGCCTGCTGTACTGGTCGCTGATCGGCGCCATGATCGCCATGCTGCTGTTGGGCGTCTGGCTCAAGGCTTACCTCGGCGCGGCGGTGGTGCTGATAGGCCTGATCGTGGTCTTCACCGGGCTGGACAAGCACGTCGTCTTCGCGATCATCTTCGCCATCGGGATCGGCGCCGCGGTCGGCATCTTCACCGGCTGGCTGGTCGCCAAGGTCGGCATCCCCAGCTTCGTCGTCACGCTGGCCCTGTTCCTGGCCTGGCAGGGCGTGCTGCTGTTCGCGCTGAACGGCAACCCGATCAGCGTCAACAATTACTCGTTCTGGTACGGCCTCGCGCACAACAACATGTCCCCGACCTGGAGCTGGGTCTTCACCATCGTCGTGGCCGGCGGGTACATCCTGTTCACGCTGGCCAAGTCGCTGCGGGCCCAGTCCAAGCAGCTGGCCGCCGACACGGTGGGACTGGTGCTTACCCGCGGCGGGATCGTCGCCGTGATCGCCCTGGTGATCACCTACTTCGCCAACCAGAACCGCAACGCCAACCCGAACTTCAAGATCGAAGGCCTGCCATGGGAGGCCACCATCCCGATCACGATAATGATCGTCTGCTCCATCGCCCTGACCAAGACCACCTGGGGCCGGCACCTGTTTGCGACGGGCGGCAACGCCGAGGCCGCGCGCCGCGCGGGCATCGACGTCGTGCACATCCGGGTCAGCGCGTTCGTGGTCTGCTCCTCGCTCGCCGCGATCGGTGGCGTCTTCCTGTCCTCCAGCACCGGCGGCGCGCAGCTCGACCTGGGCGCGGGCAACATCCTGCTGTTCGCAGTGGCTGCGGCCGTCATCGGCGGCACCTCGCTGTTCGGCGGCCGCGGCAAGCCACGCGACGCGATCATCGGCGCGCTGGTCATCGTGATCATCCCGAACGGCCTCGGCCTGCGACCGAGCCTGCCGGCGCAGTACCAGAACGTCATCACCGGCCTCGTCCTGCTCATCGCCGCTGCGGTCGATGCGTTGTCGCGCAGGCGATCCCGAGCCGGCTGAGCCCGGTCCAGCACCAAGATCGGACGTGAGCACGTGAGCACCGCCGCTGCTCGCCCGGACGCGATCCGGCGGCACAATCTCGGGTTGCTGCTCGCGCAGATACACCGCGACGGCGAGTTGTCGCGCGCCCAGCTGACCCAGCGCCTGTCGCTCAGCCGCTCGACGGTCGGTGCTCTCGTGGCCGACCTGACCGAGCTCGGGCTGCTGGACGAGCACGTGCCGACCGGCGGTGCCCGGGCCGGCCGGCCGTCGCACCTGGTCGGCCCGCGCCCGGACGGCCCGTACGCGATCGCGGTGGACGTGGAGATCACCCACCTGACCACGGCCGCCGTCGGTATCGGCGGTCACGTGCTCGCCCGCGATGTCGCGGTCACCGATCCGAGCCCCAGCCCGGCGCAACCGATCGCCGAGCTGATCGTCGAAGCCGCTCAGCGGCTGGGCGCCCAGGTCGGGCCCGGGGCCTGGCCGGTCGGCGTCGGGGTGAGCGTTCCGGGAACCGTCGGGCGCCAGGACGGGCTGGTGGAGTTCGCGCCGAACCTGGGCTGGCGCGATGCGCCGTTCGGCAAGATGCTCATGAGCATGCTGCCGCCCGACCTGCCGGTCGCGATCGGGAACGACGCGGACGTCGCGGTCGTCGCCGAGCACCTGCGCGGCAGCGGGCGTGGTTGCGACGACCTGGTCTACCTGATGGGTCGCATCGGAGTCGGCGCGGGAGTGATCGTCAACGGTGCCCCGCTGCGCGGCCGCGACGGGCACGCGGGCGAGGTCGGGCACAACGTCGTGGACGCGTCCGGGCCACCCTGCCACTGCGGCAAGCGCGGCTGCGTGGAGACCTACATCGGCGACAAGGCGCTGCTCAAGCTGGCCGGCCGGCGTGGCGAGCCCACCGCGGAGACGATTGCCAAGCTCTTCGCGGACGCGGCCGCCGGGGACAAGCGCGTGGCCGACGCGGTGCGGACCGTTGCCCGCGCGCTGGGGCACACCGTCGCCAGCCTGGTCAACGTGCTGAACCCGGAGCGGGTCATCCTGGGCGGCTCGCTCGCCGGTGTCTACGAGTTCGCACCCGAGGACGTGGCCGCGGCCATGGACGAGTACGCGATGAGCATCGCTCACGAGGCCGTCGACATCTGCACGCCCGGGCTGAACGGCGACTCCTCGCTGCTCGGTGCCGCCGAGCTCGCGTTCACCCAACTGCTGATCGACCCGGTCTCGCGCCGCTGAGCGGTCCCGCTGCTACCGGGCCGGTTCGTCGGTACGCGCTGATTTGGCAAACTGGGTGCGGTACAGCTCCGCATAGAGCCCGTCGGCGGCGAGCAGCGCGTCGTGCGTGCCCTGCTCGACGATCCGGCCGTCGTCGACCACGAGCACCCGGTCCGCGTTCTGGATCGTCGACAGCCGGTGCGCGATGACCAGCGAGGTGCGCCCCACCAGGGCCCGCGCGAGCGCGTCCTGCACGGCCACCTCGCTCTCGCTGTCCAGGTGCGCGGTCGCCTCGTCCAGGATCACGATCTCCGGCGCCTTCAGTAGCAGCCGCGCGATCGCCAGCCGGGCCTTCTCACCGCCCGAGAGCCGGTAACCGCGATCGCCCACCAGGGTGTCCAGCCCCTCGGGCAACGACGCCACCAGCTCGCCGATCTGCGCGGCGCCGACGGCGTCCAGCAGCTCGGCCTCGCTCGCGCCCGGCTTTGCGTACAGCAGGTTGCCGCGGATCGTGTCGTGGAACATGTGCGCTTCCTGGCTGACGACGCCGATGCGGTCGTGCAGCGACTGCTGCGTCACGCCGCGCACATCGCGGCCGCCGACGAGCACCTGGCCCGCGCGCACGTCGTAGATGCGCGGGACGAGCTGGCTGATCGTCGTCTTGCCTGCGCCCGACGGCCCGACCAGCGCGACCATCTCGCCGGGCTCGGCACGGAACGAGACGCCGCGCAGGACCTCCTGCGACGCGGTGCTGTCCAGTACCGCGACATCCTCCAGCGACGCGAGCGAGACCTCGTGCGCGGTCGGGTAGGCGAAGCGCACGTCGACGAACTCCACGCTGCGCGCGTCCGGCGGCAGCTCCGCCGCATCCGGCGCGTCGGCGATCATCGGCGTGAGGTCCAGGATCTCGAAGACGCGGTCGAAGCTGACGAGCGCGCTCATGACATCCACGCGAGCGTTCGAGAGTGCGGTCAGCGGTCCGTACAGGCGGGTGAGCAGCAGCGCCAGCGTGACGACGGTTCCGGCCGACAGCTCGCCCTTGATCGCGAAGTACCCGCCCAGACCGTAGACGAGTGCTTGCGCGAGCGAGGCGACAAGCGTCAGCGCGACGAAGAACGCCCGCCCGTACATGGCCGAGGTGACGCCGATGTCGCGGACCCGGGCGGCGCGGGCGCGGAACGACTCGTCCTCGTCGGCGGGGCGTCCGAACAGCTTCACCAGCAGGGCGCCGGCGACGTTGAACCGCTCGGTCATGGTCGCGTTCATCGACGCGTTCAGGTTGTACGACTCGCGGGTGATCTGCTGCAGGCGCGAGCCGATCCGGCGGGCCGGGATCACGAACAGCGGCAGCATCACCAGCGACAGCAGGGTGATCTGCCAGGACAGCGTGAACATCACGGCCGCGGTGAGTACCAGGCTCACCACGTTGGAGACCAGGCCGGACAGTGTCGAGGTGAACGCCTGCTGCGCGCCGAGGACGTCGTTGTTCAGCCGGCTGACCAGCGCGCCGGTCTGCGTCCGGGTGAAGAACGCCAGCGGCATCCGCTGCACGTGATCGAAGACCGACGTCCGCATGTCGAAGATCAGGCCCTCGCCGATCCGGGCCGAGTACCACCGCTGCGCGAAGGACAGCACCGCGTCGATGACGGCGAGCGCCGCGATGACGAGCGCGATGTCGATGACAACGTGCACCGCCGCGTGTGCGGTGATCTTGTTGATGACCCGCCCGGCCAGGACCGGCGTCGCCACGCCGATCAGCGCGTCGGCGATGATGATGAACAGGAAGACGACGAGCTCGGGCCGGTACGGCCGGGCGAACCGCAGCACGCGCCGCCACGTCCCCGGCGCGACCTTCTTGGCCGTGACCTCGGCGCCGCGGTGCATGGATCGGTACGCCATCATGTTCGGCGAGTGCATGGACACAATTGCTCCCTGTCTTGCAGGCGTGCCCTACAACCTCTCAGTCCGTCGACATGTTCCCGGTCAGCTCTGCTGGTCCTCGCCGTCCAAGCCGGCCAGGGCTCGGAGGCGGCGGTACTGGGCCTCACGCTCGGCGGCCTCCTGCTCGCCCTGCGTGCGCCGGCCCGCGGCGAGCAGGAGCGCCTTCGTCTCGGTCGCGGCATCACGCGGGACCGCCAGCAGCGCCGAGACGGTCTGCGCCACCGTCGAGTCGAGGTCCGCGCGCGGGACGACCCGTGACGCCAGGCCGATGGCCTGCGCCTCGTCGGCCCCGATCCGCCGTCCGGTCAGGCAGATCTCGACCGCGCGCGAGTAGCCGACCAGGTCCACCAGTCGCTTGGTGCCACCGAGGTCGGGCACGATGCCCAGCGTCGGCTCGGCCATGCAGAACTGGACGTCGTCGGCGACGATCCGGATGTCCGTGCCGAGCGCGAGCTGAAAGCCGCCGCCGATCGCATGGCCCTGGACGGCTGCGATGCTCACCAGAGCCGGCCGCGACGTCCAGTCGAAGGCCCGCTGCCAGACGACGATCCGCTCGTCCGCCTGCTCGGCCGTCCCGCCGGCGAGCGCCAGGATCCCCGGCGCACCAGGAACCCCGTCGGCGGTGAACATGGCCCGATCCAGACCTGCCGAGAACGCGCGGCCCTCGCCCCGCAGCACCACGACACGAACCGTGCCCGGCAGCTCGGACGCCACACGCGCCAGCGCCGTCCAGGTGTGCGGCGACTGGCAGTTCAGCTGTGCCGGTCGGTTCAGCGAGATCGTCAGCACCTCGCCCGAGACCTCGGCCGCGAACCCCGCCTCGGACGGGATCGCGAACGCGGTGGTCCCAGCGGGTGGGATCAGGACTTCTTCGCCTTCGCCTTCGCTGCCTTACCGCGGGTGGCCCCACCGCGACCGCGGAGCGCCACGCCCGACTCGGAGAGCACGCGGTGTACGAATCCGTACGAGCGCCCGTGCGTGTCCGCGAGCTCGCGAATGCTCTTGCCCTTGTCGTACGCCTTCTTCAGATCCGCGGCGAGCTTGTTGCGGTCCGGTCCCGTGATGCGGGCGCCCTTCTTGAGTACCGCCATGTCGAAGACCTCTAGTTTCCGCGCGCGTTACGCCCGCCCCGAAGTGTGTGTACGTGTGCCAACAGCCGATTGATAGCAGCCGTTTCTGTGCGTCCGCAAGATCGACGCGCGCAATACGTGACGGCTCACAGAACGATCTAGGACACCCTCCCGCAAATGACCCCGGCAGTCATGATCGACCCGGCTAACGCGTGCCAGGCTACCGGCCCGACCTTGATCGGTCAGGCCAGGGCGATCAGGTCCACCAGATCCCTGCTCCAGCTGTCCTCTACGCCGTCGGGAAGCAGGATCACCTTGTCCGGCGACAGCGCCTCGACAGCACCCTCGTCGTGCGTGACCAGGACGATCGCGCCGGCGTAGGTGCGCAGTGCGTCCAGCACCTGCTCGCGGCTGACCGGGTCGAGATTGTTCGTCGGCTCGTCGAGCAGCAGCACGTTCGCCGCGCTCGTCACCAGCATCGCCAGCGCCAGCCGGGTCTTCTCGCCGCCGGACAGCACGCCGGCCGGCTTGTCGGCGTCGTCGCCGGTGAACAGGAACGCGCCGAGGATCTTGCGCAGGTCGGTGTCGTTCAGATCTTTGAGCGATCCCGCTTCCGACGAGCGCTCGCGCGAGGAGCGCGTTGCGGACGCCGACGTCCGCATGTTCTCCAGGATCGACCGGTCGTGATCGAGCGTCTCGTGCTCCTGCGCGTAGTAGCCCAGGCGCAGGCCGTGGCCGGGCCGCACCGTTCCGGTGTCCGGCTGCTCGACCCCGGAGAGCAGCCGCAGCAGCGTCGTCTTGCCGGCACCGTTCAGTCCCAGCACCACGACGCGTGCGCCACGGTCGACCGCGAGATCGACGTCGGTGAACACCTCGAGCGAGCCGTACGTCTTGGACAGGCCATCGGCGGTCAGCGGCGTACGCCCGCACGATGCCGGTACGGGGAAGCGCAGCCGCGCCACCTTGTCGCTCACCCGCACCGCGTCCAGGCCGGCGGCCAGTGCGGCCGCCCGCCGATCCATCTGATGAGCCGCGCGGGCCTTGGTCGCCTTGGCCCGCATCTTGTCCGCCTGGCTGCGCAGTGTCTCGATCTTGCGTTCAGCGTTGGCCCGCTCGCGATGCCGGCGCCGCTCGTCGGTCTCGCGCTGCTGCAGGTAGGTCTTCCAGCCCACGTTGTAGACGTCGACGGTGGTTCGGTTCGCGTCCAGGTTCCACACCTTGTTCACGACCGCGTCCAGCAGTTCGACGTCGTGGCTCACGACCACCAGGCCGCCGGTGTGCTGGCGTAGGAAGTCCCGCAGCCAGGTGATCGAGTCGGCGTCCAGGTGGTTGGTCGGCTCGTCCAGCAGCAGCGTCGTCGGCTCCCCCGCGTCGGCGAACAGGATGCGTGCCAGCTCGACGCGGCGCCGCTGACCGCCGGACAGGGTGCGCAGCGGCTGCGCCAGGACCCGGTCGGGCAGCCCGAGGTTCGCGCAGATCCGCGCGGCCTCGCTCTCTGCGGCATAACCGCCGAGCGAGGCGAAGCGCTCCTCGAGGTTGCCGTACCGGCGGATCAGCTTGTCGTCGTGCGGCGTCTCGGCGAGGCCGACCTGCACCTTGGCGATGTCGGCCACCAGGACGTCCAGGCCGCGCGCCGACAGGACCCGGTCACGTGCGGTCACGTCCAGATCACCGGTGCGCGGGTCCTGCGGCAGGTAGCCGGTCGGGCCGCGGCGATCGATCGTTCCGGCGTGCGGCAGGGCCTCGCCGGCCAGCACCCGCATCGTGGTCGTCTTGCCCGCGCCGTTGCGCCCGACCAGCCCGATGCGGTCGCCGTTCTGCACCCGCAGGGTCAGCGGTTCGAGCAGGATGCGCGCGCCGGCACGCAGCTCCAGCTCGCTGGCGGTGATCATCGATACTCCTCGCGTGGGTGCCCCGGCCATGCGGGGGCAGGTGGTGGGCGCTGACCGCTCGACCACATCCTCAGTGCGAGAGCCGCTTCACGGCTGGCAACTCTACCCGCGTGGAGGTCGCCGCCCACGCCAGTTCCGCGGCCGCACGACCCGCAGCCTCAGCACCCGCTCCGAGTCGCGCGCCTCCTGCAGGTCCTTCAGCCGTCCCGCGAGCAGCATGGTCAGCGAGACGATGCCGATCACCCGGCCCGGATCCGCGCGGTCCACCACCGGCATCCTGTCGATCTCGTTGGCGGCCATGGAGGTGGCGACCACGCGCAGCGTCTCGTCCGCGTGGGTGACGACCGGAGCGGCGATGCCGAGCTCGCGCACCTGCAGCGCGCCGTGTCCGGTGTGCGCGGCCGTCTCCAACTGGGTGCGCGTCACGATGCCGACCAGCCGATCACCGTCACCCACCAGCGGGTAGAGCATCTGGCGGCGGAACGTCACGTTCGCCGGGTCGACGTCCGAGATCGAGGCCAGCGCCTCGTCCGCGGTCAGGTCCGACTCGAACGTCATCACCTCGCTCTCCATGACCTCGCCGACGAACAGGATCTCCAGCGGGTCGACGTCGTACTCGCGCGAGAGGTGGTAGCCGCGACGAGCGATCTTCTCCGTCAGCACCGAACGCTTCAGCACCAGCACGGAGACGGCGAACGCCGTGGACGCCCCGATGATCAGCGGCAGCAGGGCGTCGAAGCGGTGGGTGAGCTCGAGCGCGAAGATCACGCCGGTGAACGGCGAGCGCATGACACCGCCGAGCACCCCGGCCAGCGCGACCAGCGCCCAGAAGCCCGGACCGACGTGCGGGAAGACGTGCTCGGCCAGCGCGCCGAGGGCGCCGCCGATCATGAACATCGGCGCAAGCACGCCACCGGAGGTCCCGGACCCGAGCGACAGCGACCAGATGACGGTCTTCACGATCAGGATGCCGACGACCAGCTTCAGACCGATCGTGCCGTCGAGTTCCGAACCGATGATGTTGTAGCCCACGCCCAGCGCCTGCGGGACGATCAGGCCACCGACCCCGATGATCACGCCGCCGATGGCCGGCCACCACATCCAGTGCACAGGCAGCTTGCGGAAGCCGTCCTCGGCCGCGTAGACGAGGACGGTGGCGAGCAGCGCGAGCAGGCCCGCGGCCACCCCGAGGACCACGCACAGCAGGTCGGACCATGCGGTCAGGTGCAGCGGCGCCAGCGGCACCTTGAACAGCACGCCCCGGCCGAGCAGCGGGTAGCGGACGACCGTGGCAACGCACACCGCTGCCGCGACGGGCACGTAGCTGCGCGGGCGCCACTCGAACAGCAGCAGTTCGACAGCCAACATGATCGCTGCGAACGGCGTGTTGAACGTCGCCGCCATCCCGGCTGCGGAACCGGCCACCAGCAACGTCTTGCGCTCGTCGGCCGTCAGCCGCAGGAACTGTGCGAACAGTGACCCGAGCGCACCGCCGGTCATGATGATCGGCCCCTCGGCGCCGAACGGTCCGCCGGTACCGATCGCGATCGCCGACGACACCGGCTTGAGCAGTGCGACCCGCGGCTGCACCTTGCTCCCGCCCAGCAGGATCGCTTCGATCGCCTCGGGCATGCCGTGCCCGCGGATCTTCTCCGAGCCGTAGCGGGCCATCAAGCCGATGACCAGGCCGCCGACGATCGGCGCGAGCAGGATGACGGCCGGGTTGTGGTGCCCGATCCCCGGCGCGACCAGGTGCGTGTCGAGGCGCTGGTAGAAGATCGCGTTGGTGATGAAGCCGATCAGGCGCAACAGCGCCCACGCCACGCACGCACTGACCGCGCCCACCGGCAGCGCCAGCGCCGTGATGACGAGCATCCGACTGGTGGCGGTGAAGTCGCCGAGATGCCCGACGTCGCGCGCTCCGTCGGCTGCGGCTTGCTGGTGTCCCACCTGGTCCCTCGTCCTTTTGTATCGTATTACGAGGCATTAGAATAACGGACGCCAGCCCACCCATACCCCGGAAAGGGCGACCTGTGGCACGCATCGCACGATTGGCCGACCGTGACTACGCGCGGCTGCTGGCCGTTCGCACCCGGCTGCGGCAGTTCGAGCACTGGAGCGCCGAGCAGGCCGCCGAGCACGACCTGACGGCCAGCCAGCACCAACTGCTGCTGGCCGTCCGCGGGCACGACGGCACGGTGGGCCCGACCATCGGCGAGGCGGCGGACTACCTCATGGTCCGGCACAACACCGCGGTCGAACTGGTGAACCGGACGCAGGAGCTCGGCCTGCTCGTCCGCGAGCGGGACGATACCGACCATCGCGTGGTCCGCCTGGAACTGACGGGTGAGGGCCGCACCCGGCTGGCCTCGCTGACGGCTGCGCACGTCGAAGAGCTTTCCCGCCTGACCCCGATGATCGACGCCCTGATCGCGGCGCTGTCGCAGGGCTGACCTGAGCCTGGTCCGGACAAGTTCGGAAAATAGTTGATCACCCCGCTTGTCCGATTCAGCGCAAATCTCTAGATTGCGATGATCAGCCGGATTCACGCGAAGCCCACACCCCGGGCCTGAGCCACCGTCCGGACCGCACCTGTCGGAAGGCCCGGACGTGACCCCCAGCGCCCCCAAAAACCCTGTCCCGCTGCTGCGACGTCACCGTATTCGTCGCAGCATCGCCCTCGTCGCGACCGTGGCCACGATGTTCGGCACCGGAGCGCTGACCCAGGCCGGCCCCGCGGCAGCCGCCCCGCCCACCCCTGCACACACCACCGGGCACGCCGCCGCGCACGCCACTGGGCACACCCCTGCGCACGCCGCCGGGCACGCCACGCCGGCCAGGCCCACGCCGCACACGAGCGCCGCCACGAAAGCCACCCACCCGGTGCGGAACAGTTGCGACGCGGTGACCAGGACGGCCCAGGCCCGCTGCTTCGCGCTCGTCCGCACCGACCTGGCCTCACTCGGCCGGGCCGTGAACCCGGCGGACACCCCTGCCGGGTACGGGCCCAGCGACCTGCAGGACGCGTACAACCTGCCGTCGGCCACCGCCGGCGCGGGCCAGACCGTCGCGATCGTCGACGCGTTCGACGACCCGAACGCCGAGTCCGACCTCGCTGCCTACCGCACCCAGTACGGGCTGTCCGCCTGCACCACGGACAACGGCTGCTTCTCGAAGGTCAATCAACAGGGCGCGGCCTCGCCGCTGCCCGGACCGGACGCCGGTTGGGCCGAGGAGATCTCGCTCGACCTAGACATGGTGTCGGCCGCCTGCCCGCAGTGCCACATCCTGCTCGTCGAGGCCGACGACAACTACACGAACAACCTCGCGGCCGCGGTCGACACGGCCGTCGCGCTCGGCGCGAAGTACGTCTCCAACAGCTACGGCGGCCCCGAGGACCCGAGCGAGACCGAGTTCGACGCCGACTACAACCATCCCGGAGTCGTCGTCACGGCCAGCACCGGCGACGACGGGTACGGCAGCGCCTACCCGGCCACCGCGCCCGGAGTCACTGCGGTGGGCGGCACGTCGCTGACCGCGGACAGCAGCGCACGGGGCTGGACCGAATCGGCGTGGGCGGGAGCCGGCAGCGGCTGCTCCGACGTCGAGGCGAAGCCGGACTTCCAGACCGATCCGGGCTGCCCGGGACGCTCGATCGCCGACGTCTCCTCGGTCGCCGACCCGGAGACCGGCGTGGCCGTCTACGACTCGTACAACTTCCAGGGCTGGGCCGTCTTCGGCGGCACGAGCGCATCCTCACCGATGATCGCCGCCACCTACGCGCTCGCCGGAACGCCGGCGGCGAACACCGACCCGGCGAGCTATCCGTACCAGGCCGCCGGCCAGCTCAACGATGTGACCACCGGCAACAACGGCTCGTGCGATCCGTCCTACCTGTGCACCGCCGGACCGGGCTACGACGGCCCGACCGGACTCGGCACCCCGAACGGCGTCGGCGCGTTCCGGCTCGGCCCGCACGGGACCGTCAGCGGCACGGTCACCGACGCCAAGACCGGTGCTCCGCTCGCCGGTGCCAAGATCACGGCTGGTGACGCCTCGGCGGTGAGCGCCGCCGACGGCACCTACACGCTGAGCGTGGCGACCGGCACGTACGACGTCGTCGCGTCCGCCTACGGCTACGCGACGCTCACCCGCACGAGCATCGTCGTGGGCGACGGGCAGAGCGTGACCGAGAGCTTCGCCCTCGTCCCGGTTCCCAGCGTGTCCGTCAGCGGCACGGTGACCGACGGCTCCGGCCACCACTGGCCCGTCTACGCCAAGGTGAGCGTGGCCGGCGTCCCCGGTGCGCCGACCTACACCGACCCGTTCACCGGCCACTACGTCCTGACCCTGCCGAGCCGGAACACCTACTCGGTCACCGTCACGCCGGCCTATCCCGGCTACACGCCGAGCACCGTGTCGGTGAAGCTCGGCGTGGCCGACTCGGTCAAAAACGTGGCCGTCAAGGTGGACGCCACCTCGTGCGCGGCTCCCGGCTACACGACGAAGTACACCGGCGTGTCCGAGAACTTCGACTCCGGGATCCCGTCGACCTGGACCGTCAAGGACGACAACGGCAGCGGCGGGGTGTGGACGACCGACGACGCCGGCGCGCGTGGCAACCTGACCGGCGGCAGCGGCAAGTTCGCGATCATCGACAGTGACCACCTGGGTATCGGCAACAGCCAGGACACCGAGCTGATCTCCCCCGTCGTCGACCTGTCGAAGGACACGTCACCGGTGGTCGGGCTGGCCAGCGACTACAAGGCGTTCTCGAACTCGGTCGCGGATATCGACTACACCGTCGACGGCGGCACGACCTGGGCGAACGTCTCGCACCTGACGACCACGAGCCAGCAGGGCCCGCTGGAGATCGCGCTGCCCGGCGCTGCCGGGCAGAAGGCGGTTCAGGTCCGCTTCCACTACACCGGAAGCTGGGCTTACTACTGGGAGGTCGACAACGTCTTCGTCGGCCACAAGTCGTGCGCGGTCGTCCCCGGCGGCCTGGTCGCCGGCTTCACCAAGGACGGCAACACCAAGCAGGCGATCACCGGCGCGAGCGTCACGAGCGTCGACGCGCCGGCCGACTCCGGTGTCTCGGCAACGACGCCGGATGACCCCGCACAACCGGACGGCCTGTATTGGCTGTTCTCCTCCAAGACCGGCACGCACAAGTTCACCGCGGCCAAGTCGAAGTACCAGAGCCAGACGAAGAACGTCGCGGTCGCGTCGAACTTCATCACCCGCAAGGACTTCTCGCTGGCGGCGGGCCAGGTCGCGACCAGTCCGGCAGCGCTGTCGGGCACGGTCACGCTCGGCGGCAGCACGGACGCGACGATGACGCTGACGAACACCGGAACCGTCGCGGCGCACGTGAAACTCGCCGAGCAGGACGGCGGCTTCCAGATCGCCGGACGGCCGGCCAGCGAGGTCTACGCGAAGCAGAAGGGCGCTCCGGTACGCAACGTGCCGGGCCACTACAGCGCGCTGCGGCTCAAGCCGACCAAGTCGGTGGCGAAGCCGGACGCGCAGATCCCGTCCGCCGCACCGTGGCAGTCGGTCGCGGACTACCCGACGCCGATCAGCAACAACTCGGCCTCGTCCCACGACGGGCTGCTGTACAGCCTCGGCGGCTTCGACGGCAACGACGACGTCAAGACGTTCTACGCCTACGACCCGACCGCGACCACGTGGAGTCGACTCAGCGACATGTCGGTGACTCGCGAGGCGCCGGTGTCCGCCTGGATCAACGGCAAGCTCTACGTCACCGGCGGGTGGGGCGCGGACCTAAACCCGACCGGCGTCACCGAGGCCTACGACCCGGCGGCCGGCTCGTGGACCACGCTCAGCGCCAACCCGAGGCCGCACGCCGGCTCCGGCACGGCCGTGCTCGACGGGAAGCTGTACGTGATCGGCGGGTGCACCGCCAACTCCTGCGGCGTCAAGGACGTCCAGGTGTACGACCCGTCCGACGACTCGTGGACCGCGGGTACCGACTACCCGGACGCGATCGCGTGGCAGGCCTGCGGCGCGGTCGGCGGCCAGATCGACTGTGCAGGCGGTACGAATGACAGCGGCACGTCGTCGAAGACCTACTCGTTCGACGGCACGACCTGGTCGCCGGCGGCCGACCTGCCTGCCGACGCCTGGGGCTCGGCCTCCTCGGTTGCCAACGGCCAGCTGCTCGTCTCCGGCGGTGTGATCAACAACAGCAGCTCGGTGACCAACGAAGGCTGGAGCTTCGACCCGGCGGCAGGAGCGTGGACGGCGCTGCCGAACTCGAACAACTCCTACTACCGCCTCGGCGGCGCGTGCGGCTTCTACAAGGTGGGTGGGTCGGTCAGCAACGTCGATCCGGCCCATGCGGATGTCGAGGTACTGCCCGGCTATGACAGCTGCGACAGCGGTTCTGCCGACGTGCCGTGGCTGTCCGAGTCGCAGACCGAGACGGACCTCGCGCCTGGGGCCTCGGTCGACGTGACGGTGAGCATGGACTCCTCGATGCTCACCCAGCCGGGCGAGTACGACGCGAGCATCGACGTCTCCACGGACACGCCGTACCCGCCGGCGTCGGTACCGGTCACGTTCACGGTAAAGCCGCCGAAGACGTGGGCCAAGATCGCCGGTGTGGTCTCCGGCCAGCCGTGCACGGGGTCGGCCGCACCGCTCGCGGGCGCCACGGTCGAGGTCGACTCGTGGGCCGCCAGCTACACGCTGAGCACGGACAAGGACGGCCGGTACGCGCTCTGGCTGGACCGGCGGAGCAACCCGCTGACCCTGATCGCGGCCAAGGACGGCTGGGCGCCGCAGACGCGCACCGTCCGGATCACGCCTGGCAACCCGCTGACGTCCAACTTCACGCTGAAGCCGGCGAAGGCGTGTAAGTAGGCAACTCGATGGCGTGAGGGGCGGGCCCCGACCGGCTTGCCCCTCACGCTCCCAGGACGCGGATCGGCACGCCGTCGGACCAGGCGAGGATGTCCTCGACGACCTCGGCGAACCAGGCGCGGTAGTTCTCCGTCGTCACATAACCGATGTGCGGCAGCAGCAGCGTGTTCGGCAGCGTGAGCAGCGGATGCTCGACCGGCAGCGGCTCGATGTCGTACACGTCCAGGCCGGCACCGGCGATGCGCCGCGCACGCAGTGCGTCCACCAGCGCGGCCTCGTCGACGATCGGCCCGCGCGAGGTGTTGATCAGGTAGGCGGTCGGCTTCATCGCCGCCAGCTCGTCCGCGCCGACCAGGCTGCGACTGCGCTCGGACAGTGGCATATGGATCGTGACCACGTCCGACCTGGCAAACAGCTCGCGCTTGCCGACCGCGCGGGCGCCGTGCGGTTCGGCCCGCTCCGGGGTCAGGTGGGGCGACCACGCGATGACCGACATTCCGAACGCCTGCGCCAAGCGCGCGACCGGCATGCCGAGCCGGCCGAGACCGAGGATGCCGAGCGTCCGTCCGGACAGGCCCGGGCCGATCGTGTGCTGCCACCGGCCGGCGCGCACGGCCGCGTCCTCCGGGACGAAGTTGCGCATCAACGCGATCATCATCGCGATGGTGAGCTCGGGGACGGCGCTGCCGGTGCCGGCCGTGCCGCACACCGTGACGCTTCGCGCTCCGGCGGCCGCGAGGTCGATGGACGCGTTCTTCATCCCGGTGGTGACGATCAGCCGAAGCGACGGCAGCCGGGCCAGCAAGGCTGCGGGGAACGGCGTGCGCTCGCGCATCGCGACGATCACCTCGCTGTCCGCGAGCCGGCGCACGAGCGCGTCCGCATCGTTGAGGTGTTCGGTGATGACCTCGACGGTGAAGCGATCGGTCACCGCGGACCAGTCGGCGCTGTCCAGGGCGACCGCTTGGTAGTCGTCCAGGATCGTGACGGTCGGCACGCAGTCGAGCCTAGCGAGTGCCATGCCCGCGTTTCGCGTTCACGTGAGCGCGGCAAGCGCGACCCGATCTTGTTGCGGTTCGGGTGCTATGGCCGCGCGTGCAACAAGATCCGCACCACGCGGGCGTTGCGACGCTCAGACGTTGAAACCGAGCGCGCGCAGCTGCTCACGACCGTCGTCGGTGATCTTGTCGGGTCCCCACGGCGGCATCCAGACCCAGTTGATCTTCACGTCGGCCGCGAGCGGTGACGGGCCACCGGTGAGCGCGCTGTTGGCCTGGTCCTCGATCACATCGGTGAGCGGACAGGCGGCGGACGTGAGGGTCATGTCGATCGTGACGACGCGCTGGCCATCGACCTCGTCGATGCGCGCGTCGTACACCAGGCCGAGGTCGACGACGTTGATGCCGAGCTCAGGGTCGACGACGTCGCGCAGCGCCTCGTCGATGTCGTCCCGCGTGGGCATGGTGGCTGCGGTCATGGTTACTCCCCTGCGCTCTCGGCGAACTCGGTGACTTGAGCATCTGTGTTGACCTCTGCCGGATCCTGCCATCCTGCTTCCACGACGGCGCTCTTCATCGCCATCCACCCCAGCAGCGCGCACTTCACGCGGGCCGGGTACTTGGAGACTCCCTCGAACGCGACTGCGTCGTCGAGCGCCTCCTCGTCGCCGTCGGTCAGCTCGGCGGTACCGCGCGACTGCATGAGATCCAGGAACTTCTGCTGCAGCGCCATCGCGTCGGCGACCGGCTTGCCGACGACCAGTTCGCTCATCACCGACGTCGACGCCTGGCTGATCGAGCAGCCCTCGCCGTCCCAGCCGAGGTCAGCGATCGTGCCGTCGGCCACCCGAACGCGCAGCGTGACCTCATCGCCGCAGGTCGGGTTGACGTGATGCACCTCGGCGTCGAACGGCTCGAGCAGTCCCTGGTGATGCGGGTGCTTGTAATGGTCGAGGATGATCTGCTGATACATCGAGTCCATCGACATGGTCATCGGCCGAATACCTCCTTCACCCTCTCAACGCCGGCGACCAGGGCATCGATTTCCTCGGTCGTCGTGTAGATCCCGAAGGAGGCACGCGTGGTGGCCGGGATCCCGTAGCGGACGCAGACCGGGCGCGCGCAGTGATGGCCGGCGCGGACCGCGATGCCGCTCTCGTCCAGCAGCTGAGCCACGTCGTGCGGGTGGATTCCCGGCAGCGTGAACGAGATAGTGGCGCCGCGATCGATCGACGACTCGGGGCCGATGATGCGCAGGCCCGGCACCGTGGCGAGCCCGGCCAGCGCGTGCTCGACCAGCTGGTGTTCGTGCGCGGCGACATCGGCCATCCCGATCGCGGACACATAGTCGATTGCGGCGCCGAGACCGACGGCCTGCGCGATCATCGGCGTGCCGGCCTCGAACCGGTGCGGCGGTGCGGCGAACGTCGACCCGCTCATGTCGACGGTCTCGATCATCTCGCCGCCGCCCATGAACGGCGGCAGCGCGGCCAGCAGCTCGTAGCGGCCCCAGAGCACGCCGACGCCGGTCGGCCCGTACAGCTTGTGCCCGGTGAACGCGACGAAGTCGGCGCCCAGCGCCTGCACGTCCAGCGGCAGGTGCGGCGCGGACTGCGAGGCGTCGACGACGGTCAGCGCGCCGACCGCCTTCGCGCGCGCGACGATCCGTGGCACAGGGTTGATCGTCCCGAGCGCGTTGGACTGGTGTACGAACGCGACGACCTTGGTCCGCTCGTTGATCACCTCGTCGATCGAGGAGTCGACAAGCCGGCCATCCTCGTCGATCGGCAACCACCGGAACGTCGCGCCGGTGCGCTGGGCCAGCAGTTGCCACGGGACGAGATTGCTGTGGTGCTCCATCTCGGTCACCACGATCTCGTCACCCGGACCGACCCTGAACCGCGCAGCAGCGGGCTCCGGTGCTGTGGTCGCGTTCGACATCGAGTACGCGAGCAGGTTCAGCGCCTCGGAGGAGTTCTTCGTGAACACGACCTCGTCGCGGCTCGGCGCGTTGATGAACGCGGCCACCTTGTCGCGCGCCAGCTCGAAGGCGTTGGTCGCCTCGGAACCGAGCGTGTGCACCGCACGCGCCACGTTGGCGTTGTGCCGCGCGTAGAACTCGGTGAGCGTGTCGAGGACGACCTGCGGCTTCTGCGAGGTGTTCGCGCTGTCGAGGTACACCAGCGGGACGCCATGCACCTCGCGCGACAGGATCGGGAAGTCCTTGCGGACTGCCTCCACGTCGAAGCCCACGGCTACGCCGATGCCGTCTCGTTGACGCCGCTGAGTGCACTCTCGGCCGAGCCACTGAGTGCACTCTCGGCGGAGCCGAACCGCGCATAACCCTCGGCCTCGAGCCGGTCGGCCAGCTCTGCGCCACCGGACTCGACGATCCGCCCGTCGAAGAACACGTGCACGAAGTCGGGCTTGATGTAGCGCAGGATGCGCGTGTAGTGGGTGATCAGCAGCGTGCCGACCCCGGTCTCGCGCACCCGGTTCACGCCCTCGCTGACCACGCGCAGCGCGTCGACGTCCAGGCCGGAGTCGGTCTCGTCGAGGATCGCGATCTTGGGCTTGAGCAGCTCCAGTTGCAGGATCTCGTGCCGCTTCTTCTCGCCGCCCGAGAACCCCTCGTTCAGGCTGCGTTCGGCGAACGCCTTGTCCATCTCCAGGGAGGTCATCGCGGCGTTGACCTCCTTGACCCAGGTACGCAGCTTGGGGGCCTCGCCACGGACCGCAGTCGCGGCCGAGCGCAGGAAGTTCGACACCGGTACGCCGGGCACCTCGACCGGGTACTGCATGGCCAGGAACTGGCCGGCCCGGGCCCGCGCGTCCACGGTCATCGCCAGCACGTCCGCGCCGTCGAGCGTGACCGTGCCGCCGGTGACGGTGTACTTCGGGTGGCCGGCGATCGAGTAGGCGAGCGTGGACTTGCCGGAGCCGTTCGGCCCCATGATCGCGTGGGTCTCGCCCGAGGACACGGTCAGGTCGACGCCGTTCAGGATCTCGGTGGCCTCGTCGCCCTCGCCGACGCTCACGTGCAGGTCGCGGATCTCCAAAGTAGACAACGGGATTACCGTTCCTTTCGAACGTGGTTTGCGAAGCGGAAGTGAGCGTTTACTCCGGGTCTCATGCAGACTCCAGTTCGGTGCTCGGTGCGAATCCCAGTCGGGTCTCGATCGCGGTCATGATGCGGTGTTCCAGGTCGTCAACCCCGATACGGCCGACGACGTCGGCGAAGAATCCACGCACGACGAGGCGCTGCGCCTCGTCGTGCTCGATCCCGCGCGACTGCAGGTAGAACAGCTGCAGATCGTCGAAACGACCCGTCGTACTGGCGTGACCCGCGCCGACGATCTCGCCGGTCTCGATCTCCAGGTTGGGCACCGAGTCAGCGCGCGCACCGTCGGACAGCAGCAGGTTCCGGTTCATCTCGTATGTCGACGTCGCCTTCGCTGCCGGGCGGATCCGGACGTCACCGATCCAGACGGTGCGGGCGGTCTCACCCAGCAGCGCGTTCTTGTACATGACGTCGGACGTGCAGTTGGGAACCGAGTGATCGAGGTACAGCCGTGACTCGAAGTGCTGGCCCGAGCCGGCGAAGCTCACGCCGAGCAGATCGGCCCGCCCGCCCGGCCCGTCGAAGGTGACGGTCGGGCACAGCCGCACGATCTTGCCGCCGAGGTTCACCACGACGTGCTTGAGTGTGGCGTCGCGGCCGACCTGGATCGCATGCGCGCCGAGGTGGATCGCGTCCTCGGCCCAGTCCTGCAGGCTGACGAAGGTGAGCTGGGCACCCTCGCCGACGATGATCTCGACGTTCTCGGCGATCGTGCCGGCGCCGGTGTAGTCGACGACGACGGTGGCGCGCGAGTTGGGCTTGGCTTCGATGACCATGTGCTCGTAGGCCAGGCCCGGTTCGGCGACGCCATGCACGAGTACCGGTTCGGTCAGCTCGCGTCCGGCGTCGATCTCCAGCACGAAGGCCTGCGGCGCGTGGGCGAACGCGAGCGCGCTGACCCGGTCCGCGGGCTGGATCACGCGGCCGACCCGCTCGTCCGACGGCTGGACGATCGACCAGCTCACGCCGTCGGGCGCCTCGACACTGCCGGCGATCCGCGTGGTCGGCGCAAAGGGTTCGAACAGCTCGCGCAGGGCGCGGGTCGGCGTGAACCGCCACGACTCCTCGCGGCCGCGAGGAACCTCGAACGCCTCGGGGTCACGCGAGGTGAACCGCTCCGAGGGCGTACCTGTCGGACCGAGCGAGACCTCACGCTCGGTGATCGGTGCAGCCACTAGCCGACCGCTCCTTCCATCTGCAGTTCGATCAGCCGGTTCAGCTCGAGCGCGTACTCCATCGGCAGCTCCCGCGCGATCGGCTCGACGAAGCCGCGGACGATCATCGCCATCGCCTCGTCCTCGGTCAGGCCACGGCTCATCAGGTAGAACAGCTGGGTCTCGCTGACCTTGGACACCGTCGCCTCGTGGCCCATCGACACGTCGTCCTCGCGGACGTCGACGTACGGGTAGGTGTCCGAGCGGCTGATGTCGTCGACCAGCAGGGCGTCGCACTTCACCGTCGACCTGCTGTGGTGCGCGCCCTTGTGGATCTCGACCAGGCCCCGGTAGGACGAGCGACCACCGCCGCGCGCCACCGACTTGGAGATGATCGTCGAGGACGTGTACGGCGCCAGGTGCAGCATCTTCGCGCCGGCGTCCTGGTGCTGGCCCTCGCCCGAGAACGCGACCGACAGCACCTCGCCCTTGGCGTGCTCGCCCATCAGCCACACGGCCGGGTACTTCATCGTGACCTTGGAACCGATGTTGCCGTCGACCCACTCCATCGTCGCGCCCGCCTCGGCCTTGGCCCGCTTGGTGACCAGGTTGTAGACGTTGTTCGACCAGTTCTGGATGGTCGTGTAGCGGCAACGGCCACCCTTCTTCACGATGATCTCGACGACCGCGGAGTGCAGCGAGTCGCTCGAGTAGATCGGCGCGGTGCAGCCCTCGACGTAGTGCACGTAGGCGTCCTCGTCGACGATGATCAGGGTGCGCTCGAACTGGCCCATGTTCTCGGTGTTGATCCGGAAGTAGGCCTGTAGCGGGATGTCGACGTGCACGCCCTTCGGCACGTAGATGAACGAGCCGCCGGACCACACCGCAGAGTTGAGCGCGGAGAACTTGTTGTCACCGGACGGGATGACGCTGCCGAAGTACTCCTTGAACAGTTCTGGCTGCTCGCGCAGGCCCGAGTCGGTGTCCAGGAAGATGACGCCCTGCTCCTCCAGATCCTCGCGAATCTTGTGGTAAACGACCTCGGAGTTGTGCACGACCAGGCCCTCGGCGACGAAGTTGTGCGGACCGTCGACCTCGATGTCGTACACCGGCTCGATGTCGAACGGCTCGATGTACTGCACGGGCGCGAAGCCGAGCCACTCGTTGGTGTGCGCCTTGAACGTCATCCCCTTGGCGCTCGTCGAGTTGTGGCTGTACAGCCCGATGCGGAATCGATCGGTACGAGCCGGGTTCCGGCAGCCCAATCGCGTGTAGTCACCCGTGACGTTCAGCCGCCAGGCGCCGCCCATCCGCTCGGGCGCGTGCCGATACGGTTGGCTGAACCCGATCGGACTGCCCGCCTGGAGTCCACTGAGTTCGGCGAGTTGCTCGAACTGCGAAATCAGGGGGTTGCTCACACAGGTCAGCACTACGGCGTCGGCGCGCGGCGGAACATGGCCGTCCGCATCGACCCAGCCGCCGAGGAAGGCCAGACGCTGGTCCTCCGGCAGGCTGAACACCCAGTCCGGCACCCGCTTGCTGCGTGACGTGCCGGCGAAGCCGATCTGCCAGAGCCAGGTAACGAGTGCCTTGGAGTTGATCACGACGCGGTAATCGTCGGCAGCAATGACGCGCAGGCCGAACTGCTCGTCGACGATTCTGCTGATCTCAGCACGCAGTTCAGGTTGTGTCGCTTGGATGGCGAACTGGACTCGATGGGTCTTGCCGGAGTCCTGCAGGTTGCCGTCGCCGACGTACAGGCCCAGCAGCCACAGCAGGTCGGCGCTCGACTCCTCAGGCACACGGCACGGACTCTCGCGGTGGTCCGTCTGCTCAGGCAGCGCCGGCAGCGGGTACGCCTCGCCGAACTCAGGGAGCTGACGCGGCACGGCGATCAGATCACCTGCGCGCAACTCACCAACGGTCAACCACTGCCGCACCCAGCGAGCGCGCGCCGCCTCGGGCTCCCGCTGGTCACGCAGCGCGAGTACGGGGTGGTTGTCGGTCGCCATGATGTGGCGCTGCTTGCGGTTGCCGACGACAACCTTGAACGTCTGGCGAACCCCGGTCTGCCAGGCCGCCTTGACCGGTGCTGTGATGAACCGCTCGGACTCCTCGTCATAAGAGAACACGCGGTCGCCGGGCTGGACCTCTTTGATCATTATCTGGCCACGATTTGCCGTCCAGATAAGGGTTTCTCCGCGAGCGCACTCGTATTGCGCGGCCACGCCGGAGACCAGGCGCTGCTTCTCCGCCTCGGGGATGCCGAGCTTGTCGTAGGTGTTGCGGATGTCGGCCGGCAGGTCGTCCCAGGTGGCCGCCTGCTTCTCTGTCGAGCGGACGAAGTACTTGATGTTGTCGAAGTCGATACCGGAAAGGTCCGAACCCCACGTCGGCATCGGCTTCTTGTCGAAGATCGACAGCGCCTTGAGCCGGTAGTCGAGCATCCACCCGGGCTCGCTCTTCTTGCCCGAGATGTCGCGCACGACGTCCTCGTTCAAACCGCGGCGCGCGGCGGCGCCGGCGGAGTCACTGTCGGCCCAGCCGAAGCTGTAACGGCCGAGGGCGTCGATCTGCTCGTCCTGGGTGAGAACCCGCTCTGGTGCGGTGGTCATATATCAAGCCCTTCTGGACAGGGTGTTCGTTCGGCCAACTTGGGGAGGGACGGGGACATGCGTGGTGCAGACCCCGTCGCCGTGGGCGATCGTGGCCAGCCGCTGGACGTACGTGCCGAGAACCCGCTCGAACGCCCGGGTCTCCGCTTCGCACAGCTGAGGGAACTCCGCGGCGACGTGCGCGACCGGGCAGTGGTGCTGGCACACCTGCACGCCCGCGGTGGCGCTCTCGGTGCTCGCAGCGTAACCGTGCTCGGACAGCGCCTCGGCGAGCGCTTCGGTGCGGACGGCCGGCGCGCGGTCGACGTCGATCCTGGGTTCGAGCAGCTTGGCCAGCGAGTCGGCCCGGTGCTCGGCGAACGCGAGGACCGCTTGCTCGCCGCCGGTCTCGCGCAGGTAGCGCAGCGCGGTCGTGGCCAGGTCGTCGTACGCGTGCGGGAAGGCGGTGCGACCGGTGTCGGTGATCGAGTAGACCCGCGCCGGGCGTCCACGACCGCGGTGCGCCGCGGGGCGCGCACGGGTGGCGTCGCACTCCGCGAGCAGTCCGTCGGCGACGAGCGCCTCGAGGTGCCGCCGGATCGCGGCGGGCGAGAGTCCCAGCCGCTCGGCGAGTGCGGCCGCGCTCTGGGGTCCGCGTTCGAGGATGATCCGGGCAACCGCGTCCCGGGTGCGGTCGCTGCCGCCCCCGTCCACGCGCTCCCCGAATTTCACTACACCAGTATGACGTATTTCCGGTGCGCCCGCAGGGGCGGGGCCGGACGGTAGGTTTCTCGGGTGATCTACCGGACCCTGGAACTGACCCTCGCGCCCGCGCTGAGGGTCGCCTACCGGCCGCTGGTCACCGGGGTGGAGCACATCCCGCACACCGGTCCGGTGATCATCGCCGGCAACCACGTCTCCTTCGCCGACGAGTTCTTCACCCCGCTCGCCGCACGCCGGCAGGTCTACTACCTGGCCAAGGCGGAGTACTTCGACTCCCCCGGAGTTAGGGGACGCGTGATGTCCGCGTTCTTCACCGGGCTCGGGCACGTCCCCGTCGACCGCGACTCGACCCGTGCGGCCGCCGCGTCCGTCGACACCTGCGTCGCGCTGCTCGCCGCCGGCCAGGCGTTCGGCATCTACCCCGAGGGCACTCGGTCCGCCGACGGCCGGCTGTACCGGTTCCGCACCGGCGTCGCGCGGGTCGCCCTGCGATCGGGCGCGCCGGTGGTCCCGGTAGGCCTGATCGGGACGCGTGACGTCCAACCGCCCGGCAGCCGCCGCTGGCATCGCGCTCCGGTCGAGGTGCACTTCGGCGCGCCGCTGCAGTTCGGTCACCGGGCCGACCAGGAGCGCAGCTCCAAGGTGCTGCGGGAGATCACCGAGACGGTCCGCGAGGCCGTGCAGGCGCTATCGGGGCAGGAGTACGTCGACGCGTTCGCCCGCCCGTCCGGTGGTGGGTGAACGCGTCGTGTCGGCGCGGTCACCCGGGGTCGGCTCCGCCGCGTCGCCGTCAGGTGCGCGTTCCTAGACTGACTGCGTGCCCGCCGTTCCCAGCAACGTCGACCCCGCCGTCAGCATCAGCGGTCTGGTCAAGACGTACGGCACGCGCCGCGCGGTGGACGGGCTTGACCTGATCGTCCCGCGCGGCGCCGTGCTCGCGCTGCTCGGTCCGAACGGCGCGGGCAAGACCACCACGATCGAGACCTGCGAGGGATTCCGGCGTCCGGACGCGGGCTCGGTCCGGGTGCTCGGGCTGGACCCGATGCGCGACGCCACCCGGTTGCGCCCGCGCGTCGGCGTGATGCTCCAGGACGGCGTCGGGGGCTACACCGGCGCGAGCGCGATCGAGCTGCTCCGGCTGTTCGCGTCCTACGCCGCGCACCCGCACGACCCGGTGCAGCTGCTCGACTCGGTCGGTCTCAGCGAGGTAGCCCGCACGTCGGTGAAGCGGCTGTCCGGCGGGCAGCAACAGCGGCTGTCGCTGGCGATGGCGCTCGTCGCCCGTCCCGAGCTGGTCTTCCTCGACGAGCCGACCGCAGGCATGGATCCGCAGGCCAGGCGCGGGACCTGGGACTTCATCCGCAAGCTCAAGGCCGACGGCGTGAGCGTCGTGCTGACCACCCACTTCCTGGACGAGGCCGAGCAGCTCGCCGACACCGTCGTCGTCATGGACGCGGGCCGCGTGGTCGCCGAAGGGAGCCCGACCGAGCTCACCCGGGCCGGTGCCGAGGGCCAGATCCGCTTCCGCGCGCCGACCGGGCTGCACCTGACCTCGCTGGTCGCCGCGCTGCCCGACGGCACCCGCGCCGTGGAGGAGAGCGCTGGTCACTACCTGGTGACCGGCGACGTCGATCCCCAACTGCTCGCCACGCTGACCGCGTGGTGCGCCGGGCAGGGCGTGCTCGCCGAGAATCTCGCGGTCGAGCGGCGCACGCTCGAGGACGTCTTCCTGGAGCTCACCGGCCGGGGGCTGCGGACATGACGTCGACCTCCTTCGCCCCCGCACCGGCAGCGGCGCCGAAGTCGCGGATGCTGGCCGCGCAGACCTCGATGGAGTTCCGCCTGCTGCTGCGCAACGGCGAGCAGGTCGGGCTCACGCTGATCATCCCGTTGCTGCTGCTGTTCTTCTTCAACCTGCCGCTGCTCTACTCGCTCGGCGTCCCGCGGCGGATCGACTTCGTCGTGCCGAGCATCATCGCGCTCGCCGTCATGTCGGCCGCGTTCACCGGGCTGGCGATCGGCACCGGGTTCGAGCGGAAGTATGCGGTGCTCAAGCGGCTGGGGGCGACCGCACTGCCACGCTCGGTGCTGATCGGCGGCAAGACCCTGGCGGTGCTGCTGCTCGAGGTCGTGCAGGTCGCGCTGATCTGCGCGCTCGGTTTCGCGTTGGGCTGGCACCCGCACGGCGATCCGCTGCTGGTGCTCGTGCTGATCGCGCTCGGGACGCTGGCCTTCGGTGGACTCGGCCTGCTGGTCGCGGGCACCCTGCGCGCCGAGATCACGCTCGCGGCCGCAAACCTGATCTGGCTGGTGCTGCTGTTCGCCGGTGGCATCGCGATCCCGCTGTCGAAATACCCGTCCGGCGTAGAGCGGGTGCTGCAGTACCTGCCGTCGGCCGCGCTGTCGCACGGCCTGCACCGTGTCCTGCAGGGCGGCGCGGGCATACCGGTCCACGACCTGATGACCCTTCTCGTCTGGACGGCGCTTGCGCTGCCCGCCGCGGCGCGGTGGTTCCGGTGGGAGTGAGCACGCCGGTCGTGACAGCGGTGGCGCCGCCACTACCGAGGCATGTCGCCCTGCTGCAGCGGGTGATCCCGCCCGGGCTGCGCGGCCTGCTCTCCTACCGCCGGTTCGCGCTGGCGTCGGTGGTGGCGAACGTCGTCATCGTGGTCACCGGAGGTGCCGTGCGGCTGAGCGACTCCGGTCTCGGCTGCCCGACCTGGCCCAGCTGCACCGATGCCTCGCTCACCCCGACCCACAAGTACGCCATCCACGGCATCATCGAGTTCACCAACCGGCAGCTGACGTTCGTCGTCGCGTTCCTGGCCATCGCCACCTGGCTGATCGCGATGGCCCGCATCGAACAGCGCCTGCTCGCCACCCTGGCCGCGCTGAGCATCCCCGCGCAGGCAGTGCTCGGTGGGTTCACCGTGCTGACCCATCTCAACCCGTGGCTGGTCGGGGCGCACTTCCTGCTGTCGATGGCGATCCTGTTCGTCACGTTCTGGTTGTGGTGGCGGGTTCGCGGTTCGGCGCCGGCCGCGGACGTCCCGCCGGCCGCCCGGCAGCTCGCCCGCCTCACCGCGCTGGTGTCCGTCGCCGTGCTCGTGCTCGGCACCATCGTCACCGGCGCCGGGCCGCACGCCGGTGACAAGAACTCCTCCGGCAAGGTGCACCGCAACGGGCTGATGGTGTCGTCGATGGCGCAGCTGCACGCCGACTCGGTGATGGTGTTGATCGGCGTCAGCGTCGGGCTGCTCGCGCTGCTTTACGCCGTGCGAGCGGCCGACGTGGTGCTGCGTGCGGCCTGGCTGCTACTGGCCGTCGAACTCGCGCAGGGCATCGTCGGCTACACGCAGTACTTCCTGCACGTGCCGCCCATCCTGGTCGGGCTGCACATGCTGGGGGCCTGCCTGCTCTGGCTGGCGGCGCTGCACGTCCTGGCCCGGGTCGAGCCGCGCGCAGCTACGGCTACTCGAACGGGTTGAGCACCCTCACTTCGGTTCGGTCGAAATCGACGGCGTTCCGAGTCACCACGGTCCAGTCGTGCACGAGCGCGGTCGCGGCCAGCAGGCTGTCCACGATCGGTGCCGGGTTCGGGTCGTTCAGCCGCCCCCACTGCTCCGCGATCGCCGCATCGATCGGCAGGATGCGTTCCCGAAACGAAACCCTCAGCCCGGCCAGCCAGGTCTCCAGGCCAGCAGCGCGCGTTGGATTGCGTGGACGCACCCGTTCGATCCCACGCCGGATCTCGCCAATGGTCAGGACGCTCAGGTGCAGGTCGCCCGGGCGAACCCGGTCGAACCAGCGCAGCACGCCCACGTTCGGCCGACGCCGCTCCAGCTCGGAGACGAGGTTGGTGTCGAGCAGGAAACTCACGATTCGTCGCTGAAGTCGATCTCACGGGGCAACTCCCGCGATCGCTCCAGTACCAGATCTTCGTCATCGTCGGTCTTCGGCATGCTGAGCAGGTACTCCTTCAAGTCCATCGTCTCGCCCGTCAACCTGCGGTACTCGGCGATGTCCACGATCACCGCGATCTCGGTCCCGTGCTTCGTGACGAACTGGGGGCCGTCCGAATGCGCGCGCCGCAGCACTTCGCTGAACCTCTGCTTCGCCCCCTGCACCTGCCAGTGAAAATCCATCGCGACCTCCATCTGGACAGTCTAGACAGAAGATGGCGAGTCGCGGTCGTGCCTGCGGTTGATCTTCCTGCGGCTGCCGTCAGCGGGACTACGAGGCGCAGCAAGATCGCCGGGCGCCGTCAACTAGACCGAAGTTACGACGGTTCTGACAGTGCAGCCCCCGGTTTCGGGGGCTGCACTGGTTTTCGGGTTGTGGCTTCTGGCTACGTGAGGGTGTTCGGGGTGCTGGCGCCGAGAAGTTCGAAGGCGCGGCGTTGGGTATCGGTGGGGCTGGTGATCATGGTGAAGGTGGTGCCGTCGGCCAGGGTGATCTGGTTGCGGGTCTGGGTGGCGAGGTGGTCGAGCAGGCCGTGGAAGTCGTGGACGGGGCGGTCGTGGTCGTCGCGGTGTCGGGATGCTTTGCGCTCGGCTGCTGGTGATCGTTTGGCGGGGGCGACCGGGTCGCTGGGTTCGGGTCGGTGTTCGTCGGTGTAGGTCAACTCGGCCCAGGCGCGGCGCAGGTGCCAGATGAGGTAGGCGGCGAGCATGCAGATCAGTACGTGGGCGCGGACCCGGTCCTCGCGCCAGTGCCGGACCGGCCGCAGGTCCAGATCGTCGATCTTCAGGGTGCGGAAGTCGCGTTCGACGCGGGCGAGTTGTTTGTAGGCGCCCACGACGCTGGCCGGGTCGAGGTCGGTGTCCGGCACGGTGGTGCGGATGACGTAGATGCCATCCAGTGCGGCTTCGGCGTCGATCTGTTCCTGGTTGCGGGCCAGTCGGAGTCGGTGGTCGGTGATGGTGAGGGCGAAGTGTTTGCCCATCTTGTAGCGGTTGATCAGCTTGCCGACCTTCAGCCCGATCTGGTCTTTGCCGGCCAGCCGGCCGGCCTTGATCGACGTGATGATGGGGGCGAGGGCGTTCTCGGTCGCGGACAGCAGGGCGTCGCGTTTGCGGGCCCGCTCGGCGGCCAGGAACGGGTTGCGGCAGGCGATCAGTCGTTCGCCGGGGTAGTCCGGGTGGGTGATCTCGGCCAGGTTGGCCTCATCGAACAGGCTCATCTGCAGCGGCCCGTCGGCGGCGAGTTTGGCGATCGCGGGGGCGCGTAGGCAGGTCAGCCAGCCCATGCCCTTGTGCTCGCGCAGCGCGTCGATGCGCGCGGAAGTGATCATGCCGCGGTCGCCGACCATCACCATCTTGGCCAGCTTGAACTTGTCCCGCACCGTGTCCACGGCCTGCACGAACGCACTCGGGTCGGCGGTGTTGCCGGCGAACACGCGGATCGCGACCGGCCGGCCGTGCGGGTCGGTGAGCAGCCCGTACTCGATCTGGCTCTTGCCTTTCTTGCCGTCGCGGGAGTAGCCGCGCGCCGCCAGCGGGCAGTGCGTGCCTTCCATCCACGAGGAGGACAGGTCGAACAGCGCCATCCGCGAGGGGTTGGCTGCCGGGGCCAGGTGCGTGCGGGCCAGCGCGGCCTCGATGCTCTCTTGCCGGTCGGCGAGCCAGTCCATCGCCGCGTAACACTCATCGGCGCAGGCGTCGGCGACACCCAGGTCGGCGCCGAGGGTGACATCCCCACCGGCCCACCAGCCCAGGGTGGACAGTTTGCTGCCCGGGCGCAGCACCCGGGAGATGATCAGCGCGGCGGCGATGTCTCGTTCCCGGCACGCCGGGCCGAGCAGGGCGGGGAAGCCGAGCTGTTTGGCTTGGGTCCAGACCGCGGCCGCGTGCCCGTGCGGCACCGTGCGGGTGACCTGGAACGCCTCACCGGCCGGGACCAGCTGCTGCCCGGCCAGCACCGCCTCGATCGCGGCGATCGCGGCGCCCGGCAACGCGGACAGGTTCGCCAGTTGCTGGTGTTTGACCCGCCCGGCTTCACGGTAGGAGCGGCGCAGGTAGACCGACTCGTAGTCGCGGCGGCGACCCTGCTTGTCCACGTGGCTGGATCTGATCCTGGCCACGTGCATCGCACTCGCGTTACGGACGACCATTCGCCCATCATACGATTGTCCGGTGCCACTGTCTCGTCGACACGCCGCATATTTTGGCTACATGTTCTGGGTGTCAACCTACCCCAGCCCAGCAAACACGGGAGATCAGAGCTCAGACCCGCCGTAACTCCGGGCTAGTCCAGGCAGAGGCAGAAGGGGTGCCCGGCAGGGTCGAGGAACACCCGGAAGGACTCACCGGGCTGGTGCTCGTGCTTGGTCGCGCCGAGTTCGAGCACGGCCGCCTCGCCGATGTCGA
>JBOGDQ010000081.1:0-2896 GCA_050742975.1 Jatrophihabitantaceae bacterium
GCCGTGCTCGCCGGCCCACAGCCCGAGGATGTCGCGTTCGCCGTCGCAGTTGACCGCCAGCGCCACGTAGATGGGCCGGTTGGCCACGTTCCCGTCGCGGATCTTCACGTGGATCGCGTCGATGAAGATCACCGGGTAGACCGGGCGGTTTCTAGCGATCGTTGCAACACCGGAGGTTTCCGGGAGTTGCCATGGCGGGTCGTGGTCGTCGGGGTGTGGCGCCGCAGACGGCGAAGCGTGAGCAGTTCGGGCGGTTGATCGCCCGCGGCGTGCCCAACGCCGAGGCGTGCCGGGTGGTGGGCATCAACCGCAGGACCGGGACGCGGTGGCGACACGGCCGCGATATCACCAGCAGCAGCGGTCGGCGACTGCACTATCCGCCCGTGATTACTTCTCGGAAGACGCATATCTCGGAGCGGTACTTATCCGAGGACGAGCGGGTCAGGATCGCCGACTTGCATCGTGCCGGGCATACGGTCCGATCGATGGCGACCGAGCTGGGCCGTAGCCCTTCGACGATCAGCCGGGAGCTGCGCCGCAATAGCGACTCGGAGCGCGGGCAGTACCGGCCGTTCACGGCGCAACGGCTGGCCTTCGAACGCCGAGCTCGCCCCGGAAGGGGCAAGCTGATCAACGACGAGGTACTGCGCGAGTTCGTGGCCGCACGGTTGGAGAAGCGCTGGAGTCCCGAACAGATCAGCCATGTGCTGGGCGAGGAGTTCCCCGACCAGCCCGAGCGACACCTGGTGCCGGAGACGATCTACCAAGCTGTTTACCGCCCCGAGCTGGGCGGCCTGGGCCGCGAGTTCCCCAAGGCACTGCGTACCGGCCGCCGACGCCGCAACCCGCACCGGCGTCCGGAGGAGCGTCGCTCGACGAAGCTGGTGGACATGACGATGATCGGCCAGCGGCCCGCCTACGCCGAGGACCGGACGGTGTCCGGACATTGGGAAGGCGATTTGATCACCGGGGAACACAACCGCTCGGCGATCGGCACGCTGGTCGAACGCCGTTCCCGGTTCACCATCTTGTTGCACCTACCTGGCCGGCATACCGCCGAGGCGGTTCGGGACGCGATCATCGCCGCGTTCGCGCCGCTGCCGCCGGAACTACGTCGGTCGCTGACCTGGGATCAGGGCAGTGAGTTGGCCCTGCACGCTGAGATTGCGACCGCGTTGGGGATGCCGGTGTTCTTCTGCGAACCGCACTCGCCGTGGCAGCGTCCCAGCAACGAGAACACGAATGGCTTGCTGCGCCAGTACTTCCCCAAAGGTACCAACCTCGCCGTCCACGATGTCGAGGAGCTGGTCCGGGTTGCTGTCGAGCTCAACGACCGTCCCCGCAAAACGATGGACTGGTCCAGCCCGGCGCAGCGCCTTGAGGCGATCCCGGGCGACGACGCCGACTGACCTGAACCAGCGTTGCTTGCGAAGATGAACGCATGGCCGACATGCGTCGACGCAGCCCCGAACCGCCAGCCGGGTTGCCGCGGATTGAACACAAGCCCGGGCTGGCGAACGAGATGCTGCGCGAACTGGCGCCGCTGCTGGCCGAGGAAGGCGTCGACGTCGACAACATCGACGTCCCGGACCTCGAAACACTGCAGGCGGCGATGAACCGTGCGGTCGAGCGCCGCAACATGCAACTGTTCAGCCCGGTCGGGCCGACCCGCGACATCGCCCTGGTCACCATGCACCTTGTCATCGAAGCGATCCTCGACGGCAACACGGCCCGTGCCGCCACGATTCTCGATCAAGTGGTGCCCGAATCGCCGGACAACACCACCGCCACCGTCGCCAGTTGCATCGGCATCGCCCTCGGACTGCTCGACGACTGGCTCTCCGACCGGGCTCCCGACGCCCCGGCAGGCATCGCCCATCACACCGCCCTACCCGACGGTCACTGGACCGGTGAGCGCGCCGCGACCGACATCCTCGTCCTCGCAGCCAAGGGCAGAGCGTTCGCGTCGTTGGACAAGCTGCTCATCCGTCAAGGGAGCCCGCAAGTCCTCGCCGGCTCAGCGCTGGCCCTCGCCGCCGCCCTTAAAGCCTGGGCGCAGATCACCGCCACGCCACCCGCCGACCTGCTCGACACCGTCATCCACTGATCAAAACGGGCTACGATCACTGATCGTCAGCAGTCGCCGTGTTGCGACGATGCCTGGAATCCGCCCGGAGGTAAGTGGCCCCGGCCCGGCGGGCTGTGCTTCCTAAGGCTGGGCCAGTTGGTTGATCGTCAACTGTTGGATGCCTTCGACGTTGAGGTCGCTGGTCAGGGTCGTCAGCACGGAACTGAGTGCGGCCGCGGCGGCGAGGATCAGCGTCGAGTCAGGTCGTGCCGGTAGTGAGCGGTCGAGGCTTGCGGGGGCACCTTGGCCGGCGTTCTCGACGCTGACCGCTCCGAAGGTCGGGTAGTCGACGTGCAGGGATGCGGCGTGCAGTTTCCAGGCCAGGCTTCGGGCCTCGTCGAGCGCGGTCAGCGCACGCCAGAGCTGTCCGCGTCGGGTGTGTTTGTCGACGTCGTGCAGCGCCCACCAGGCGAGGAAGGCCCACTCGTGTTGTTGCGCTGGCGATGCGGTCAACGAGCCCGGTGCCCAGGGTTTGGCGAGTTGGCCGGTGCGGTCCAAGAGCGCTTGCGCTCCAGGTGGAAGGCCGGGTCGCTGGTGCGCGAGGCAGACGACCAGGCTCAGTTGTCGACCGTCGGCGTATTGGATCACCAAGTGATCGGCAGGCGCGGAATCGGTGCCGAACGGTTGGATGAGGCTGTCGGCGACGGGCGAGAATCGTAGCGCCGCGGCGAGGGCTTCGTCGCGGGCATGGATGAAGGGATAGCCGGCGTCGACACCGATGCCTGCGTCGACGTCGGACCTGTGATCACCGGCGCCGCGGCCCAGCGA
>JBOGDQ010000082.1:0-16542 GCA_050742975.1 Jatrophihabitantaceae bacterium
CGCAGCAGCTCTGCGTCTACGCGCATACAACCTCCGCGACAATCTCAGCGCCTACGACGCCGCATACGTGACACTCGCCGAAGCACTGCAGTGCCCAGTCCTGACCCGTGACACTCGACTGGCCCGATCCAGCGGCCACAACGTAGAAATCCGCGTCCGCTGAGGGATCCGCTTGCGAGCGCCAAACGGCGTGATCGACGGGATCGAGAGCCATCCGCTCGCGCCGCAGAGAGGGTGGGGTGTGCCTCTGCCCGGTCGGGGATCCTTGTCTGAAACGTTGCTTGTACGATCCAGGCGCTGAACTGTACGATTCAGGTATGGCCACGATGAACATCAGCGACGCGCGAGACCATCTGCCCGCCGCGATGGAGACCGCACGTACCGAAGCAGTGTTTGTACAGCGCCGCGGTCGCCTGGCCGGGGTGCTGGTGAGTCCTGAGCGCTACGAGCAGCTGATGACCGCCCTTGAAGACGCCGAGGATGTCTCGGCCTTCGACGAAGCGATGGCCGATGAGGGACCGAACATCCCGTGGGAGCAGGTCAAGGCTGATCTCGGCTGGCAGTGAGCGCGTATCGCATCGAGCTTCGTCCGGCGGCAGTCCGCGCGCTGCGCAAACTCGACCCGCAGGTTCGCAGTCGGCTTCAAGGTGCAATCGCGTTGCTCGCCCAGGATCCGCGGCCGCCGGGTGCCCGCGCACTCCAGGGTCGGCCGGGTCTCCGGGTCCGGGTCGGCGATTACCGGATCATCTACACGGTCGAGGACGACGTGCTGCTGGTGGTCGTCGTGAGGCTCGGACATCGGCGCGATATCTACGACCGATAGCGGCGAGTGCGTCTCGCTGAGCGATCCGCTATCGGGACAGGCCCGCTGTCTCAGTACACGTCGCGGCGGTGGCCAACACGCAGCACCAGCACCGTCAGGGTGTTGTCGACGAACTGGGCGAGGATGCGGTAGTCGCCACTCGGTAGCGCCAGACCCCAGCGTGGTTCGCCGTCAATCCCTTCCCGCGCTGCCGAGGGTCATCGAGACCTTCGACGTCATGCAGGTAGGCCAGCACACGCCGCTGCACGGCGCGATCAAGCTTCTTGAATTCCCGATCGAACTGGTCGGTGGTCTCAACGCGCCACCGGGCCGTCACGCGTCGGTCTCGGCCTCGAGCGCAGACAGCGGACGGCTACGCCGACCCTCGGCCTCGAAGACATCGATCGCGGCCTCGGCGGCGAAGGCGTCTTCGAGGTCTGTCAGGTACCGATGAAGTGCCGTCTTGACGTAGAAGCTCTTCGAGCGCCCGGTGCGGCGCGCGAGGCTGTCGAGGCGCTCTTCTTCCTCATCGGACAGCCGGATCGAGATCGTCATCGGAGACCACCCTCCCGAGTGTAAGACATGTTTACATCATACCTCATTGGACAGCGCAGCAGCGGTAAACAGCCGCCCGCTTGCCGATCCCGATGTGGGACAACCTGCCTCAGGGCTCGCAGTCGACGGCGACCGCGAGCGCGCCGCACACCTGCCGCATCCGAGAGTCGCTTAACCGTCCGAGCCGATCGACCAGTACAGCGAGGGAGACACTCTCGACCGAGTCAAGGTTGATCGCCGAACGACGTGGTATCGGGTCGTCGCCGGGCTCGAGCACGACCTCGCTGACGAGACCCCGAATCGTCGTCGTGCACGGTGCGATCAGCGCGCGCCGATGCCGGGGGATCACCGCATCACGCGAGAGCACGACGACAGGGCGACGGCCTATCTTGGCCATCTCGCACCACCACACCTCGCCGCGGGCGGGAAGCGCGCTCACGATGCGGCGGCGGCCCGCCGAAACGACGCCAAGTCGCCCCACTCGTCCGGCTCGTCGAGTGCGTGTTCGTCATATGCGGCGTAACTCGCGTCCACCTCGGCGGCACGATGCCGGGCGAGCAGAGCCGCGAGGGCCTCGTCGACGAGGGCCGCGTCGGATACGCCGGAGCGAGCACTTCGCGCATTGTCGAGGAGCGTCGCATCTACCGTCGTGCTCAATCGTGTGCGAGCCATGCCATCATCATGCCACACCTTCACGATCGCCCTGCACAACAGCCTCGCAACGGGATCCTGCTGCGGGACGTCGGATGACGCCGCGGGTTACGCCAGCGAGTCGTCGAAAGCAGCGGTTAGGGCGCCGCCTGCACTGCCGGTGTTGATGACACCCGCGGGCTCGATGAGCAGCGCGTGGACTTCTCCGTCTGCAACCGGGCAGTGCTCGACGCCTTGCGGTACGACGAACAGCTGGCCGGCGCTGAGTTTCACGTCGCCGTCGCGCAGCTGGATGGTCAGTTCACCGGCGACGACGATGAACAGCTCATCGGTGTCGTCGTGGGTGTGCCAGACGAACTCACCCTTGACCTTCACGACCTTGATCTCGTAGTCGTTGAGTCGAGCCACCACCTTCGGCGACCAGTGCTCGGAGAACAACGACAACTTCTCGGCAATGTCCAAAGCTTCGATGGCCATGTTCCAAGTCTCGCACCCGGTTCAGGATCCCATCGGGGCAGGCGCCCGGTGACCGGGCGTCCTACGGGACGGCGACCAACATGAGGCAATTTGCTGCATCCGCAGCCGTTGGACCCGTCGACGTTCGTCCTACGGGACAACAGTCCCCGTCGCTACTCGAGCGTCGCCCTACCTTCCACGCGGTTCCCAAGTGGCGATGACGAAGCGGCAGGCCCTACGGTGGATGACGTTGTGCTGCGGAGCTTGCCGTTTTTTGCCAGCGCTGGGTCTGTGCATGCGGAGAGGTCGAAGCAGCATGGCCGCCGCTTGCCGTTGTTCATTTTGGAGATGGTCACCTCGACGCGCCGCTGGCGGGTGGCGGGACTCGCGGTCGCGTTGACCCAACGTACCCATTCCCAGCGCGCCATCGGCGTGATGTCGTCCCAGATGTCTTTGATCTTTCGCGGCGCGCTCTCTAACGCTGCGGTCAGGTCTGGCGGAACCTCCGGTTCTGGCCAGTCCGGTGCCACCTCGACGGTGACGTTGACGCGATCGCCGGCGCTGACGTGAGCGGCTTGCCGCAGTGCCTGGTCGAGTCTCATCCAGTGGCCTTTTGTGCCGTCCGGCTCGAGCACCGTGCGAAACTCGTGGCCACTTATCGATCCCTGGACTGCCACCTGCCCGCGCGAGGGGAGCGACCGGCTCGCCTTGTGCGGCAGGCGCAGCACGGTGGTCGTGTCGATGGTGTCGAGCGTGGCGCTGAATCGAATCGTCGCCGTTCTGGTTGTCTGACTCACGTTAGTCATCATTTCACTCCATTCCAGGCGCATGATCTGCGCCGATTGTCACCGAGCTCATGAGGTGCGGGGCCCGTGGCGCTACGCGTGTTCGGCGAAGCCGAACAGCCGCCGCGGCGTCATCCGAAGCCAGGCCGCGGCCCATTCCAGGCTGGCGCCCGCGTTGCGCCGTTCGGTGATCCGCTCGCGGAATACGCGCCTACGAGTCCCGTCGCATCGCGTTGATCTCGTTATAGGCCAGGTCGGCAGCGGTGTTGCACGGCGTCAGTCGCCGACGTACAGGTCACCGTCGCGCTCGGTGACTGCCGCGCGGCGCAGCGGGATCGCCCGGGTCAGTGCTTTGAAGCTGGCGCCGAGACCGGGGATCTTGGCGAAGACCCCCTGCGGGCCGCGGACCATCCGTCCGGTTCGCACGTCGTAGCGCGACTGATGCCACGGGCACACCAGGCATCCGTCGGCGTCGATGCTGCCCCCGGCCAGGTCAGCGCCGAGGTGGCGGCAGCGGCGACTCACGGCGAAGTACTCGCCGTTGTTGCCGACGGCGTAGTTCCCGCCGCGCACGACAGTTCCAGGCCGGACATCCGCGGCGCTGGCGACTCTGGCCATGTTGTCTCCTCGGTTCCGGCCGCCGGTCACCATCGCGACAGCACCGACGTCAGCACACCACAATGTGCGCCCTCGCGCTCGTGGCGAATGCTTCGACGACCTCGGTCGCGCGGGTGCCGGTGCGATCAGGCGTCGCTCGTCCCGTAGACGATCGCTTGTGACACTTGATGGTCTTGGCCGAGTACACCGACAGTCCGATGCCGCCCTCGTGTCGTCGCACGCGGGTGGTGGGGGTTATGAACAGGGTGCGGCTCGTTCCGCATTGGCCGCGGGTGGTGCTTGGCAGGCTTTGTAGCTCTTGCGCGCTACACTTGCGGTACACAGTGCTTACTTCCAGGAGCTCCGCATGGCTACGAGTACGTCGTTTCGGATCACCGACGCCGCCCGAACTCGTCTGGCCGCCCAGGCATCACGCGAGGGGACGAGCGCTACGGCGGTACTTGACCGGCTCATCACAGAAGGCACTGATCAGCTGGACTATCCGGGAATCGTGTTCCGCGGCCCGGCACATGATCGACGCGCCGCGCTCGCCGGCGGCCCCGATGTATGGGAGGTCATCGCGCGCCTACGCGAACTCGACGGGAGCGAGGAACAGCGAATCGATCTGCTCAGCTCCGAGTCCGCCCTACACCCTCGGCTCATTCGGATTGCCCTGGACTACGCGGCGGAGCGCCCCGACGACGTCATGGCGCGCATTGAACGCAACCGTGACCTGATCGAACGCAGTCGCACGGCGTCACATCGACGCGAAGCAATGCTGGCGTGAGCCGGTTTCTGATCGACGAGATGTTCCCCCCGGCGGCGGCCACGCTATTGCGCGAGACCTATGGCCACGACGCCGTCCACGTCTTCGAGGTCGGGCTCCAAGCGGCTGACGACATCGCGGTCGCGGCGCTGGCCCGCGCCGAGGGGCGCGCCGCAGTCACCGAGAACGTCTCGGACTTCGCTGCGGAGCGCGACTTGATCGTGGTCTTCGTCCTGAAGAAGAACCTTCCCACGGGAGGGTCGCAAGCCGCTGCGCTGGCAAAGACCCTTGACCGGTGGGCCCGAGATCACCCTGTCCCCTACGTGGGACCGCACTGGCCCGAATAGCGTCGTCACGCCCGCTGCTTCGTGCTGACCCGCAAACCGATCGTGCTGCGGAACGGCATTCAGAGCAGCCTGGTGGGGTCCCGGCAGGCTGCCCACGTGTTGATCGTCTACAGGTCGAGGACCACAGCCAGAGCCTCGTCGACCCTTTCCATCTCCTCGATAGACAGGAAGCCGATCGGCTCGGTGAGGCGGTTGAGGTCAACGGTGGCGAGTTGGTCGCACATGAGCAGGGTCTGCTGATCGGCGATGGCCACTGGTGGCCGGAAGCTGGTTTGGCGTGCGCTGGTGCTGGTGAAGGCGACGATCCAGGTGCTGAGCGTGAGCCAGTCGGGCTGCAACACGACGGCGTACCGGCGGCCCTTCTGCTCGTGGCCTTTGCCTCGCGCCGGCAGCCGGTAGACCTCACCCCTCATGCAGCGCGGCCATGTCCTGTTGGATCTCCCGAATTTCAGCAAGGTCAGCCGGGTCGTCCTTGATGGCCTGGGCTTCTGCGGCAGCGAGCTTGCGTCGTTCGTCGCGCTGCATCGCTGCCAATGCAGCCAGGATGACCTGGTCGGCGCTCTGACGCCGGGAGGCTCCAACCTGGAGGAGGAGGTCACGTGTGCTGGTCTGGACCTTGACGGTGGTGGTGTCGGCCATGCCGAGCAGTCTACTCTTGGTAGACCACTGTGTCAGTCAACGATCGCTCTGCGGTCACGCGCTTTCGCGTAGATGTACGCCATCCGGGGTGACGGCCAGGCTGAAGTCCTCGCCGAGGGCAGTTGTGAGCCGGGCGAGCGTGGACACCGAAGGCTCGTGGTCGTCGGGCTTCAGCCGAGCCACGTGAGGCTGGCGCATCCCGACGCAGTCGCCCGAACCCCGAACGGGCTGCCGTGATCGTGCAACGTCGTCCCGCCGTTGGAGGCGCCGCGGGCCAGGTGAGTGTCGATGACCAGCATCGACGGCGTCGCCACCGTTCGCCCCTCGGCCTGGGGGCGCGACAGCTAGCACGGTCAGCGCGCGTGCCCAGGTGCCGCTGCGCGACCAGCGGGCGGAACCGCGACCTTGCAGCGCCCGCTGCTCATCGGTCAGGTCACCTGGCTACGCCATGGCGCGCACAGTGACGACCAGCGGCGCAGCGGCAATAGCGATACCCAGCAGGACGCAGTAGGACGCAGTAAGACAGGCCGCCGTCCCTTCCGGTCGGCTCGCCCGGCCCGGCATAGTGACAGCGTGCAGACCGTCGGGCTGAGCTGGCAACACTCCTGGGAGATAGCCGGAATCCTCACGGCCGCGGGTGGCGGCATGGCGCTGTCGAGCAGCAGCAAGGTGCGGGCCGTCGGCGCCTTCGCGCGCGAGACCGCGGTGATCGGCTTCCTGTACGGGCTGTGGCACCTCGCCGGTCAGATCTCGGTGGCCGGGTCCGGCGGGGCCGATCAGCGCGCGCGCTGGATAGAGCGGGTCGAGCACGACATCCGGCTGCCGTCCGAGCGGAGCTTGCAGCACCTGCTGCTCGGGCACCGGCTGATCGTCGAGGGCGCCAACCTGTACTACGCCACGATGCACCTGACGATGATGCTCACCTTCCTGATCTGGCTGTTCGTGCGGCACCGCGATCGCTATCGTCCGGTGCGCCAGGTGATGGCGTGGACGACGCTGGGCTGCCTGCTCATCCAGCTGATGCCGGTCGCGCCGCCGCGCATGTTCCCGGGCATCGTCGACACCGGCCTGCTCTACGACCAGTCGGTGTACAGCAACGGGTTGCCGATCGACCAGCTCTCGGCGATGCCGTCGATGCACGTCGCGTGGGCCGTGCTGGTCGGCTACTACACCTGGCGGATCAGTCCGAGCCGGTGGCGGTACCTGGGACCGGCGCACGCGGTGATCACCGTGTTCGTCGTGGTGCTCACCGGCAACCACTGGTGGCTGGACGGGATCGTTGCAGTCGCCGTCCTGGCCGTCTGCGCGTGGGGCGTCTACGGCGTGCGGACGGCCTGGCAGGCGGCCCGCGACGCACGGGTGATCGGCGGGCCTACCAGCTCGGAAGTGCAACGTCCCGAGCGGCGAGAAACGCCTGCCAGGTGAGCAGGCATCGCTCGGCCAGCCCGAGCGCGTCGTAGCGGACCGTCTTGGCGTTCGGCCGCCGGTACTCGACCCAGTACTGGTGCCGCGTCGCGAACGCGACCCGCACGATGCGCGCGGTCGCCGAACGCGCATCGTCAGGAACGGTAAGGGCAACACACACCGACAGCGGTTCGGCCCGCAGCAGCCGGTCGACGTCACCGGCAGTGACAGCCGCCGGCTCCGCACCGAACGTCAGCCACCCGCCCAGGCTCACGCATGAGGAGAACGTGCTGTCGACGATCCGGCGGACCTGCTCGGCGTCCGTAACGGGATCGTCGCGATACATGCATCGCAGTTGCTGGACGTTCCACAGGAGCTGCAGGTACTTGACCGTCCAGTCCTTCAACGGATCCCAGGGCGGCGACTCGGCGGCCAGCGGTCGGCGGTACGCGGCCCCCGCGGCGTCGATGCGCCGGCGGGAGGTGGCGCCGCACAGGCAGGCGGTGGACAGCGGGATCCCGGACAGGTCGCGACCGCACTCGTTGCACAGGTAGTGCGCGACGTCCCCCGACACGGTCACACCGGCGATCGTGGCACAGCACGTCCCGGCACGGAATCCCTCGGGAGGGTGACGCATCGTGACGAGACCGGACGAAAGGCAGCGCCAGCTCACGTTTATTCGCACGTCACGACGCGCAGCTGAGGCGATTTCGGAATACGCTTCTCGCACCGGCCGGGGCGGTGAACTCCAGAGCACGCAGACGCACCCAGCCCGGATCGAGGAGTCAGGCATGCGGGTCGGACCCAACCTGCCACACCGTCGCCCGATGCCGACCCGGCAGTGGAGCGAGGAGGCCGACCATGGCGCCGATCTGCTCATGTACATCCAGCCCATCGTCGACCTGGCCACCGGTGAGCCGGTAGCGGTCGAGGCCCTGGCCCGGTTCCCGTTCGCGTCGGTCAGCAGCACGACCGGCGACGTGTTCGCCGCCGCGCACGCCTCCGGTCGGGGACGCGATCTGGAAGCGGCGTGTATCCGTGCCGCGCGGGCGCTACGGCCGACGCTGCCCGACACGCTGCTACTCGCGATCAACGTCAGCCCGGACGCGCTGAGCCACGCGGCGGTCGAGGATGCGTTGGGCGGCGACCTTACCGGCGTGATCGTCGAGATCACCGAGCACCAGAGCGCGAACCCGGACGACGTGACCAACCGACTGTTCGACCTTCGCGGCCGCGGCGCGCTGCTGGCTGTCGACGACGTCAGCACCGGGTACGCGGGCCTGACCCGGCTGGCCGCGCTGAATCCCGACATCATCAAGCTCGACCGCAACCTGGTCACCGGCATCCGGAACAGCCGGCCGAACCTGGCCGTCATCGAGGCGCTGGTCAGCCTGGCCCGCCGCCTCGGCGGCCTCGTACTGGCCGAGGGCGTGGAGAGCGTGGACGACCTGACCGCGCTGCCCGACCTGGACGTCGACTACGCCCAGGGGTGGGCCGTCTCACCCCCGGCCCGGCAGCTCGAACCGATCCCGACCGCGATCGTCGACGCCTGCCGGGCCTCGCGGGCGAACCTGCTCGGCGTCGGGCCGGTACGCCTGACGGAAACGTCGGCGGCGACGCGGATCGCCGGCATGCATCACGCCACCGCAGCGCTGGCCCGATCCGACCGGCACGCCGAGTTCGAGTCCGCCCTTGCCGACGCGGCGCGAACCCTCGGCCTGGACAGCATCGGCGTCTCCGTCCTCACCGACGAGCGGACGATCCACGAGATCGCGGCCACCGGCGCGGCGATCGACCCCACCCCCTACCTGCTCAGCGACTACCCGGCGACCGAGGCCGCACTCCGCGAGGCAACGATGATGGAGATCCAGACCGAACGCGCGGACACCGATCGCGCAGAGCGGTTGCTCCTGGTCCGACACGGCATGAGCAGCCTGCTGCTGGTGCCGCTGATCGTCGACCAGGTGCCGCTGGGGATTCTCGAGCTCTCACACCGCCGGCCGCACCGCTGGACGAACCGCGACATCACCCACGCGCGCGGGCTTGCCGAGCACGTCGGGAACACGTTGCTGCGGCTGGGCTGAGCCGAGCGCTCAGCGGCTGGCGTACAGCTGCGCGCGCACGCGGTAGGCGTCGAGCAGCGCATGGACGTGCCGTAGCTCGCCTGCCAGTCGGCGCGTGGCCGGAAGCTCGATCGCGCCGGCCGGAGTGAGCGCGACCAGCACGCCCTTCGCCGTCGGCCCGGTGTCCCCGCCCGGGAAGTGTGGCTCGAACCCGCTGACCTGGGACCACGGCATCCGCTCGCGGTGCAGGAACGAGCGCAGGAGCAGGTCGTTCTCGTCGACCGTCATCGACGCCAGACCCGAGCGCACGGTGACCTTCGGCCGCAGCGAGTGCGGGTCGATCGAGATGTCGCCGACGAACTGCGGCGCGGACGGTACGAAGGGCACGGATGGCGCGGTGGTGGCGCGCACCGCCCAGGTCGGGACGGTGGGGACGGACGGGACGGACGGGACGGCCGGCTCCGGAGCGGGCGGGTCTTCGGGCGCCGCGGGCGGGATCGGGAACTGCTCGCCCCCTGGTCGCTCGCGTTCGACCCCGGCCACCGGAGACCACCACGACCGGGCGAGTGCCGGTGCCGGTGGCGGCGCCGGCTCAGGTCGCGGCTCATCGGCGCCGGACAGATCGAACGGCATCGCTTCGTCGTCATCGATCTCGACCGGAGATCGATACGCACGCACCGGCTCAGCGACCGGCTGCGTCTCGTCGATGACCGGCTCTGGCTCGTCGATGACAGGCCCCGGCTCGGCGGAGTGCCGGGGCAGCAGGTCAGCGGCGGGCGCGTGCAGGGACGGCGGCGTCCAGCCCGTCGCAGCCGGTGCCGGCGGCGGCAGCGGTGACGCCAGCGCCGGGGGCGGCACGACAGGCGGGAACGGGGGCGGCGCGGAGGGAGCCGTCCACGCCACGACCGGCAGCGGTTCGACGGCGGGCGGCACGACCACGGGTGCGGCAGGCGGCGGCACCTGCGCTTCATCCGCGGGCGGCACCTGCGGTTCGTCCGCTGGCGGCACGGGAGCGACGACAGACGCCGGGGGCATCGGCGCGGGCGGCGTCGCGGCCGGATCGACCAGCACGGGCGGCGGCGGCAGGATGCGCGGCACCAGCTCAGGGATCCGGGTGATGTCCGGGACCCAGCCGGACGACGCCGCAGCCGGGCCGCGGATCAGGAACTGGGTGCGCGGCCAGCCCTGCGAACTCTCGACGCCGGACAGCTCGCCGGCGAACTCGGCGGCCGTCGGCGGCCGGTGATCCTTGTCCTTGCTCATCGCCCGGATCAGCAGGTCCGACAGCTGGACGGGGACGCCGCCACCCATCAACGGCCGCACCGGATCGCGCAGGATCCGCAGGATCACCGACGCCGGCGACTCCCCCTCGTACGCGCGGAACGCCGACTTCCCCGCGATGAGCTGGTAGAGCGAGGACGCCAGCTCGTATACGTCGGTGGCCGCCGAGGTGCCACCCCCCTCGAGCAGTTCCGGCGCGGCGTGCAGCGTGGTGAAGTCGAACAGCCCTGCCGTCGTCTGCGTGGACGACTGCAGCATCGCGACGCCGAAGTCGGCCAGCGCCGGCTCGCCGAACTCGGTCATCAGGATGTTCTGCGGCTTGACGTCGCGGTGCAGGATGCCGCCCCGGTGCGCCGTCTCGAGCGCGCCGGCGACCTTGACACCGATCGCGACGGCGTCCTGAACGGACAGGCCCGTACCGCTGTGCAGCCGGTCGGCCACCGCGCCGGTGCACAGCTCGAGCACGAGCACCGGCCGTCCGTCCGAGGATCGGAAGGTACGGAACAGCGTGACGATGTTCGGGTGCGAGCTGAGCGAACCGAGCGCCACCGACTCGCGCTCGAAGGACTCGATCGCTCGTGGCGAGGCGTCGCGGACGTTGAGCAGCTTGAGGGCGACGAGCCGCCCGGTGCCGGCCTCGCGCGCGCGGTAGACGGTCGCCAAGCTGCCGACGCCGATCTCGAGGATCTCGGTGAAGCCGGGGAACATGTCATGGCCCGTCGCCCGGCCCCTGCGCCGCAGCGCCACGTTCACCTCCCTCGGCTGGTGGGGCGCGACCCCACCGGATGCGAACAGCCCCGTGAAACGCCACCGTGGAGCCGCTCGTTTCCGCGCGCTGCTCCGCCACGAGGGTATCAACGTCAAGCGGACGAGTCGGACACGACGAGCACCGTTCGACCCGGCGGTCCTCGGGTCAGACCGCGGCCGAGGCCCGGCGCTCGTCCGCCTCGAACAGTCCGGTGATCCGCGCCGTCGTCCGGCCGGCCCACGGGCCGCTCGTCACCAGCCCGACGACGAGCACCGCCGCGCCGAGCCCGAGCACGATCGCCCACGCGGGGCGGCTCGCCACCGCGAAACCGACGCTCATCGGTCCGTGCAGGCCCGAGTTGAGCACCGAGCCCAGCACCGCGACGCCGAGCGCGGATCCGACCTGGCGACTGGTCGATGCGACCGCTGCGGCGACGCCGGCCTGACTGTTCGGCATGCCGGAGACCGCCGTGGTCGTGATCGGCGCGTTGATCATGCCGAAGCCGACCGCGAAGACGACGTAGCTCGCGATCAGCCAGCCGATCGGGGTGCTGCTCGTCAGCTCGAGCAGCATCCCCCCGCCGACCGCGATGCCGATACCGGCGACGAGCAGCGGCAGCCGGGGCCCGCGCGTGCCGACCAGGCGCCCGGCCACCGGCGCGAAGATCGAGGTCACGACGGCCATCGGCAGCGTGCACAGGCCGGCGAGCAACGCGGAGTAGCCGCGGACGTCCTGCAGGTACAGCGTGTTGAGGAACAGGTAGCCGGCGAACGCGCCGAAGCCACACACGGCGAGCACCGTCGCTCCCGCGAAGGGCGCGCTGCGGAAGAACCGCGGGTCCAGCAGCGGCTCCGACCGATGCGCCTCGACCGCCACCAGGACGACGGCGGCTACCACCGTGACGGCGAACAGTGCGAGCGTCGACCCTGACGTCCAGCCGGCGCGGGGTGCCTCGATGATCGCGTAGGTCAGGCCGGCCAGCACGAGGATGACGAGCAGCTGACCGACGAGGTCGGGCCGCCGGGCGCGCGGAGCCTTCGACTCGGGGACGAACAGCGCCGCCAGGACGAGTGCAGCGATGCCGATCGGGACGTTCACCCAGAAGATCGCCCGCCACCCGATCGAGTCGGTCAGCGCGCCGCCGACGATCGGGCCCAGACCGAGGCTCACGCCGACCACGCTGCCCCACACGCCGACGGCCATCGCCCGCTCCCGGCGCTCGGTGAACACGTTCGTGATGATCGACATCGCCACCGGATTGAGCATCGACCCGCCGACGGCCTGCAGCGCCCGGAACGCGACCAGCCAGCCCAGACCCGGCGCGACGCTGCACAGCAAGGAGCCCAGCGTGAACAGCACCAGGCCGGTCTGGAAGGTGCGCCGCCTGCCGATCCGGTCGGCCGTCGACCCGGACAGCATCAGCAGGCTGGCCAGAACGAGCAGGTAGGCGTCCACCGTCCACTGCAGGTCCGAGAGCGAGGCATCGAAGTCACGCCGTATCGCGGGCAGCGCGACGTTGACGATCGTGTTGTCCATGCTGACGATCACCAGGCTCATGCAGCAGATCGCCAGGACGAGCAGGCGACGGCGATGGCTCAGCTCCGGCATAGCGTCCAGGGTAGTTAGCCGGGCGAACTAACGCAGCTCCGCCCGCTGCCGCATGTCCTCATCGCGCTGCCGCACGTCCTCATCGGCGCTGCCGCACCAGTGCGATCGCGGCGAGCGCACCGGCCAGCGCCATCCCCGCCAGGACCCGGAAGGTGAGCACGATCGCGTGCGCCGAGCTCACCGCGCCGGGAGCGGTGATCGCCGACAGGAACAGCGTGCCGAGCGAGGCGACGCCGATGACCTGGCCGAGCTGGAACACCGTGACCAGCACACCGCTCGCGTCCGCGGCATCGGCCATCGGCACCCGGGCCAGCGCGACGTTGACGATCGGGCTGAACGCCGCACCCAGCGCCAGACCGAGCAGGCCCAGCACGACCTCGGTGCCGGCGCCGCCCGAGGTCGCACCGTGCAGGCACTGCGCGAGCGCCAGGTAGCCGAGCGCGGACGCGCCCATGCCGAGCGGGATGATCCGCCGGTGCCAGGGCGTGGGCAGCCGCTGCCAGGTCAGCCCGGCCGCCGCGAAGCCGACCGCCATCGGCGCGAACATCAGGCCCGCTTGCGCGGCGCCGAAGCCGAGACCGGACTGCAGGTGCAGCGCGAACGCGAACAGGAACCCGGCGTACCCGATCATCACGAGCAGCAGCACGGCGATCGCCACCACCAGGCCCGGTGTGCGCAGCAGGCGGGCCGTAACGAGCGGTGATCCGCCCCGTGCCGCACCGTGCCGCTCGACCAGGACGAAGGCGCCGAACGCGGCCCCGCTGGCGATCAGGCTGATCCAGCCCCATAGCGGCCAGTTCTCCTCGTGCCCGAGGACCAGCGGGACGACGAGCAGCAGCACCGCGACGGACAGCGTCACGACCCCTGCCGGGTCCATCCTGCGCCCGCTCTCACCGCGATCGGCGGGCAACCGCGACGGCGCCAGCCGCAGCAGCACCAGGCCGACCGGCACGTTGACGAGGAACACGGGGCGCCAACCCGTGCCGGCGGCATCGAGGCTGACCAGGACGCCACCGAGCACCTGACCGACGACCGCCCCGGACGCGATCACGGCCGAGTACAGGCTGAGCGCACGAGCCCTTGCGGCGCCGGTGAACGTGCGCTGGATCAGCGACATAACCTGCGGCATCATCGCCGCGGCGCCGACGCCCTGCACGAACCGGAACGCGATCAGGGCACCCGCGCCCGGCGCCAGCCCGCAGGCGAGCGAGGCGAGGGTGAACAGCGCGAGGCCGGCCCGGAACACCCGTCCGTGGCCGAGCCGATCACCCAACCGCGCACCGGTGATCAGCAGCACCGCGTAGGAGATCGTGTAGCCGGCGACGATCAGCTGCAGGCCCGCACCCGAGGTGTGCAGGTCGGCACGGATGGTAGGGACGGCGACGTTCACGATCGAGACGTCGAGGATGGCCATGAACTGGGCGAGCAGCAGGACGGCGAGGATCGCGCCCGGGCGAGTGGTGCGTGCGGGCGCGGCAGGACGGGTCAGGACAGCAGTCATGTGACTCAGGTTCGGCCGGTTACGATCCTGGTGGTGAGTGCCCCGTGATCCTGGTACTGCCAGCACCTGGCACCCACGCTGTCGGTGCAGGACGCTGTAATGGTGAGCGTGATCGCGGGTAGCTACAGCAAGCAGCGCCGGGCCGAACTCGCACAGTTCCTGCGCAACCGGCGCGAGCGGGTGACACCGGCCGACGTGGGCATCGCGCCCGGCCCGCGCCGCCGCACTCCCGGCCTGCGCCGTGAGGAGGTCGCGCAGCTCGCCGGCGTGGGCGTCACCTGGTACACCTGGCTCGAGCAGGGCCGTCCGATCAACGCGAGCGTCCAGGTGCTCGACGCCATCGCCCGCGTGCTCAGGTTGGGCACCACCGAGCGTTGGCACCTGTACCGGCTGGCCGAGCTGCCCGGCGTCCCCACGCCGCCGTCCGTCGAAACCTTCCCCGACACCGTGCTGTCCGTGATCGACGCACTCGACCCGTCGCCCGCCGCGATCTACAACGGCAAGTACGACCTGCTGGCGTGCAACGAGTCCTACGCCGCGCTGTTCCCGTACCTGGTCGAGGCGACCGGTATCGAGCGCAATGCGCTGTGGCAGATGTACGGCCGGCCGGGCGGGCAGTCGCCGGTCACCGACATCGACGTCTGCTCGTCGATGATCGCCACGCTGCGGTCCAACTACGCCACGCACGTCGGTGAGCCGGAGTGGACCGACCTGATCGACACGCTCTGCGCGGCCAACCCGGAGTTCGCGCGGCTATGGGCTGAACACCCGATCGCCGACGCCACTCATTACCCGGTGGCCAAGGCGTTCAACTGCTTCGGGCTGGGGACCGTGCGGGTGCGGGCCTCCGGGTTCCCGGTGCCGCCGACCCGCGACTGCCGCATGGTCGTCTACATCCCCGAGACGGCGGCCGACGTGGCTCTCATCGCGGAGCTGCGTTCGCGTGTCGCGCGGCGCCTCAAGCCCGCCTGAGTCCGAACGCACGGCCCACCATGATCAGCTGCCGAGTATGGCTGCAGGGCGACCACGGCTCGCAGCTGATCACGATGGTCGCCCCGACCGCCGTGGTGCAACAAGATCCACGCGGGCAATGTACGCGCAGTCCGGCAGATGCCGGCCGTAGCTCGCGAGCCGGCCTGGTCCCCAAACCAGGGCCGACGCTCAGGTCTCGTTGCCGATGCCGGCCGCGACCTGCAGCTCGTCCGCCTGCTCGGCCTCGTCCAGTTCGTCCAGCACGGGCTGGACGATCTCGCCACGGTCGGCCGCGGCGAGCGCGCCGTGCACCGTGCTGAGCAGGACCGCCGCAGCAAGCACGGTCGCGGTGCCCAGGATGAACGGCACGTGGGCGTTGTAGTGCTCGACCAGCTTGCCGGCCGCGAACGGGGCCAGGCCGCCGCCGATGAAGCGGACGAAGCCATACGTCGCCGAGGCCACCGGCCGCTCGACCGGGGCGATGCTCATGACCGCCGTCGTCACCAGGGTGTTGTTCACGCCGATGAAGATTCCGGAGACGATCACCGCGATGATCACCGTCTGGTGGTTGTCCGGCCAGATGCCGATGACGGCCAGATCGGCGCCCATCAGCAGGAAGTTGCCGTAGAGAGTGCGGGCCGTGCCCAGCCGCGCCTTGAGCCACGGGGCTCCGAACACCGCGAAGATCGCGACCAACACGCCCCAGGCGCAGAACACCAGACCGAGCTTGATCGGGCTGTCGATGCCCATCAGGAACGGCGAGTAGCCGAGCATGGTGAAAAAGCCCCAGTTGTAGGCTCTCCGTCCCGATCCGTGGGTGATCATTTGGTGTTTCGGCCGGGGAGGTCGGGTCGGTAGCCGCCGAGGGCGAGCATGGCCAGGGCGACGAGCGCGGCGGGGGATTTGAATCCGAACGCGATCCGCTGCAGGAGTCGGATCTTTGTGTTCGTCGACTCGATCAACGCGTTGGACAGGTCGTGATCGAGGGTCGCGTCGATCGCCACGCGGTGCCGGCGGATCTTGCGGCCCAACTCGACGAAGGCGGGGATGCGGCAGCGGGCGGCCCAGGACAGCCACCGGTCCAGCGCCGCCTTGCCTTCCTCGCCTTTGACTTTGAACACGTGCCGCAGCCCTTCCTTGAGCAGGTAGGCGCGGTACATGGCCGGGTTGGTGGTCGCGATCCAGTCCAGCTTCTCGGTCTGCTTGTCGGTGAGGTCTTCGGGGTTCTTCCACAACGCGTACCGCGCGTGCTTGAGAGCCTTGGCGAGCTTCTTGTCGCCGAGCCCGCCGGCCCCGAGCGCGGCCCGGGCGGTGTTCCACGCCTCGCGGCGTACCTCGTCGAGGGCATCGGTGGCCCAGGCCACGAC
>JBOGDQ010000083.1:0-21418 GCA_050742975.1 Jatrophihabitantaceae bacterium
GCTGCTGGCCGAGCAGGTCGCGGCCCTGGTGCGCGACGAGCAGGCCGAATTCCTCGAGAAGGCGTGACCTCGTGAGCAGGAGGTGAGAATCGTCGCCGGCCTCGCGAAGGGCCGCCGCCTCGCCGTCCCGAGCCAGGGCACCCGGCCGACCTCGGACCGCGCGCGCGAGGCCCTGTTCAACTCGCTCGGCACCCTGCTCGACCTCAACGACGCCCGGGTGCTCGATCTGTTCGCCGGCACCGGCGCGGTCGGGCTCGAGGCGCTGTCCCGGGGGGCGGTGCAAGCGGTCTTCGTCGAGTCCGAGCGTGCCGCCGGCGAGGTGCTGCGCCGCAACATCGAGACGGTCGGATTGCCCGGTGCGGTCCTGCGCCGCCGCCCGGCTGCCGCGTACCTTGCGGCAGCGGCCACGCCCGCGACCGACGGCCCGTTCGGGCTCGTTTTCGCCGACCCGCCCTACGCCCTCGCCGACGACGCGTTGACGGCGCTGCTCACCGCTCTCGTCACGAACGACTGGCTCGCCGACGAGGCCGTCCTCGTGGTCGAGCGCTCGGTCCGCAGCCCCGCTCCGGACTGGCCCGACGCGGTCGAGGTGTGGCGGAACCGACGCTACGGCGAGGGCGTGCTTTGGTACGGTCGCCGACGATGAACAACCCCGCAGGAGTACCCGTCGGCGGCGGCACCGCCAAGGTCCGCCGGGTGCTGTGCCCTGGCTCGTTCGACCCGGTGACCAACGGTCACATCGACATCATCGGTCGTGCCGCCGACCTCTACGACGAGGTCGTCGTCGCGGTGTTCGTGAACCAGTCCAAGTCCGGGCTGTTCACCGTCGACGAGCGGCGCGACATGCTCACCGAGGTGACCGCCGACTACCCGAACGTCAGCATCGACACGTTCGAGGGCCTGGTCGTCGACTACTGCCGCGATCACGACATCCCGGTCATCGTGAAGGGGCTGCGCGCCGTCAGTGACTTCGATTACGAGCTGCAGATGGCGCAGATGAACCGCGGCCTGGCCGGAATCGACACGCTGTTCATGCCCACCAACCCGGAATACAGCTTCCTGGCATCTAGCCTGGTCAAGGAGATCGCGAAGTGGGGCGGGGACGTCTCCTCGCTCGTCCCCGCCCACGTTCTCAAGCGACTACTGGAGCGAACCCGCAGCGGCGAGTGAGCAGGACAGGAGTGGGCCTGATGACCGACCAGTTGCTACGGCGCGCGGACGAACTGCTCACGGAACTGGTCGAGCTGGTCGAGACGGCGCGCACGCTGCCGATGTCCACCTCCTGCGTCGTGCCGCGCGAGCGCGTCCTGGACCTGCTGGACGAGCTGCGCGAGACGCTGCCGCCGGAGATCGAGGACGCCCGCAAGGTACTCGCCAAGTGCGATGAGATGCTGCGTGAGGCGGCCGAGCAAGCCGGCGCCGCACGCGAGCGATCTACCCAGGAGGCCGACGCGCTCATCGCCGAGGCCACCCAGCGGGCGGGCACGATGACGCACGACGCGGAGGTCCGGGCCTACGAGATCGTCGAGGCGGGCAAGGGCGAGCACGCCCGGCTGGTGTCCGCGACGGGCGTGCACCAGGCCGCGGCGAAGGCGGCCGCGGAGTTGCGCGAGGCGGCGGAGAACTACGACAACACGATGCGCCAGGAGGCCGACTCGCATCACGAGAGGTTGCGCGCGGACGCCGAGCGCTACGACGCCGACGTCCGTGCCGAGGCCGAGCGGTACGCCGCGAAGCTCACCGGTGACGCCGAGGAGTACGCCGAGCGGACCCTGGCCGAGCTGGCGAGCACGCTGCAGCGCTCGGCGGCCACGGCCGAGCAGGGTCGCGCCGCCCTGGCCCAGCGGCGGGCCGCCCCGCCCGCGCAAGCCGCGCCGCTGGTCGAGTACGAGCGAGAGAGTTCCCCGATTTCGGCGTGAGGGCCCGGCTCGGCTAGGCTGGACGGCGGCCTCCACCACATCAAGGCCGAGATTCGTATGCCTGAGAACTCGACACCGAAACGCGGCACCTCGCACCCCGACCCGCGCAGCCCGTTCGTCTTCGACGTCCGGGAGCTGGGCCGCCGTGCGGGATCGCTGCGAACCCATCGGCGTAGTGCTCCCTCTCCTGCGAAACTCGGGCTGGAGCTCATCGCGGTACCGGACGGTGCCCCGCTGGCGATCGACGTGCGACTGGAGTCGGTGACCGAAGGCGTCCTTGTGACGGGGACGGTCACCGCCCCGGCGGACGGCGAGTGCGGGCGGTGTCTCGAGCCGATCCACGAGGAGCTGGACGTCGAGATCTGCGAGCTGTTCGCGTACCGGGACAGCACGACGGACGAGACATCCGATGAGGACGAGGTCCGCCGGGTCGAGGACGACTACGTCGACATCGAGCCGGTGGTGCGTGACGCGGTGGTGCTGGCTCTGCCCTTCGCACCGTTGTGCCGGCCGGACTGCGGTGGCCTGTGCCCGGAGTGCGGGCAGCGGGTCGACGACCTGCCGGCCGGCCACGCGCACGAACAGCTCGACCCCCGCTGGGCCGCGCTCGCAGCGTTCACCGACGCCGCGCAGGGCGAGCACCCGGCACCGGAAACCGATCAGCTCGACTGAAGGAGAACGACGTGGCCGTCCCGAAGCGGAAGATGTCGCGCAGCAACACCCGGGCTCGTCGCTCGCAGTGGAAGACGACCCCGGCAACGTTGGTCGTGTGCCCGAACCGTGCGTGTGGCGAGATGAAGCTCCCGCACACGGCGTGCGCGAACTGCGGGCAGTACGCCGGCAAGCAGGTACTGGGCGTCTGAGCGCCCGCGCGAGCAGCGTGTCAACGACGAGCGAGCCGGCCGACCAGCGCCGGCTGGCCGAGGCGCTCGGCGTCACCATCGACGCCGAGCTGTTGCGGCGCGCCCTGACCCACCGCTCCTACGCGTACGAGCACGGCGGCCTGCCGCACAACGAGCGGCTGGAGTTCCTCGGTGACTCCGTCCTGGGGATCGTCGTCACGGACGCCCTGTTCCGGGCGCACCCGGACCTGCCCGAGGGCAAGCTGGCCAAGCTGCGTGCCTCCGTCGTGAACATGCGCGCCCTCGCGGCCGTCGCACGGCAGATCGGTCCGGACGGCCTCGGCGTCTACCTCCGCTTGGGCCGCGGCGAGGAGAGCACCGGCGGCAGGGACAAGTCGAGCATCCTGGCCGACACGGTCGAGGCCCTGCTGGGTGCCGTGTACATCGAACACGGCATCGAGGTCGCCTCCCGGGTCGTCCACGACCTGTTCGACGACCTGATGGACGCGGTTGCCAACGGGGGTGTCGGCCTGGACTGGAAGACCACCTTGCAGGAGCTGACCGCCGAGCGTGGACTGGGCGTGCCGGAGTACCTGATGTCCTCCATCGGTCCGGACCACGAGAAGACGTTCACCGCTCGCGCGACGGTCAACGGGCAGACGTTCGACGCCTGCACCGGGCACAGCAAGAAGGAGGCCGAGCAGGGCGCAGCCGAGACCGCGTGGCGGGCCATCACCGCCGGCGACGCCGTGTCGCGGTGAGCGTCATCCACCAGTCCCACAGTGCTTGAGCACGAACGGTGCCGGAACTGCCCGAGGTCGAGACCGTCCGTGCCGGTCTGGCGCGCTGGATCGTGGGGCGGACGGTCGCGGCGGTCGAGGTGCGCCACCCCCGGGCGGTCCGCCGGCACCTCAGCGGCGGGGCCGACTTCGCGCAGCGGCTGCAGGGTGCGCGCATCGACGCGGCCTCCCGGCGCGGAAAGTACCTCTGGCTGCCGCTCTCGTCCGGGCAGCAAGCGCTGGTCGGCCACCTGGGCATGAGCGGGCAGCTGCTCGTCCGGGCCCCTGATGCGCCGGACGAGAAGCACCTGCACGTGCGGATCTCGTTCACCGATCGAGGCCCGGAACTTCGCTTCGTCGACCAGCGGACGTTCGGCGGGCTGATGCTCGACCGCCTCGTCCCGGCGATCGACCGCCCGGCGGAGTCCGTCCCGGCCCAGATCGCGCACATCGCCCGCGACCCGCTCGACCCGCACTTCGACGAGGTGCTGTTCACCGCGCGCCTGCGCCGCCGCGAGAGCGCCGTGAAGCGGGCCCTGCTCGACCAGAGCCTGGTGTCCGGCATCGGCAACATCTACGCGGACGAGTCGCTCTGGCGGGCCCACCTGCATGGCGAGCGGCGGTCGGCGGCGCTGACCCGGGTCCAGGTCGCCGGCCTGCTGAGCCACGTCCGCGACGTGCTGGGCGAGGCCATGGCCGCGGGAGGCACATCCTTCGACTCGCTGTACGTCGACGTCGACGGCCGCAGCGGCTACTTCGACCGCGCCCTGAACGTCTACGGCCGCGAGGGCGAGCCGTGCGGGCAATGCGGCACGCCGATCCGGCGGCAGGCCTTCATGAACCGCTCCAGCTTCTTCTGCCCGTCCTGCCAGCGACCCCCGCGCACCCGCCGATCCGGCTGATCCAGGACGGCGTATTTGACCGTTCGTTACCTCGGTGCGACCATTATGTGACCTGGCTTGAGACTCCGCGCCAAGATCGTCGCGCGCCCCCCTCTCGTCACGTCGACAATAAGCAACCTGGGAACGGTCTGCCCGCGGTCACCACCCGGCGGCAGTCCGGACATCCAGTGAAGTGAAGGGTCGCCACATGGCACGCGCCTTACTGGGTTACGTCGGCAACAGCTCGGAAATGCTCCTCACGCTCGAGGTGTCACGGTTGCGCAGGCGCGTGGCCGAACTCGAGTCCGAGCTGGCGGAGGTCCGCGAGAGCGGCCACGTCGAACTGGATCTCGAACTGCACCGCATAGCGGAGGTATCCGAGCCCGTCCTGACCTGATCGGGCGGCCTGGCCGTTCCGTCCGGCCGTCCGCCGATCAGGTGCGCGGTTCGGTGCGCGCGCTAAGTTCTTCCGGACGCCTCGTAGCTCGGCGTCGTCGGTCGGCGCGCTGATCATCGTGCGCCGCGTATCTGAACCGGGAGACTCGTGCACCTCAAGTCGTTGACGCTGCGGGGTTTCAAGTCCTTCGCATCGGCCACCACGCTGCGATTCGAACCCGGCGTGACTGCCGTGGTCGGGCCCAACGGCTCGGGCAAGAGCAACGTCGTCGATGCCATCGCCTGGGTCCTCGGCGAGCAGGGGGCCAAGGCCCTGCGTGGCGGCAAGATGGAGGACGTCATCTTCGCCGGCACCGCCGCCCGCCCGCCGCTGGGGCGGGCCGAGGTCACCCTGACGATCGACAACTCCGACAGCGCGCGGCCGATCGACTACACCGAGGTCTCGATCACCAGGCGGATGTTCCGCGAGGGCAGCAGCGAGTACGAGATCAACGGCGAGCAGGTCCGGCTGCTGGACGTGCAGGAGCTGCTGTCGGACTCCGGTATCGGCCGCGAGATGCACGTGATCGTCGGCCAGGGCCAGCTCGACGCGGTGCTGCAGGCCCGCCCGGAGGATCGCCGGGGGTTCATCGAGGAAGCAGCCGGCGTGCTCAAGCACCGCAAGCGCAAGGAGAAGGCGCTGCGCAAGTTGGATGCGATGCAGGCCAACCTCACTCGCGTCACGGATCTGACGAACGAGCTGCGCCGGCAGCTCAAGCCGCTGGGCAAGCAGGCCGAGATCGCGCGGCGCGCGGCCGGCGTGCAGGCCGAGCTGCGCGACTCGCGGCTGCGGCTGCTGGCCGACGATCTGGCTGTGCTGCGGGTCGAGCTGGACAGGGAGGTCGCCGACGAGGAGGCGATCCGCGGCCATCGTGCCGAGGTCGAGGCCGCGCTGGAGCAGGCCCGGGCCCGGGAGGCCGAACTGGAGCAGGCCGTCGCGGCCGATGCGCCGCTGGTCGCCCGCACGCAGGAGACCTGGTACCGGCTCTCCGCGCTGGAGGAGCGGTTCCGGGGCACCGCGTCGCTGGCCGGCGAGCGGGCCCGGCACCTGGCGGCCGAGCCCGAGCAGGCCCGCACCGGACGCGAGCCCGAGGCGATGGAGGCCGAGGCGGCCGAGGTCCGGGTCGAGGAGGAGGCCCTGCAGGCCAGCCTGAACGATGCCAAGGCGGCGCTGACCGAGATCGTCGCGCACCGCCAGGAGCACGAACGGCGGCTGGCCGACGCCGAGCGCGCGCTGGTCGCGGCCGCCCGCGCGGTGGCCGATCGCCGGGAGGGGCTGGCCAAACTGGTCGGCCAGGTGAACGCGCTGCGCACCCGGGCCACCGCGGCTGCGGACGAGATCACCCGGCTCAGCGCCGCGGCGACGGAGGCGCGCGAGCGTGGCTCGCTCGCCGATGCCGAACTCAACCGCGTGCGGGCCGAGGTCGGTGCGCTGGACGAGGGCGAGTTCGGTCTGGACGAGCGGCACGAGGCGGCGGTGGCCGCCTACGAGTCCGCCGCGGCCCGGATGCGCGAGCTGACAGCGGTTGAGCGCGAAGCCGAGCGCGAGCGAGCCACCTGGGCCGCCCGCGCCGACGCGCTCGCGATCGGCCTGACCCGCAAGGACGGCGCGGGGGCGCTGCTGGCCGCCGGCTCGCGCCTGCCGGGGGTGCGGGGCTCGCTGGCGGCGCTGCTGAGTGTCCAGCCCGGCTACGAGACGGCGGTCGCGGCCGCGCTGGGTGCCCAGGCCGACGCGATCGCGGTCGACAGCTGGGACGACGTCGTGGCCGCGTTCGAGCTGCTGCGCGCCGAGGACGCCGGGCGCGCCGGCCTGATCGTCGGCAGCAGCGAGCCGCCCGCCGGGGTCCGTACACACCTCGATTTCGGGGGGCCGTTCGCCTGGGCCGCCGACGTCGTCACGGCGCCCGAGCGGTTCCGGGCCAGTGTCGAGCGGACCCTCGAGGGCGTGGTGATCGTCGACGACCTGTCCACCGCGCGCCGGCTGGCCGGCAACACCTGGCGCGTCGTGACCCGCGACGGCGACGTCCTGGGCCACGGCTGGGCCGCCGGCGGCTCGACGTCGGCTCCCAGCGCGATCGAGATCCAGGCCGCCGTCGACGAGGCGCAGCAGAAGGCGGACGAGGCGGCGGCGCTGCACGATCGCACGCACGCTCAGCTGACCGAGGCGACCGCGCGGGCCGAGCAGCTCAAGGCCGAGGTCGGCCGGGCCCTGGACGCGCTGCACCAGTCCGACGCGCGGCTGTCCGCCGTCGCCGAGCAGCTGGCCGAGCTGGGCCAGGCCGCCCGGTCGGCGGCTGCGGAAGCGACCCGCCTGGAGACCGCTCGGGCCGCGGCCGAGCAGGCGCGCGACCGCGATCTGGCCGGGCTTTCCGACCTGGAGGAGCGGCTGCACCTGGCCGAGTCCGGATCCGACGAGGCGGCCGAGCCGGACACCGCCGAGCGGGACTCGCTGCAGGGCGAGCTGGCCCGGGCCCGGCAGGGCGAGATGGAGGCCCGGCTCGCCGTCCGTACCGGCGAGGAGCGGGTGCGCGCGGTCGCAGGTCGCGTCGACCAACTGCTGCACGCGGCCCAGCTCGAACGTGACGCCCGCCGGCGCCAGCAGCAGGCGCGCGAGGCCCGCGCACACGCGGCCGTGGTCGCGGCAGCCGTCCGCGACGTGGCGCAGCAGGTGCTGGTACGGATCGGCCGGTCGGTGGCCGGTGCGGTGGCCGAGCGTGACGCTGCGCAGCAGGCGCGGGTCGTGCGCGAGGGCGAGCTGCTGACGCTGCGCAGCCGCACCCGGACGCTGGCCGAGGAGCTGGCCCAGCTCACCGACGCCGTGCACCGGGACGAGATGGTGCGGGCCGAGCAGCGGCTGCGGATCGAGCAACTCGAGACCCGCGCGGTCGAGGAGTACGGGGTGGACGTCGAGGCGCTGATCGCCGAGTACGGTCCGGAGCTGCCCTGCCCGCCGTCCGCGATCGAGACGGCCGAGTACGAGCAGGCGCTCGAGCGAGGCGAGCAGGTCGTCGCGCCGCAGCCCGGGCCCTTCCACCGCGCGACGCAGGAGAAGCGGGCCTCGCGGGCCGAGCGGGACCTGGCCCTGCTGGGCAAGGTGAACCCGCTCGCGCTCGAGGAGTTCGCGGCGCTGGAGGAGCGGCACCAGTTCCTGTCCACCCAGCTGGAGGACCTCAAGGCCACCCGTCGCGACCTGCTGACCGTCGTCAAGGAGGTCGACGAGCGGATCCTCGAGGTGTTCACCAGCGCCTACCACGACGTGGCACGCGAGTTCGAGCTCGTGTTCGCCGCACTGTTCCCGGGGGGTGAGGGCCGGCTCGTCCTCACCGATCCCGACGACATGCTGCTGACCGGTATCGAGGTCGAGGCCCGCCCGCCCGGCAAGAAGGTCAAGCGGCTCTCGCTGCTGTCCGGTGGCGAGCGCTCGCTCGTCGCGGTCGCGCTGCTGGTGGCCATCTTCCGCGCGCGCCCGAGCCCGTTCTACGTCCTGGACGAGATCGAGGCGGCCCTGGACGACATCAACCTGGGCCGGCTGCTCGAGCTGATCTCGCAGCTGCGCTCGAACAGTCAGATCATCATCATCACGCACCAGAAGCGCACGATGGAGATCGCCGACGCGCTGTACGGCATCACCATGCGCGGCGACGGCGTGACCGAGGTGATCAGCCAGCGGCTGCACGATGTCGGGGAGCGGGTCGACGTCCCCGGTTGACGGCTGCGACCCTGTGAATTGCGCCAGTCGAGGTCAGGCGACCCGGCGCCGTCGCATACCTTGGGGGGGTGACGAAGCCGAGTCTGTCCCCTCGACCGCGCCCGATCTGGATCATCACGGTAGTGTTCGCCGTCGCGGCGGCCGTCCTCGCGGGGTGCACCACCGGCAGCAGCACCAAGCCCGGGCCGACGTCGAGCGTCACGTCCGGCGGCACAACGAGCGACACGTCGCCGGACCCGAGCACCTCCACCAGCACCAAGCCCAAGCCGGTCCAGCCGACGGGAGCGCCGGTGCACATCCGGACCGCGAATGCCGACGGCGCGCAGTACGGCGTCGGCATGCCGATCATCGCCTACTTCTCGAAGAAGATCACCGACGGCCGGCCGCTGCAGGCGGCCACCAAGGTGACCGTGAACGGCGCTCCGGTCAAGGGTGCCTGGTACTTCGAGTACTCGGCCGCGCAGAAGGGGTACCCGATCGAGGGTCACTGGCGACCGGAGTTCTACTGGAAGGCGCACTCCAGGGTCCACGTCGACCTGCCGATGCAGGGCAAGTCGGCCGGCACCGGGTTGGTGTACGACGACAACCTCACGCTGGACTTCTCGATCGGCGCCTCGCACATCTCGACCGTCGACAACTCCACGCACACGATGACGGTGGTCAGCGACGGCAGGACCTACGGCACCTTCCCGGTGTCGCTGGGCGCGAGTAACACCCCCACGCTGCGCGGCATAAAGGTGATCATGGAAAAGGGCAAGGACATCCGGATGAAGGGGCCTGGCTACGACGACCCGCACGTCAAGTACACCCAGCGCCTCACCTACGGCGGCGAGTACCTACACTCGGCACCGTGGAACTGCGTCGGCTCCGCGGGGTGTGTCGGGCCGCAGAACAACATCGGCCACGCGAACTCGTCCAACGGCTGCACCAACCTGCGACCGGTGGATGCGCAGAAGCTGTACGGCTACCTCGAGATCGGTGACGTCGTGAGAGAACTGAATGCGGACGGCCCCAGAATGCAGCTCGGGCAGGGATACGGAGACTGGAACGTGCCGTGGGCACAGTGGCAGACGGGCGGGCTGGTGCGCACCACATGACAAACCGAACGCGCCTTGCGGCCGTGGCGGTGGTGGCGACGTTCGCCCTCGCCGCGTGCTCGACCGGCTCCGGATCGCCGTCGCACAACACCACTCCGGGTACGAAGTCCTCCGACCCGTCGACCACCAGCGGCACGAGCACGTCGACGTCGACCAAGCCGGCCGTGCCGACCAAGACGGTGCGCGTGATGTCGGTCGAGTCCGACGGTGAGACGTTCGGGGTCGGCATGCCGATCATCCTGCGATTCACTCCGACGCCGAAGGACTCCGCTGCGTTCACCAAGGCCGTCACGGTGACGGTGAACGGCCAGCCGGCCAACGGTGCCTGGTACTGGGAGAAGCCGTACAAGGACAGCCCGGTCGAGGCGCACTACCGGCCACGGGTGTACTGGCCGGCGCACGCCACGATCAAGGTCAACCTGCCGATCGGTGGCTTGAGTGCCGGCACCGGCCTGGTGTACGGGGACAAGCTCACGTCGGTGACCATCAGGACCGGCGACCAGCACATCTCCAGCGTCGACGGCGCCTCGAAGCGGATGACCATCACCTCGAACGGCCAGGATGTGAAGACGATCCCGGTGTCGCTCGGCGAGGCGACGGAGCCGACGTACTTCGGTACCAAGGTCGTCATGCAGAAGGGCGAGGACGTCCCCGGCACCAACCAGTTGCGTCCCAGCGGCACGGTGATGATGAGCGGGCCCGGGTACAGCAACGACCCCGTGCAGTGGTCGGTGCGCGTGACCGGATCCGGCGAGTACCTGCATGCGGCACCCTGGAACTCGCAGATCGGTCAGCGCAGCACGTCCAACGGCTGCACGAACCTGACCGTTGCCGATGCGAGGTGGTTCTACGCCTTCAGCCAGATCGGCGACGTGGTGACCTACACGAACACCGGTGGCAAGCGGATGCCCTCGTGGGACGGCCTGGGCGACTGGAACATCCCGTGGGGCGCGTGGGCGCAGGGCGGCCTGCTGATCAACCACTGAACCCTGGCCGTCCGCGATGCCGAGCCCTGGCCTGCCGGGCGGCGTGGACCGGCTGAGAGGATGACCAGGTGATCTGGCTCTGGATTGTCCTGGCCGTCGTCGTCGTCGCGCTCGTGCTGATGACGGCGCTGCTCGTGCCGCGCCGTCGCCGCAGCACGCCCGTGCCGCCGCGGCCGGGCGTCGGTGACGACGCGGACCTACCCCGGGACACGCCCACCCGGGCGGTCGGAACGGTCGTCGAGCTACCGCCCGAGGACGTCATCGCGCCGGCGGCGCTCGAGACACCCGAGCCCACTGCCGGCCGATTGCTGCGGCTGCGCGCGCGGCTGGCCCGCTCGCAGTCCGGCCTCGGCCGCGGGCTGCTGTCGGTGCTCTCGCGCGAGCAGCTGGACGCGGACGCGTGGGAGGCGGTCGAGGAGGCGCTGCTGACCGCCGACGTCGGGGTGGGCGCGACGGGCGAGATCGTCGGCAACCTGCGCACCAGGACCAAGGTGATGGGGACCCGCTCGGCCGGCGAGCTGCGCGCCCTGCTGGCCGAGGAGCTCGTCACCGCGCTGCGGCCGGACCTGGACCGCTCGCTGCACACCCTGCCGGCCGACGGGCGGCCGGCCGTCGTGATGGTCGTCGGCGTCAACGGGACCGGAAAGACCACCACCTGCGGCAAGCTCGCGCGCGTGCTGGTCGCGGACGGGCGCACCGTCCTGCTGGGCGCGGCCGACACGTTCCGGGCCGCGGCCGCGGACCAGCTGCAGACCTGGGGGGCACGCGTCGGCGCCGAGACCGTCCGCGGGCCCGAGGGCGGCGACCCCGCGTCCGTCGCGTTCGACGCCGTCAAGCAGGGCACCGCCGCCGGGGTGGACGCGGTGCTGATCGACACCGCCGGCCGGCTGCACACCAAGGTCGGGCTGATGGACGAGCTGGGCAAGGTGAAGCGGGTCGTCGAGAAGCAGGGGCCGGTCGACGAGACGCTGCTCGTGCTGGACGCGACCACGGGGCAGAATGGGCTCACCCAGGCCCGGGTGTTCACCGAGGTGGTGGACGTGACCGGGATCGTGCTGACCAAGCTGGACGGCACGGCCAAGGGCGGCATCGTGATCAGCGTGCAGCGCGAGCTGGGCGTGCCGGTCAAGCTCGTCGGGCTGGGCGAGGGCGCCGACGATCTGGCGCCGTTCGATCCGGAACAGTTCGTCGACGCCCTGCTGGGCGAGGCGTGAATACCCCGCTGGCCACGCCGTGGTGTGGCGGAAGGGGTAGTCACGCATGAAGGCGCTGTACAAGCCGGCGGGAGCGCCGGGGTTCGAGCTGACGGATCGACCGGAGCCGTCGGCGGGCGCCGGCGAGGTGAAGATCCGGGTGCTGCGGGCGGGGATCTGCGGCACCGATCTGCACATCGAGTCATGGGACGCCTGGGCGGCGGGGGCGGTGAACGCGCCGCTGATTGCCGGGCACGAGTTCTGCGGCGAGGTCGTGGCGGTCGGAGCCGACGTACGTGACGTCCGGGTCGGCGACCAGGTCTCCGGCGAGGGTCACGTGGTGTGCGGGACGTGCCGCAACTGCCGGGCCGGGCGCCGTCACCTGTGCATCCGGACGTCGAGCGTGGGCGTGAACCGCGACGGGGCGTTCGCCGAGTACGTGGTGCTGCCGGAGTCGAACGTGTGGGTGCATCACGAGCCGGTGGACCCGGACCTGGGCGCGATCTTCGACCCGTTCGGCAACGCGGTGCACACGGCGCTCTCGTTCCCGCTGGTAGGCGAGGACGTGCTGATCACCGGTGCGGGCCCGATCGGGTTGATGGCGGCGGCGGTGTGCCGGCACGTCGGCGCGCGGTTCGTGGTGATCACGGACGTGTCGGCGTACCGGCTGGACCTGGCGCGGGCGATGGGCGTGGATCTCGCACTGGACGTCTCGCGCGAGTCGATCGCCGACGGGCAGCACCGGTTGGGCATGGTCGAGGGGTTCGACGTCGCGCTGGAGATGAGCGGGCACCCGTCCGCGCTGCCGGACGTGCTGGCGAACCTGAACCACGGCGGGCGGATCGCGATGCTCGGGCTGCCGTCCGCGCCCATCGAGATCGACTGGGCGAAGGTGGTCAGCCACATGATCACGATCAAGGGCATCTACGGTCGGGAGATGTTCGAGACGTGGTACGCGATGTCGGCGATGCTGCGCTCCGGTCTGGATATCTCGCAGGTGATCACCCACCGGTACCCGGCGAGCGAGTGGGCCGATGCGTTCGCGACGGCGCGGCGCGGGCAGTGCGGCAAGGTCGTCATGGATTGGAGTTCGTGTTGAGCGCTCGCGCGAAGCAGGGGAGACGAGTCTGATGTACGGAGCGGTGCGCGAGCAGCTGCGGGCGACGCTGGAGGAGATCCGCGGCGCCGGGCTGTACAAGAACGAGCGGCAGCTGGCCTCGCCGCAATCGGCCCGCATCCGCACGGGTGGCGCGGGCGAGGTCCTGAACTTCTGCGCGAACAACTACCTGGGCCTGGCCGATCATCCATCCGTCGTGGCGGCGGCCAAGGCCGCGTTGGACGACTGGGGCTTCGGGATGGCCAGCGTCCGGTTCATCTGCGGGACGCAGACGCAGCACACCGCGCTGGAGTCTCGGCTGTCCTCGCTGCTGAAGACCGAGGCGACGATCCTGTACTCGTCCTGTTTCGACGCCAACGGCGGCCTGTTCGAGGTGCTGCTGGACGAGCAGGACGCGGTGATCTCCGACGAGCTCAACCACGCGTCAATCATCGACGGCATCCGGCTGTGCAAGGCGCAGCGGTACCGCTACCGGAACCGGGACATGAGCGACCTGGCGGCGCAGCTGGGTGCTGCCTCCTCCGCACGGCGCAGGCTGATCGTCACCGACGGCGTGTTCTCGATGGACGGCTACCTCGCCCCGCTCCGCGAGATCTGCGACCTGGCTGAGCAGCACGGCGCGATGGTGATGGTCGACGACTCGCATGCGGTCGGGTTCGTCGGCGCGAGCGGCGCGGGCACGCCCGAGCTGGCCGGCGTGCAGGACCGCGTCGACGTCGTGTCGGGCACGCTCGGCAAAGCGCTCGGCGGCGCATCCGGGGGGTACATCTCCGCGCGCGCCGAGATCGTCGAGCTGCTGCGGCAGCGCTCGCGGCCGTACCTGTTCTCGAACGCGGTCGCGCCGTCGGTGGTGGCCGGCTCGCTCGCTGCGCTGGATCTGATCGCCGGAAGCAGTGTGGGTCCTCCCGGCAGCGAGAACGTGGCCGCCGGGGGAGTAGCCGCCGGGGGAGACGCCCGCACACAGCTGCGCGAGAACACCGCGCTGTTCCGCCGGCGGATGCTCGAGGAGGGTTTCGACGTCCTGCCCGGCGAGCATCCGATCGCCCCGGTCATGTTCGGCGACGCGGCGCTGGCCGGCCGGATCGCCGACGCGATGCTCGAGCACGGCGTGTACGTGATCGCGTTCAGCTACCCCGTCGTCCCGCAGGGCAAGGCTCGCATCCGCGTCCAGCTGTCAGCAGCGCACTCTGCAGCCGACGTCGAGTCGTGCGTGGCCGCCTTCGTCAGCGCTCGATCCGCTGTGGGCTGAGGATCTTCCTGCGCCTGGGTGGATCGCGCGCGGGGGCGGATCTTCCTGCGCCTGGTAGTGCTGGTGACGGTGGGCGCAGGAAGATCGGGCGCGGACCCGTGCCAGGCGCAGGCGGGCCAGGCCAAGCTGGCACCGTTCACGTCCACGGCCGTGCAGCCTCGCGCGACGCCAGCGTCAAGCCGATTCGGCCTGCGCGAACCGCCGGCGGGACGTGAGCGCACGGCGCAGGTCGTCGCCGGCATCGACCAGCGAGCGCCGGATGCCGTCGGCCAGCTCGGGCCGGGCCAGCAGGGACTCGGTCAGCGCGAGCGTCACCGGGGACACCTCGCAGCGCGGGTAGGCGAGCAGCGCGACCTGGCCGACCAGCCAGCCCGAGCGCAGCTCCGAGGTGTGCGCGATCTCGGTGAAGAAGCGCTCCAGGTACGGTGCCGTCAGCGCGCTCTGATCGGGTCGCCAGAACGACGTGCCGGTGCAGCCCCTCGCCGTCGTGCGAGTACGCCATCACCGCGTCGACGACGACCCGATTGCCCGCCTGCAGGCCGTCCAGCGGCAGGCGTCCGTCGCGGAGCAGCCCGAGGTCGACCGGCCAACCGTTCAGCACGACCTGCTCCAGCCGCTGTGGCTTGACGTTCAGGAACGTGGATCGTGCCGTCCCGGACGCGCGGAAGCCGATCGTGGTCGTGGACGTGAACGTGCTGTCGCCGCCGGTCAGGTCGAGCGCTACGTGGTAGCCGTCCACGGCGATCGAGCGGGCGCGTTCAGCCGCTTCGGTTCGGGTGATGCTCGGCACCTGATCGACGCTATCGGTTACACGCCCGAAACACGCGACAACGGTTTGCCGAAACAGGGCCGCACCAGTCTGTGCCCAGCGCGAAACCGATCGCGCACTGACGACGACGAGAGTGAGAGGAGCCGGACGCATGCCGGATCTCGACACGGGGAACACCGCCTGGATGCTGGTGTCGGCCGCGCTCGTGCTGCTGATGACCCCGGGCCTGGCCTTCTTCTACGGCGGCATGGTCCGCTCGAAGAGCGTGCTGAACATGCTAATGATGAGCTTCATCTGCCTGGCCACCGTCCCGGTGCTGTGGGTGATCTTCGGGTACGCGTTCGCGTTCGGCACGGCGCGGGGCAACATCATCGGCTGGAACAACAATCTGGTCGGGCTGGGCAGTCACTCCGCGGTGTTGCGAGCGGTCAACTCGGCCGGCGTGCCGGTCCTGGTGTTCGCCGCGTTCCAGCTGATGTTCGCCGTGATCACCCCGGCCCTGGTCTCCGGTGCGATCGCGGACCGGCTCAAGTTCTGGGGCTGGACCACGTTCGTCCTGGTGTGGGTCACGCTCGTCTACTTCCCGGTCGCCAACTGGGTGTTCGGCAGCGGTTGGATCCTGAACAAGCTGCACGTCGAGGACTTCGCGGGCGGTACCGCGGTGCACATCAACGCCGGGTCGGCCGCGCTGGCACTGGCGCTCGTCGCCGGCAAGCGGATCGGCTGGCGTCGTGACCCGATGAAGCCGCACAACGTCCCGTTCGTGCTGCTCGGCGCCAGCCTGCTGTGGTTCGGCTGGTTCGGCTTCAACGCCGGGTCGGAGGGCGCCGCGGACGGCGTCGCCGCGCTCGCGTTCATGACGACGGGCGTCGCGACGGCGACGGGCATCCTCGGTTGGCTGGCCGTCGAGCAGTTCCGCGACGGCCGGCCGACCACGGTCGGCGCCGCCTCGGGTGCGGTGGCCGGCCTGGTGGCGATCACCCCGGCCTGCGCGTTCGTGAGCCCGCTCGGGGGCGCGGCGATCGGCCTGATCGCCGGCGTCCTGTGCGCGCTGGCAGTCGGCCTGAAGTACCGGTTCGGCTTCGACGACTCGCTCGACGTGGTCGGCGTGCACCTCGTCGGCGGCGTCGTCGGGACCCTCCTGATCGGGGTGTTCGGATTCGACGGCGGTGCGGCCGCGCTGGGCTACGTGGACGCGAAGGGGAACCCGATCTTCCAGCGCGGCCTGCTTTACGGCGGTGACTTCTCGCTGTTGGGCAAGCAGGCGCTGGCCGTCGTCTGCGTCTTCGCCTACTCGTTCTCGGTCGCCTTCCTCATCGGTACGGTGCTCAAGAAGGTCGGCGCCTTCCGGGTGTCGGCCGAGGTCGAGGTCGCCGGTATCGACGAGTACGAGCACGCGGAGACCGCGTACAGCTTCTCGTCGGTGCTCGGCGGTGGCCTGACGAGTGCCGGAACGCACCCGTCGCCGCAAGCAGCCGAGCCCGCGGTACCCGTCGCGGCCGGGAAGGGGATCTGACGTGAAGCAGGTGACCGCGGTCATCAAGCCGTTCAAGCTCGAGGATGTGAAGGCGGCGCTGGAGGTGCTCGGCATCCAGGGCATGACGGTCAGCGAGGTCCAGGGGTTCGGCCGGCAGCGCGGGCACACCGAGGTGTACCGCGGAGCCGAGTACGTCGTCGATCTGGTGCCGAAGGTGCGCATCGAGATCCTGCTCGATGACCCCGACGCCGACAAGGTGGTCGACTCGATCGTCGAGGCGGCGCGCACCGGCAAGATCGGCGACGGCAAGGTCTGGGTGACTTCGGTCGAGACCCTCGTCAGGGTCCGCACGGGGGAGCGTGACGCCGACGCCGTCTGAGTCGCTCGAACGGGTCCGGTCCGGCGTGCTGCGTCGGCCCGGACTTCGTGCTGCGGACCTGCGCTCGGAGCTGGCCGCCGCCTACGACGACTGGTTGCGGCAGCTCGTCCCAGAGCGCGATGGGCTGGCCCTGGTCGCGGTCGGCGGCCTGGGCCGGCGCGAGCCCGCGCCGCACTCCGACCTGGACCTGGTGCTGCTGCACGACGGGTCGGTCAGCGGCCTGGGCGAGCTCGCCGACCGGATCTGGTATCCGATCTGGGACAGCGGCATCGGGCTGGACCACGCGGTGCGCACACCCGATCAGGCCGTCGCCGTGGCTCGCGAGGAGTTGACGGCGATGCTCGGGCTGCTGGACCTCCGACACATCGCCGGCGACGAAGCGCTCGCGCGCAGCGTGGGGGAGCGGACCCGCGAGCTGTGGCGGGCAACGGCCGCCGCCCGGTCCGATGAGCTGCGCGAGCTCTCGATCGAGCGGGTCGAGCTGGTCGGGGACGCCGCGTTCCTGCTGGAGCCGAACGTCAAGGACTCGCGTGGCGGGCTGCGCGACGCGCAGGCGCTGCGTGCGCTGGCGACCGCCCAGTTGGTGGACGTGCCGACTCCCGTGCGGCAGGCCTACGCGGACCTGCTGGACGTCCGCGGCGAGCTGCACCGGCGCGCCGGGCGGGCCGAGGACGTGCTGCGGCTGCAGGAGCAGGACGGCGTGGCCGACTCGCTCGGCCTGGACGATCCCGACGACGTCCTGCGGCTGGTGAACCAGGCCGGACGGGTCATCGCGCACTCGCTCGACGAGGCGTGGCTGCGGGCCCGGCCGAGTGGCGGGCGGCGCCGCTTCGGTCGCTCCCGCGCGCTGCCCGACCGGGTCGGCCTGGCACGTGACGTCGTGGCGCAGGACGGTGCGGTGGTGCTGGCCCGGGACGTCAGGCCGGCCGACGACCCCGGGCTCGTACTGCGGGCGGCAAACGCCGCGGCGCAGCACGCGCTGCCGCTGGCCGGGTTCACGCTCCACCGGCTCGCGGCGGAGGCTGTGCCGGTGCCCGTGCCGTGGCCGGCGCTCGTCCGCGAGGACTTCCTGGACCTGCTCGGCACCGGAGCGGCGGCCGTCCCGGTGATCGAGGCGCTCGACCTGGCCGGGCTGCTGTCTGCGCTGATCCCCGAGTGGGACGCCGTGCGCTGCCGGGCCCAGCACAACCCGGTGCACCGGTTCACCGTGGACCGGCATCTGCTCGAGACCGCCGCGCACGCCGCGCAGCACGCCCGCTCTGCCCCGCGGGCGGATCTGCTGCTGGTCGGCGCGCTGCTGCACGACATCGGCAAGGGCTACCCGGGCGAGCACTCGGTCGTCGGTGCAGCCATCGCCGCCCGGGTCGCGCGGAGGATGGGCTTCACCGACGCCGAGGTGGAGGTAATCGCCGCGATGGCCCGGCACCACCTGCTGCTGCCCGACACCGCGACCCGCCGCGATCTGGACGACCCGGCCACGCTGCGGATCGTCACCGACGCGGTCGGCGGCTCGAGCGAGCTGCTCGAGCTGCTGCACCTGCTGGCGATCGCGGATGCTGCGGCGACCGGCCCCGCCGCCTGGAGCGACTGGAAGGCCGGGCTGATCGCCGACCTGGTGTCTCGCGTCCGCACCGTGCTGCACGGTGCCGAGCCTGCGTCGATGCCGCCGCTGGACGACGAGCGACGCGCACTCGCCGAGGCCGGTCAGGTTGCGGTGCTCGTTCGCGACGACGAGGTGATAGTGGCCGCCCCGGACTCGGTCGGCACGCTGTACCGGACGGCCGGGGTGCTCGCGCTAGAGCTGCTCGACGTTCGGTCAGCGTCGATCCGGACGCACGCCGGCATGGCGGTGAACCACTTCTCGGTGCAGCCCCGGTTCGGCAGGATGCCCGATCCGGCCCGGCTGCGGGCCGAGCTGGTGCGGGTGCTTGACGGGGACACCGGGCTGGCGGCGCGGCTGCGGGACAAGGAGCGCAGCTACGCCCGCTCCGTGCCCGGTGATGGTGAGCCGCCGACTGTCCACTGGTTAGACGACGAGGCCACCGACGCGACCGTCCTGGAGTACAGCGCGGCGGACGCGATCGGGCTGCTGTGCCGGGTGACCGCGGCGTTGGCGCGGTGCCAGCTGGACGTCCGCTCGGCGCGGGTATCCTCGGTCGCGGGTTCGGTGGTCGACGCGTTCTACGTGAGCATGCGTGACGGGCAACTGGTCCCGCACGCGGCCCGCGCGGAGGTCGAGGCCGAGCTGCGCAAGGCGTGAGTCAGCCGCTCGGTATCAGCGCGTCGATCGCGATGGTGACGGGGAACGGCTCGGTGAGTGCGGCACTGTGTCCCGGGCCCCAGGTGCCGAGTTCGGTGTAGGTCGACGCGCCGGGTTCCAGTGCATACGCGGTGAGCGTCACGTCGGGATCGGTCTCGACGCGCCAGTAGGCGCCGATGCCGGCGGCGGCGTACTGCGCCGGCTTGGTGATCCGGTCGGTCGTCCGTGAGCTCGGCGACACGATCTCGACAGCGAGCAGAGCGTCAGGTGGCCGGACCAGTGCCCTGCCCTGCGCATACGGCCCTGTCGGGATCACCATGAGATCGGGAATGCGGTAGGACGCTCCGAGGTCGAGCCCGAGGGGGCCGACGACTTCGTAGCCGTCGGGCAACGATGGGTACACCCGCGCCAGCAACCGAGCGCTGACGATCTCATGGCGAGAACCGGCTGATGGGCTCACGACGAGTGATCCGTCAACGATCTCGTAGCGCCGCCAGTCGGCGCCCTCCGGCAGGAGTTGGTCGAGGTCGTCGGGTGTCCAGACCCTGGGCAGGTCCAGCAGCTGCGGCATCCGGGTGCCTCCGTCCATGTGATCAGTGTGCGCCCCACGGCTCCAGCCTGGCCAAATCGTGGTTCTGCCGCACGCGATCTGGTGAGCCTGTGGACGACGATCCCGCCTGTGCAAACGCGGACAGGGGCTGTCGGCCCGTGCTGCTACGCGCGCGGTGTCAGCGCGTCGATCGCGATGGTGACGGGGAACGGTTCGGTGAGTGCGGCGGTGTGTCCGGGGCCCCAGGTGCCGAGTTCGATGTAGGCCGACGCGCCCGGTTCCAGCGCGTACGCGGTGAGCGTGACCTCGGGCTCGGTCTCCACGCGCCAGTAGGCACCGATCCCGGCCGCGGCGTACTGCGCCGGCTTGGTGATCCGGTCGGTCGTTCGCGAGCTCGGCGACACGATCTCCACCGCAAGTAGTGCCTCAGTCGGGGTGATCAGTCGGCGGCCGTGACCGAACAGGCCCAGTGGCGTGATTAGTAGGTCCGGGACCCGATAGGACGGGTGCAGATCGAGGATCATCGGACCGACCACCAGGTATCCAGGTGGTACTGACTCCTGCAGCCGCATGCGCAGAAGTGCGCTGATCACCTCATGGTCGTAGGCGGGAGAAGGACTCACCGCGAGCGCCCCGTCGACGATCTCGTAGCGGCGCCAGTCGACGTCCTCGGGTAGCTGCTGCAGGTCCTCGAACGTCCAGGACTGCTGCAGGTCGAGTAGTTGCTGCATGACTGCCCCGTCCATCTGCCCAGTGTGCGCCCCACTCGTCCAGTCTCGCCAGATTACGGTCTTCGCGCGCGGGACCGACCGGATCTGTGCATAACCCGGCCGTTGTGGACGCTGGCTCGCAGCTGTCGGACCGTGCGGGCGATCAGCGGATCGCCGGGATGCGGACCTCGCGAGCCGGGACAGCGGACGGCCGATGCAGCAGCGCCAGCGGCCTCGGCAACCACCAGTTCGCCCGACCGAACAGCGCCACCAGCGCCGGTACGAGCAGGCAGCGCACCACAGTCGCGTCCAGCAGGATCCCGACACCCATCCCGGTGGCGAGGATCTTGATGTCGGTCTGCGGGCCGGTGGACATGGCAAGGAACGCGAACACCAGGATTAGCGCCGCACAGCTCACCAGCCGCCCGGTTCGCGCGAGGCCCGTCGCCACCGCGTCGTGCGTCGAACCGGTCGCGTCGTACTCCTCACGAACCCGCGACAGGATGAACACCTCGTAGTCCATGGACAGCCCGAACACGAACGCGAACACGAAGATCGGCACCCAGAACGTGATCGTCCCGGTCGCGTCCACGCCCCAGACAAGGCTGCTGCCGTAGCCCTTCTGCCAGATCAGCACCATCACACCGAACGCGGCCGCGACGGACGCGACGTTGACGAGGACCGCCTTCACCGCCAGCAGCAACGAGCCCAGCGCGACGGTCAGCAACACCAGCGTCACCACTGCGATGATCAGCAGCATCTGCCAGAAGCTGCCGTAGATGGCCCGGTCGAAGTCGTGCATCTGGGCTCCCAGGCCGCCGATGCCGATCACGTCCGCATCACCCGCGACGCGACGGCGCACCGCCTGCACGACGTCCTGTCCACGCGGCTGGGTGGCCTCCGCGGACGGAAGGACGTAACTCAGCGACGTGCCGTCCGCGCGGAAGCCCGGCAGGTTCGCCCCCACTACGTCGTGCACCCCGGGCAGCGCGGCGAGGGCGGAGTCGAGCCGCGCGGTGTCGCCACGGGCGAGGACCGAGATCGGGGTGAGGGTCCCGGACGGCAC